>NZ_JBEYUZ010000036.1:0-40842 GCF_040643755.1 Streptomyces sp. NPDC047079
TGGGTCCGGTACGAGAACGGCCGCTATCTGGACGGCTGGTACAACCGGCTCCGGGACGCGTACCTGGCCACGATGGCCGACCTCGGCGTGCACGCGGACATGGAGCCGGCGGACTTCCTGGCGGCCATGGACGGCTGCAAGGAGCGCGATGCGCAGCTGGCGATCGTCGTCTCGGCGATCAAGGCGACGGTCAAGGGCGGTCTGGGCAAGCTGCGCGAGCGCCCGCGTGGTGAGGGCTGGCGGCCGGGCGAGCCGTGGCGGGCTCTGTCCCGGCCGACGTGGCGGCCCGACATCCGCGCGGCGGTCATCTCCCGCACGCGGATCAACCTGCACCGCAAGATCGTCAGGCATGCGGCGTTCACCGGGCAGTACCCGGTGGCGATTCTGTCCGACTGCGTCGTCTACGCGGCCAACGGTGAATCGCCGCTGGACTTCCTGCCCTACCGGGACGGCAAGCCGCTGCCGGGCGGCTTCAGGCTCGGCATCAACCCGGGCCTGGTCAAGCACGAGGGCACCCAGAGTGTCCTGTGGGGCGAGGAGGTCCGCGAGCGGTTCAACGCCCCGGAGCTCAACCTCGCCCGGTACATCAAGGACGGCACCGTCACCGACGTCGACGACGGGGAGTAGGAGAGGGCGATGACCATGTTCGGGGACGGCCTGGACGCCGCGGTGCGGAAGGCGTTCACCCGCCCGGCGCCGAAAAGCGCGCCCGCGCAGATGCGGTACCTGGTCAAGCAGCTCAAGGGCACCAAACCGGTCGCCCAGATGCTGCGGATCTCCCAGCGCACCGTCGAGCGGTATGTGAAGGACCAGATCAAAAAGCCGCGCCCGGACCTCGCCGCCCGCCTGGAGGCTGAGGTGAACAAGCGGTGGCAGCCGCAGATCCGCACCAGGGCGCGCCGGAGGGCGGCGACCACCGACGGCATCGTCATCGACACCCGAGCCCGCATCGGCTACACCGCGCCGATCGGCTCCACCGACGAGGACCGGCTCCGTCACCTCACCGTGGCGCTGCCGCCCCGCTACGCCGCCCGTCTCTTCGAGGCCCAGGAGCAGGGCGCCACCGAGCAGCAGATGCGGGAGATCGCCGCGGAAGGGCTCAAGGAGATGTACTTCCAGGACAACGGCCGCCGCGCAGGCCAGCTGGAGGAGGTCCGCTTCACGGACATCGAGCACTTGGAGTTCGACCTGTAGCAGCCCGTGCCCCGAACGGCCCGCGAGCCCGGATGTGACTGAGCCCTTCACTTGGCGGGTGAGCGGTTGAGTGTCGGCGGCAGGCCGGGCTTTACTCCGGCATGCGGGCGGAGTCCTCATGCCACGAGGTGCCAAGATCGCGGCGCATGGCCACCTGTGCTTTCTCTGCCGCCGCGAGATAAGCATGCAGGTGCCGACCGAAGTCCGGGGTCTGTCTGCCTGCGCCAGTCGCGACCACGTCACGGAGGTCGCGGACCCTCCAGAATGCCTGATTGGCCGAATCCATAACCTCCCACGGGGCAATCAGGGCGATTTCGTAGCGCAGTGGGTACAAGTTACCCGATGCGAATACTTCGTGGGCTGCCGGCTGCGCCTCCTCTGCCGGACGCCCATCGCGGGCGAGCACATTCAGCCGTTGGTACACGTCCGACAGCGCCCCCATGAAGGCTGCGTATGTCTGTCGGCGCGTGTCCTCATTGAGAGCCGCACGGTCACGCCGCCAGCGAAGGCGATCAGCAAGAAGCGTTGATCCGACGCCGATTCCAGCGCCGATCAACGTGTTCACAGGGGCCAACCAGTCCATGGGCTGGGACTCTATGGTGATGGCCACTTGGTGGTGAAGGCCGCCAAGTGAAGCTCTAACTGGCCGTTCTCTATCCGTCCGTGTGGTCGGAGGGGTTCGAACAAGGACCTGGTTCGGGTGAGTCGGCCGGTGAGGGCGCATAGAAGAAGGGCCTCTTGGTAGCTCGCGGTTGTCAAGTCCAGCGAGAAGCAAGAGGCCCTGTTGTCGAAGTGTCGCGTGGTCCTGGTCGCCGAGTCCAGTTCGTCCACTCCTGGGTGTGACTGCCTCGCCCATCGGTTCGGGAACGCGGCCGACCGGCCGGGGCGCCGGCCCCGGTACGACTCGGACATGAGCGATGCGGAGTGGGCACTGGTGCGGGATCTGCTGCCGGTGCCGGGATGGCTGGCGGGCCGGGGCGGCCGGCCGGAGGGCTGCTGCCACCGGCAGATGATCGAAGCGGTGCGCTACCTCGTCGACAACGGCATCAAGTGGCGGGCGCTGCCCGCCGACTTCCCGCCCTGGCCGCGGGTGAATGCCCTCTTAGCGACCTCGACGGCAGCGAGGTGACGCTTCCCGACGCTGCCACTGGTCTTCCAGCGGCACGACGGCCGTCACATCGTCTGGGAGCACCTGGCCGACGTCCTCCTGACGGGACCGGCTGACGCCACGGCAACGCCCGACTAGGGCTGGTCAGCGTGCTGGCGTCCCACGACGGCCGCCTGCGCCCCCCGGCGTTCGGCCCCGGGTTCTCCACGGCACTCAGCGCGTGCTCCACATCGAACAGCGGCGCGCCGTGCGGCGCCTCTTCGCAGTCCGGCGTGTGCAGCACACCCCGAGCCGGGCCCCGCCCCTCACGCACCTTTGCCAGCACCCACCCCGAAGGCCGGCGCTCCCCGAGCACCTCGCGGACCGCCGACTTGGGGTAATGACCGCCACATTGAGCGTGCGAAGGCGTTGTCAAGGTGCAGCGACCGGACCGTCACCGAAGCGTGCATGGAGATCGGATGCACCTCGCTCGGCTCGTTCAGCTCACCGGGCGTGCCGGTAGGCGACCACCTTGTAGTCACTCAGGTCCGTGTCCGTGTCGTCGGCGTTGTAGAGGAAGAGGCCGTAGCCGGCGAAGTCACCGAACGGCGTCACCTCGTACCGGTCGGCCCTGACCGTTCCGGTGGCGATGTCCACGACCACCGGGGATCGTTCCTCCGAGTCGTCCACCGGGAGGGTGCTGCCGAAGGCGGTGCCGTCGTCGGTCATGCCGTCAAAGTCGACGGCCTTGGTCTGCGCGGTGTCCCCGAAGCAGCGGCCGGTGCCCTTCTCCAGGTCGAATGCGGCGTCGTCCTGGACGAGGTAGCGCTCGTTCGCGGACAGCGACGCGCTCTTGGCGGCGTCCTCGTTCCGGTGGAACGCGTCCGCCGTGCAGTTCACCTTCGCCCGCACCTTGCCGGTCGCGGGGTCCAGGACGGCGAGGGTGTCCTGCGTGGCCCCGTCGTCGTGCCATAGGGCGAACAGGGCGGTGCGGACCGGGGTCATGAAGAGCTTGTTCTCGGATTCGGTGGTCAGGGCGCCGCCCGACCAGACGCCGGGAACCCAGTAGTGGGCCTTGGGCTGCTCGTCCGTGGCGAGCAGCGGTCCACGCGAGGTCACCGCGACGGCCTTGGTCGACGCGAAGCGCAGATGGCACTCGTCGGCCGGGGGCTTCATCTTCGTCAGGTCGAAGGACTTCGTCGCCCCGGTGGCCGGATCCACCGTCGCGATGGTCTGGTCGCCGAACCGCACCAGCAGGCCGCCGCCCCCGTCGGTGACGGTGCCTTCGCCCGGCAGTTCGAGATGGTGCGCCAGCGTGACAACTCCTGAGTCCGCGTCCTTGGCGCTGAAGATGTCGAGGGTCGTGACGTCCCGGCCTTTTCTGACCGCGTCCTCGCCCGTCGTGCCGGACGACGTGGCCACGAGATAGTCCTGGCCCTGCTCGGTCGTCACGAGGGCCGACATCATGCCGACGCCTTTGACTTTCCGCGTCCACCTCGTTGCGCCGGTGGCCGCGTCCATGACGGTGAAATCGCCGTTGTTCGCGGCCGGCTGGAAGACGGCGACGGCCGCGGAGTGCGGAAGGAAGAGATGGGTCCCCATCATGTCCGATTCCCAGCCGTGGGAGGTGTCGTACACGCTGGGCACGGACAGGCGGTCATGGGGCGCGGACTGACCGTGGGGGACGGATCCGGTCTTTTCTGCGCCGACCGGGGGCTTGTGGGTCTCTCCCGCTCCGTCACCGTGCCCCGAGCCGCCGACGCAAGAGCTGAGCAGACCCGCTGTGACGACTCCCGCGAGGACGTACCTGAGCCGCTGCATGGAGATTCCCCGTTCGACACACGCCGTGACATGTTCTACGGGAGCAGGAGTGTCCCCGACGTTCCCGTGGCCGGCACGGCGCCGGACCGTGATCCCGCGATTTCCAGCCATTCCACGTCGATCAGGAAAGTGCGCCCCAGCTCCCGACTCCGTGCGGAGCAATGGAGTTCAAGCGTCCACTACCAGCTGGTCGAGCTGGAGACGAAGCAGGCAATCGTCCGTACGCCGGGCAGGCGAGAGGGATCCGGCTCGCATGACCGGCCCGGGCCGCTACCACCTGCTGCTCGCAGCCGAGCGGCCGGTGCAGCACGGCTGGTGGTGGAACGAGGACGTCGCGCGACGGTGTCGCTCCACAGCAACATCTACAACGTCGACCCGGCGCTCGTCGGGCGGAAGGTCGAGCTGATCTTCGACCCGTTCGACCTAGCGGAGATCGAGGTCCGCTTCCAGAACAGGCCGTTCGGCCTCGCGGTCCCGCACCGTATCTCCCGTCATGCCCATCCCAAGGCCAGACCCGAGATTCCCGAGGCGCCGCCCGCGCCGTCCACCGGCATCGACTACCTCCGTCTGATCGACACCGCCCGCACCTCCGAGCTCGGGCAGAAGATCGACTACACCGCCCTGATGCCCCGGCAGGACGAGCCCGGCAGGCACGCGTGACCGGCAGCCACCCGGTCCAGGAGCGCGTCTGGCAGCTGGAGGACGCCGAGCACGCCGCCCGCCGGCTGCGGGACCGGGCGCTCGACCTGGCTCTTCGCCTGACCGCGAGCCCCGGCCAGGGGCTGCCGCCCCTGGCCGGGCGGGCCGTGATGCTCGCGCTGTCCTTGCACCGCCGCGCCGAACAGGCGGCTGATGAGCTCGACGACTTCCTCAACTACTTGGAGAGAGGCTCACGTTGACAGACAAGATCCAGGGCTATTACGGGTTCACGGTCATGCCGTTCGGCAAGGACCTGGCCCCGGGGATGCTGCACCGCCACTCCTCCCACGCCCAGGCCGCGGCCCGCATCACGTGGTGCATCGGGGAACGCTGCCTCGGCGTGATCACTGGTGAGGTCGGGGCCGGCAAAACGGTCGCGGTACGCGCGGCCCTCGACGCGCTCGACCACCCGAGGCATACGGTGATTTACCTGCCCAACCCGGCTGTCGGGGGCGCGGGCATCCACCAGGCCACCGTCACCCGCTTCGGCGGCGTCCCCAAACCGCACCGCTCGACCCTGATCCCGCAGGCCGCAGACGCCCTGGCCACCGAACACGCCGAACGGGGCCGGATCCCCGTCCTGGTCATCGACGAGGCCCATCTACTCGATCACGAACAACTCGAAGCTGTGAGGCCCGCTGGCCTGCCTGCTGGTCGGGCAGCCCACCCTGCGGCGCACCATCAAACTCGGCATGCTGGCCGCCCTCGACCAGCGGATCGCGACCCGCTGCAACATGCCACCCATGACCAGCGAGGAGACCACCAGCTACCTCGCCCACCACCTCGCCCTCGCGGGCCGCTCCGACACCCTGTTCTCCGACGACGCGATCACCCACGTCCCGCGGCTATCCCCGCGCCGTCAACAACCTCGCCGTCCAGGCCCTGCTGTCCGCCTACGCCGACAACAAGTCCATCGTCGACGAGTCCTCCGCCCGCGCCGCGGTCGCCGAGGTCACCGCCGAACGACCCAGCATCCTCACCACGGCCAGGCGTCGCCTTGGACACGCGCATGCAGATGCTCGTCATGCCAGCCGTCCGAGTGCAGCAGGGCGCTTCGCATCGTCCCTTCGAGAGCGAACCCCGCCTTCTCCGCCACCCGGCAGGAGGCGGCGTTGGCGACGGAGTGGGTGATCCGGAGACGATGCAGACCCAAGTCTTCCAAGGCCCAACGACTGACGCGGACGATCGCGTCGACCATGGCTCCGCGACCACGGCCGGCGGGGAGCAACCAGTACAGGAACTCGGCACTGCCCCCGTCGAGATCGAAGTCGGCCAGACCGATCAGGCCCACCGGGCTGCCGCCGCCCGGTTCGGCGATCGCCCAAATTGCTGCCTTATCCGTCCGCCAGCGCTTCTCCCAGCGCACGATCCGGTCGCGCGCGTCATCCAAAGACAGCCGCCCCGGCCGATTCCAGTGCTGAACGTCCGCATCCTGGCATGAGTCCGCGAGGACCTTGGCGTCATCAAGGCACCAAGGGCGCAGCTCATAGCCGTTGGCCAGGTCGAACACAGGCTGGTCGGTCTGGCTCATGCAGCCTGGGAGAACAACAGCAGGTATCGGAACGATCATCCGAGCATCATGCCAAAACCTCGACGGAGAGATCGGCACCCCGAGCATCCCAGTGACACGATGAAGATCAACAAGGCCCGTCGGAAGATCCCGGCGGGCCTTCCTCAACCCCGGACATGCTCATCTTGAGTGGCAACCTCATGCTCATCTTGGGCGGCACACAACAGGCTGTTCACCTTGTCCAGGTAGGCGTTGCACGCTGCTGCCGGCTGCTCGCCGGGGACAGAGGGTACAGAGACGTAGAAGCGAGAGACATCGGTGACCGTGGTCTCGGTGAAAGGACACTCCAGCTTCAGCACGTCATCCGGCCGGTACTGGACGCCGCCGCTGTCCGCACCCTGCCGGTCTGCGCAGGACCCATCTCTCTGCCCGTCCACCGCTTCCTCCTTAGACGTCATCTCATTTGGCTGCCTGGGTAGGCTGTCGGTCGTGGTGGGAATCGTTGAGCGGCTGGTGCCGGACGAGTTGTGGGAGCTGTTCCAGCGAGTGGTGCCGGAGGCGCCGGTGCGGCCTCAGGGTGGTGGCCGTCGTCGGCATGGCGACCGGGAGGTGCTGGCCGCGATCGTGTTCGTGGCCACGTCTGGCTGCACGTGGCAGCAGTTGCCGTCGGCGTCGTTCGGGCCGTCGGGTGCGACGGCCCATCGACGCTTCGCCGAGTGGACGAAGGCCAGGGTGTGGGCCAAGCTCCATCGCCTGGTCCTGGACGAACTCGGCTCTCGCGGCGAGCTCGACTGGTCCCGCTGTGTGATCGACTCGGTGAACATGTGGGCCCTGAAAAGGGGGACCTGACGGGCCCGAATCCTGTCGACCGGGGCAAGTACGGCTCGAAGATCCACTTGATCACCGAGCGGACTGGTCTGCCCTCGTCCGTCGGGATCTCGGGGGCGAACCTGCACGACAGCCAGGCCCTGATTCCTCTGGTGAAAGGCATACCGCCGATCCGCTCTCGCCGCGGCCGACGACGGCGCAAGCCGGGTAAGCTCCACGCCGGCAAGGGATACGACTACGACCACCTGCGGCGATGGTTACGGCAGCGCGGGATCACCCACCGCATCGCCCGCAAGGGAGTCGAGTCCTCGCAGCGGCTGGGCCGCCACCGGTGGACCATCGAACGTCCGATGTCCTGGCTCGCCGGCTGCCGCCGCCTACACCGCCGCTACGAGCGCAAAGCCGAGCACTTCCTGGCCTTCACCAGCATCGCCTGCACACTCATCTGCTATCGCAGACTCACCAAATGAGATGAGGGCAGAAGCCCTCCCGTGGAGTGCTTTCTGACTGTTCCGGGAAATCGCCAGGACGCAGTGAGCGGCGGGACGGGGATCCCCGCATCCGTGACCGGCTCGGTGAGCGGCGCGAGGATCTCGGAGGAGGCTGTCTGCGGGCGGCCACGGCCCGGATGTGTGATCCGCCGGCTTCGTGTCTGCGAGGGCGTGGCAGTGACGCTCGGCCGGGAGAACCGCGCGTGCTGTCAGGTGCCGAGCCAGGCGAGGGCTGCGACGGTCAGGGCGCTGACGCCGGTGTCCAGGGTGGGTTGGGTGACGGGGGCGAAGGTGGGGCTGTGGTTGACGGGGATGTCCTGGGCGATCCTGCCGTTCTCGGCGGCCTGGGCATACAGGCCGGGGTCGATGCCACCGATGCCCCAGTAGGTGAACGGCGCGCCGAACGCTTTGGGAATCTCACTCATGTCCTCGCTGGCGGTCTGCAGGTCGATGGTGTGTGCGTCGTCGCCGAAGTGGGCGGCGAATGCCTTGGCGACGCGCCGGGTCGGGGCTTCCTCGTTGACCGTGGGCGGGAAGGAGGTGATCTTCTCGATCCGGGGTGCCTTCGGCGACCGGGAGGCCTCGCACTCGGCCTTGACGATCCGCTCGATCGCGTTCAGGACGTGGGTGCGCGAGGCGTCGTCGTAGGTGCGGACGTTGAGCTGGATGACGGCGCTGTCGGGGATGACGTTGGGGCCGGTGCCGGCATGGATGCTGCCTACGGTGACGACTGCGGGGGTGGTGGCGGCCAGTTCCCGGGAGACGATGGTCTGCAGGCGCACGACGATCATCGCGGCCATCACCACCGGGTCCACCGCGGCTTGGGGCATGGAGCCGTGTACTCCCCGGCCGTGGACGGTGATGCGCAGGCTGTCCGCGGCCGGCAGGAACGGTCCGCAGCGGGTGCCGACGTAACCGGCCGGATAGGGCAGGACGTGCTGGGCGAGGACCACGTCGGGTCGGGGCGTCTTGGACGTCAGACCATCGTTGATCATGGCGTGGGCGCCGTCGCCGTTCTCCTTCGAGGGCTGGAAGAGCGCCACGAAAGTGCCCCGCCAGGCGTCTTTGGCCTGGGCCATCAGCCGTGCACAGCCGATCAGGCAGGCCACATGCACATCATGTCCGCAGGCGTGCATCACAGGCTGCTCGGTGCCGTCCTCGCCGGTGACGGTGAGGGTGTAAGCGTAGGGCAGAGCGGTCTGCTCACGTACCGGCAGGGCATCCATGTCGGCACGGACCATGACAACCGGCCCCTCGCCGTTGGCCAGAACCCCGATCACCCCCGTCCCGCCGATGCCGCCGGTGACCTCGTAACCGAAGCCCCGCAAGGCAGCGGACGCCCTCTTGGCCGTGCGGTGCTCCCGCAGGCCGAGTTCGGGGTTTCTGCGCAGGTCCTTGTAGAGGTCCTCCAGATCGGAGCGGATGGACTGCAGGCCGGCCAGCACCGTGCGGTCGCTGTCGCTCACGGTTCCTCCTTGCGCGAGTGCGACTTACCCCCAGGGCCGGTGGCGGGACGAGCGCGGCGCCGCATCAGCGAGGCCAGTGGGGAACGGGGATGTCAGTCCAGGCCGCTGGGCAGGTTCCAGCCGACGTGCACGGCAGTGAGCCGGAAGACCAGGGCCACGGCGACGCCCAGGCCGATGCCGACCCCGGGAGTCCCGAGGTACGAGCAGAGCACCGTGACCGCGGCGACCACCAGGGCGACGGTGGCATACAGGCCATTGCCGCCGAACACGGCAGGCACCCGGCCGAGGATGACATCACGCAGGGCGCCACCGCCCACAGCGGTGAGGGTGCCCAGCATGACGGCCGGGAGCCAGCCCAGGCCGACCGCCAAGGTCTTGTTGGCACCCGCGACCGCCCAGAACCCGATCACCGCGGCATCGAGCACAGTGAAGAGCCGGGTCCAGGACTGTTCACTGACCCGGATCAGAAAAGCGACCGCGGCACCGGCGAAGGCGACCGCCAGGTAGACGTAGTCGGTCAGCGCCACCGGTGTACCGTGCTGCAGCAGCACATCCCTGATCACACCTCCGCCCAGGCCGGAGACGACGCCGACCACCAAGAACCCGAACAGGTCCAGGCCCGCCGTGCGAGCCACAGCACCACCCAGCAGCGCACACGAGCAGACACCGGCAAGGTCGAGATACCGCGTCACCACATCGATCCCGGCGGGAACCAAAGAAGCCGACATAACAGACATGGTGGGAACCAGGCGAACATAGCCGACATCACACTCTGAGCCGCAAAGGCGAACACCAAGCACGACCGATACCGACAGCACGCCCAATCGCACCGCGGCCTCGCCACGAACGAGGGCCAGCACCACCGGCCCCACCGCCGTCAGATCGACCACGCCGGCAGACGGTCACGCCCGGCAATCCGGCCCTCTCGGCGAACAATCCGCGACGAAGCGGAAGGCGCGGCGAGACCGCTTGAAACCCGTGTGATTTCGAGGTGTGCTGTGGGTGGTAGATCCGCTCTACACGAGGAAGCCGCCGTCCGCGCCGCCGGTTCTACCGCATCACTCACGACGGTGCAGAGCAGGCACGCGAGGCTCTCGCGCGGGTCTACCGGTCGCGCAAACAGCCCCTGCCGGGCTGGGCCATCGCCCGGCCCGGCAGCTAATGGGCGAGCGGCGCCAGTGAACGGTGGCTTGGACATTGCCTACTGGCGACTGTCGTCCCCCAGCGAGTGTGGCGCCTCGAACGTTGACCGCCCTCGCGGGAGAAACGCCGGGCCAGCTGGAGTGGGCATAGCCCCGCTGCAATGCACTACTGCCCCCAGGATCTCGCGCCGGGTTTCGGCGGTGGACGGACGCGTCTTTTGCCAGGACAGGGCCGGCCAGCGTGTCGTCTGGCTATGTGACGTTGACGCCGTGGGCGCGGGCGAGTGCGTCGAGGCCGTCGGCCCAGCCTTGGCCGATGGCGCGGAGTTTCCAGACGGGTTGACCGTTGGTGGTGTGCCGGTACAGCTCGGCGATGACCATGGCGCGGATGTCGGGGTCGGCGGGGGGCTGGAAGGTCCAGGCGGCTCCGGTGGCGCAGTCCATGTACAGGGCTGCGTGGGTCAGGGCGCCGCAGGTCAGGCCGGTGTCGACGTCCATGTTGATGGCGATCGTGACGCGCTGGATGTGGGCGGGCAGGGCGGCGAGGTGGAGGGCTGCGCGTTCGACGGTGTGCGGGCCATCGGTCTGCTTGCCCAGCAGGCGGGCCGCGCCGTGGGCGGCGGAGGGCTGGTTGTAGAAGACGAAGTCCTCGTCGCAGGTGACCTGGCCGCCCGTGTCGGTCAGGAAGAGGGTGAGGTCGGCGTCGGCGCCCGCGAAGCTGAAGGCGATGCGCAGCTCTTGCCAGGTATCCTCGGGCAGCACCAGGTTCTGTCCCGGGGTGAGCGCGGTCGCAGGGGCGTGGCTCGGCAGCGCAGGAGTGTGTGCCGGCGCCGCGGAAGCGGGCGGCGGCGTCAGAGGAGCGGTCTGGCTCTTCCACTCGGCGAAGGGGCGGATCCGGTAGGGATCCGGCAGGGGAGCGGAGGGGGCGGCAGGGATGTTGGCGCGCAGGTCTCCGTCGATGCCGGCCAGGGTCCCATCGCCGGATCCGGTGTCGTCCTGGGCGTGGTCGAGGATGCTTTGCAGGCCGGGCAGCCGGCTGGTGTCCAGGGGCTTGATGGCGCTGGAGAGGTTCCCGGAAGCGGTGGTGGTGACCGAGCAGGCGACGTCCTGGCCGATGTCGAGGAACCGCAGTGCGTCGGTCGTCTCCCGCCACGGGCCCGCTTCGATGGCCTGGCGCGTCCAGCGGCCGTAGGCCACGAACCCCAGACGCTGGGTGTCCGGCAGGCGCGTGAGCACGGCAAGGTCGATGGCGATGATCCCGGGCGCCACGGCGAATGCCTCTTTGAGCGTGGCAACGACGTTCGACCCCATGGACGTGAGCCACCACAAGGTGCGGTCCCGCTTGCTCAGGGCCTTGAGAGTGGGGCGCCCGCTGGGGGTGACTCCGGGTGTCTGGTCGGGCAGCGAGTCGATGTCCTGCTGCCGCATCACCACGGACAGCACTTCCCCGTCGACTCCCACCGCGCAGCCCGCGGCGGGGTTGTCGGAGAAGGCGTAATTCACCGCCTCGCACACAGCCTCCTCGTCGTTGGCGAGCAGCGCCTGCCACCACTGACCGGCATCGGCGGCCAACTCGCTGTGGACGGCCTGCAGACGGGCCTGCTCGGCGGCCAGGTAGGCCGGGGCGTCCTCCTCGGCCCTCCGCTTGGCCGCCGCCCGCTCGGCTCGGGCGAACAGGCCCAGCCCCGCCAGGTGGTGGGCCTGGGCCTCAGCCAGGGCCCAGGCCAGGCCCAGCTCCGGAGGCCCCGGTACCACCGGCGGCCGGGCCGGAGTGAAGGACTGCAGGTGGACACTGGTCGTCTGCCGCCGCAACTCCTTCAACTCGGCGATCGCCGCATCGCGTTCCGCCTCCTGCTGGGCCCGCGCAGCCTGTCGGCGAGCACGCTCCAGCTGCGCTGCTGAGGGGGCAACGGCCCGCGATCGGGTCGTACGGCTCGTGCTGGTACGGCGGCGTCCTCCGCCCAGGGAACTGGAGGCGTAAAACGGGCCCACCCCGGAAGAGATCCGCGTGCCGCCGCTGCCCATGCTGATGCGCGCCGCGCGGGGTCCCACAGAGGTGCGCACGCCCCGGGTCGAGACCCGCACGCTCATCCCCGGCACACCCACACGAAAGCCGAAAGCCATGGTTCCTCTCCGTTCTCCATCTACACGCAGGCCCGCTGTTTTCGACGACGACCGCTCCGCTGCCACATCGCACGCCGGCCGCCCAACACCTGGCCGCGCTCCGGCGGGAACCACCCGTGAGACTGGCGAGCCGACGCGTCTGCCCCGGCGCTGCCCCATTTCCCCCGACCGCAGCCGCAGCGCCGCAGCTCAGCAGCCGCGCTGCGGCGCCTGCTACCTGTAGAAGACGGCGACACCGCCGTGATGGGAGCAGGCTCCCTGGTGATGAGCGGCGTAGCTGTAGGTGCCGTCATTGCACAAGGCGGTGGCCCCAGCCGCGTCAGACGTACCGCCGGAGCTCGACGAGCCGCCCGACGACGAACCACCGCCGCTGCTCCCCGAGGAACTGGAACTTGACTCGTACGTGGCCGCCGACGCGGGCTTGGCCGTCTTGGTAACGGTGACCGTCGGGGCGGGCGCTGCTGCCTTCGTCATGGTGACCGTCGGGGCCGGCGCCGCCGTCTTCGTGGCGGTCGCGGTGACGGTGACCGTAGGGCGCGGGGCGGGACTGGCCGCGCTGGAATTACTACCACCGCCGAACGCGGCACCGACCGCGAGGAGCGCAAAGCCGCCGACCCACACGCGCTTGCGCTTGTGCAATGGGCGGATATCAGGCATGCGGACAGGCTCAGGCGGACGAACAGCCCACGGCCCGGGCTGGTACTGGCTCACGCGACGACCCCCCTGCAACGGACACCCGGGCACACGCCACGGGGCAGTTGAGCACTTTACAAACCCTCCCCAGAAACCGCGCAACCCCCGTACGTGCGCGGGATGCTGGCGGTACCCTTCGACCCGTAGCTGCTCCGGCGGGGGACTTTTGCGACCCGCTTGGATCTGCAGATCGCAGACCGGTTCCGGGCTGGTTGGTGTCGTCCATCCGTACCTGACGCCTCACCCGCCCGCTCTTGCCAGTAGGCGAGGCTTTGGCGCACTACACAGATGTAGAGGTGGTCGGGGTCCAGTACTCGCACCATGTCGCCGACAGGCCGGTTGAAGGCGTCTGCGGCACCCGCCGCATCTTGCCTTCCTTGGGCCAGTGAGCGAGGGTCTGGCGGGTGGCGAGCGTGTCAGGTGGTCGTGCGGAGACCGGCGCGTGCTGCTGGCCAACGCACCCGCACGGCGGGCCAGCGCCGTTTTCCGCCGCGTACTGTCAGCGGCTCATTCGGCTTGCTCCGACGACTGCTCGTCGTTCGCCGGTGTGGCTGTCTGCTCGGCCGAGTCGGGGGCGGTGTAGAAGACGGAGGCGCCCTGCTTGGTGCGCTTGGCCTGGTTCTTGGCCACGAGTCCTTCGAGGGTGGTGCGCACGACGGTGGTCTTGATACCGCGCTCGGGATGCGCCTGGCCGAGTGCGGTGGCGACTTCGGCCACGGAGCGCGGTTCACTCTGGGGTCTGTCAAACGAGCGGTGTAACTGAGGTAGTTGAGGCTACTGGCGGGCTGCCGACAGGCGGCCGTCGAAGGTGATGTCGAAGGCGTTCGGCGCGGTCTTCCAGCGCATGGTCCAGCGGGCCTGGCCCTTGCCCGTGGGATCGAGGGACATGATGGCCATGTAGACGCATTTCAGGGCGGCTTGCTCGTTGGGGAAGTGTCCGCGGGCCTTGACCGCCCGGCGGATGCGAGCGTTCACCGACTCGATCGCGTTCGTCGTGCAGACGATCCTGCGGATCTCGGTGTCGAACCGCAGGAACGGGGTGAACTCCTCCCAGGCGTTCTCCCACAGCTTCACGATCGCCGGATACTTCCGGCCCCAGGAGTCGGCGAACTCGGCGAACCGCTCCAGAGCGGCCTCCTCGGTCGGCGCCGTATAGACCGGCTTCAGAAGCTTGGCGATCTTGTCCCAGTCCTGGCGGGCGGCATAGCGGAAGGAGTTCCGCAGCAGGTGGACCACGCAGGTCTGCACGGTGGTGCGGGGCCAGACCGTCTCCACCGCCTCAGGCAGGCCTTTGAGACCGTCGCAGACGAGCATGAGCACGTCGCTCACGCCGCGGTTCTTGATTTCGGTGAGGATGTGCAGCCAGTGCTTGGCGCCCTCGCCACCGTCACCGGCCCACAGCCCGAGGATCTCGCGCCGGCCCTCGGTCGTGACGGCCAGGGCCACGTAGAGGGGTCGGTTGGCGACCGAGCCGTCGCGGATCTTCACGTGGATGGCGCCGACGAAGACCACCGGATAGACGGCGTCGAGGGGTCGGCTCTGCCGTTCGGCTACCCTCGAGGACCTTGTCGGTGATGGTGGAGATGGTCTGGCGGGGACGTCGGCGCCGTAGACCTCTGCAAGATGGGCCTGGACCTCGCCGGTGGTCAGGCCCTTCGGCGGCCAGCGAGATCACCATTTCATCGACGCCGGTCAGGCGCTTTGCCGCTTCTTGACGATCTTCGGCTCGAACGAGCCGTCCCGGTCGCCGGGCACGGCTATCTCCACCGGCCCCACGTCAGTCAGGACGGTCTTGCAGCGTTTGCCGTTGCGGGAGTTGCCGCCGTCTTTGCCCGCCGGATCACGCTTGTCATAGCCGAGGTGGTCGGTGATCTCGCCCTCCAGGGCGGACTCCAGGAGCCGCTTGGTCAGCTGCTGAAGCAGTCCGCCCTCTGGGGAAAGTCTCGGAGGAGGTCGCTTCTACCGCACTAGCTCAAGGGTGGACGGGCGCGCCGACAGCCCCATTCGACTCAATGCGAGACCTGAAGGCGTATCACATCGGGGATCACGTGTGGTGCACAGCAACAGTCCGGTGGCTGCTCAGCGGCATCGCGGTCCTTCACAACCACTCGGAACCTGTTGGTGCTGTCTGGTGCGCATGGCAGACCCGCTTCTCTGAACTATCGGTAGCGGGTGCGGATTACGTCTCGTCGGGGCCGATTGCGGCGTTCAGCGCGTGCAGGGCGTCATCGTATTGGCGACGGTCGAACTGGAACGGACCGAATGCCGTGTACTCGCGGGTCTTGCGATGGGGTTGCTCGAAGGAGTTCCAGATCACGAGGTTGGCCGTCGCGGTGATGCGGGCCATGAGGGGCCAGCATCCCCATTCGCCGCATTCACAACCGAGAACGGGTGTCTTCGGCCCCATCACGTTGGTGGACCGTCCGAGAAAGTGATCCTGCATCCGGCCGAACCGGAAGAACTCCGGGATCAGACCGCCGTAGGCGCCGCCTGCGGGCTGCATCCCGGCCGCGATCTCGAACCCGTCGATCAGCTCGGTGAGTGGTGCTCCGTCGATGCGGGGGACGATCACGAGCGGGCCGCCGTCGCCACGGTGCCGGCACTCGAACCGGATGTCATTGCTGGTCATCCAGTGATTGTGCCAGCGAAGCCGTTCCCTCCACCTGGGTAAATTGAGCTGGGGCTATGCGTGGCATGCCGAGGTTGATCGCCGTACCGCCGGAAGTTTGTCGATCCATGTGAACGAGCTTGTCTTCGGCGCCAGCCAGGCTGACCCGTCAACGAGTTCCCCATAGCGACGTTCAACCGATGCCGCACCAGCCCTGCCAACGCGACCCGCCGGCCCTGACCGCCCATAGAACTCGCTTGTGACGACGTCGTCGACGCGGTGACGCCCGTAATCGACCGGATGCCGCAGGCGCCACCCGCATCCGAGGCCGCGACGGCACAACGGCAGACGTGGCCCAGACCATCATGGTCTGGGCCACGTCAGGTGTCCGCGCTGACGTCCGGCACTCAAGGATTCGCCCGCTCACGCACCGAACCGGGCCAACCGGTGGCCTCGCCGACCCGCGACGAGGCCAGGCATCAGTCGATGCCGCCGCGCTCGCCGACGTTTCAGCGGCGCACGCACTCCTCGATCTTCGCCTCGGCCATGTAGATCCTGATGACCCGCCGTCCTCCCAGGTAGCGGGTTTGGCCGTCGCAGAAGTCGCTGGACGTCCCGTCGCTGAAGTAGACGTACCCCGACCAACCGCCGGCCTGGATGCTGTAGCCGGAAGAGTTGAGGGAGTAGCTGCCGCTGCAGTTCTTGGACCAGTCAGCGATCGTGCCACTGGACGTGTAGTACTTGTAGTGCAACGTCGCCGCGGGAAGCTGGCAGATCTGAGTCGCGCCCTGCTGGGCGGCTGACGCCGCCCCCGGCACTACGCCGGCGAGCGCGACCACTCCAGCGCCCACAGCGATGATCTTCCCCCATGCGCTCTTCATCACGTACGTCTCCTTTGCTGGTGCGGCATGCGCGGTGTCCGGCCTCTTGCCGGGCGCAGTAAGGACGGGGACGAACGCCTTGGAGGCATCAAGCCCCGAGTGGTGACGCCACCGCCGTGCGGGCCGGGCAGTACCGGATCTGGCGCGGCAGCGGATGTTCAACGGGATCCACGAGGACGCCGTCAGACGACCGGAGTACTGAAAGGTGACGCGCGTAGCTCGAGCGCGGCGTCATTTCCAGTAGCAGGTCGAGATCTTCTTGTAGCCCACGTACAGCGTTCCTTGAGCGTTGATGCTGACCGTCTGACCGGTGTCCCACGAGGCGCCGACCGTGTTGCTCGCCCACAACCCCCGGCCATTGCTGTTGTAGACGACGAAGTTTCCGTCGCTCTGGTAAGCGGCCTTGTATCCGCTGGGGTTCGTGCCGGCCGCCCAGCAGACGTGCCCGTTCGTCGCCTTCAGAACGAGGTTTCCGTCCGGCTGCATGATCAGCTCTACGGCCCAGCCGCCCATGTCCCTGTGCAGATAGTCGCCCTTGTACATCGTCGTGCCCCGGGAGATTGCGTAGCCGCGGTTGGCTGCGTTGGCCGAGGGTGCGACTGCCGCCAGCGACGACGCGGCGACCACCGCGACGAGAATCAACCGAAGAGCGCTCTTCATGAGGCCTTTCTCCCTATCTGTCATTTCTGGATGGTTTTTACTTGTGGGTTGCTCTGCTTGCTTGGGGCTGCGCTCCTCTCAACCGGCCCTGCGGACAGAGGGCCATCCTGTTGGTCATGCCGGCCGGCCGCGCGGCGGCAGACCACCGACGCCCGCCCCCGACGCAGCGTCACCCTGCGCATGGCGGGCTGTTCGCCGGCTTGTCCCGGGCGGTCGCTGTCCGTTGCCTACGCCGCCCGACCGCAATCCGGCTCTCTGCCGGCTGCTCCTCGTCACCGTGCGGCGCCGGCTACCGGCAGGTGGGGTCGGAGAGCGCCGAGACGGTGTAGGGCGGATGCCCCGGCGGCTGATCGAGCTGACTGTTGACGACGTAGAGGCGGCAGCCGTGACGAGCGAGGGTGGTCGGCAGGTCGAACCGGTCACCGGTGACCTGAAACTTCACCGTCCCGGTGCGGAGATCTTCACTCAGCTGGGCGATGTACACCCCCGCCGGTGCACCGTAATTGAGCACCGCATACAGATGGCGGCCGTGCAGCAGCATGCCGTCCGCCCCGAACGACGACCCGCCGAGCTGCACCTCCTCAACGGCCTTCGTGTCGGCGTCCACCCGCCACACCGCCTCCGTGCCGTTGGACGCCACGAGCAGCGTCCTGCCGGTGCGGTCAGCCGTGATGCCGTTGAGCAGCCAGTACTGCGCCGGGAATTGGGGAGCAGCGCTGCGGATGTCGACCCAGGGTCGCAGCGGGCCCAGGCGACCGGCGCGCAGTACGGCTCGGTGGATCACGGGATTGGCCCAGTCGGTGACGTACACGGCGTCTTTTGTGATGACGAGATCGTTGAGGTTCGCGGCGCCGAGGGGACCGTCCTCGGCCATGCGGCGGGCGACCAGCCGCCCGGCTCGGTCGTGCACCGTGAGAACCGAGCCGCCGACGGAGAAGACGCGGTGGCGGGCATCAGTGTGCACCCCGAGCGCGCTCGGACGATCGGCGATGCCCTGAGCGGCGAAAGGCCGCAGCTCGGCGTCACCGATGCGTCCCCTGAACAACAGGCCGGTGCCTTTGGAGGTCACGTACACGGTGCCGTCCTGCTCCACCGCTACTCCCTCCGGCAGAATGCCGGGATCGTGCGAGACGACGTAGACCCCGGGAAGGTCCCGAGCACCCGCGGGAACGGCCTGGCCGGTCGCTGCAAGCAGCACCGAAGCCCCCAGACAGAGCAGACGTGTCATGACGCGCATCCATCCACCTCCCCGACGATGACCTGCAGGGTCTGCTGCACCAATCGCCCCCTGGCTCGCCTGAACGTCGGTTCCATCGGCGATCAAGCGGCCGGCCACCAGGCTGCGCCAATCCGGCATGCCGCCGCGACGTTCCGTGCCATGATTCGAGCAGGTTCGAAGGGACGGGGCGCACAGCCAACAGGACTGGACGGTCGGGAGGTTCGTTGATCGAGCTCACCGTGGACGCCGCAGGGCTCGCCCGTTCCCGCTTCGCCATCTCACCGTTGCACGAGGTCGTCGCGACCCTGCTGCCCTGGGGCATGCGCCCGGCCCCCGGCGCCGCCCCGTGGGCCGCCCGCGCCAGACGCGTGCTGCGCCGGGCCCAGCTGCCCTTGCTGTCCGAACTGGCCCTGGACGCAGGCGGGTACGTGCCCGACTTCCTCAGCCCGCATCCCGTTCAGCCCTCCCCCAGCGTCGAGGAGGAGCTTCAGCGGGTCCGCTGCACCCCGCCCGAGCGTGTCCTGGGCGAACTGCGAGCGCTGCGCGACGGGCGGCCGTGCAGCGGCCTCGCCGGCTCCGAGCTGCCGCCAGGAGTGCGGCGGGCCATGGCACGGGGCGGTGCACACGTGGCCAGACAGGTCGCGGATGAGATGCGGCGCTACTGGGAGTTGGCCTTCGCCCCGCACTGGGACGCCGCCAAGAACGCCCTCGACGCAGAAGTCGACCGATGCGCCGGCGTGCTGGCCCGACACGGCGCGGCCGCACTCTTCAACTCCCTGCACCCCGACATCCGTTGGGCCGACGGCACCCTGCACGTCGAAAGCCGATACCAGATCGCACTGTCCGTGCCCCAGGTGATCGTCGTACCGTCCCTCGTCGCACCCCAACCAGCCGTAGCCGTGGACCCCACACATGATGGCACCAGACCCCCGATGCTCATCCACCCCGTGCGCGACAAGACCATCACCGACACCATCACCCCCACAGCACCCACCACCCAAACAGCCCAACTCCTCGGCCCCACCCGCGCAACGCTCCTCGCCGCCCTCACACAACCAGCCACCACCCAACAACTCGCAGCACGCCACTACCTCAGCCCCGCCACCGTCTCCTACCACCTCGGCGTACTCCACCGAGCAGGCCTCATCACCCGCACCCGAACCGGCCGAACAGTCCTCTACCGCCAAACACCCCACGCAACCCGATTAACACAAAGCCCATGACGCAAAGACGTGCCCCCGCGCGGACACAAGGCGTCTGCTTGGCTCGCCGCAGAACACGTGAAATCCGCGGAGCACCGCGTGGCTGTGACGGATCGTGCGGACAGCGGACTGGTCTCCCGGATGCTGCTTGCGCGTGATCGGCTTGATCGTGCCGGCGGTGGCGGTCTTCTTCTTCCTGGGGGCGTGGCGCGGTTTAGAGGTGCACCGGTGACCTGCGAGCTCTTCAGAGCCGGAGTGACCTGCGCGCCAGGGTCGTTCCCGGCCGCCGCCCTTACAAAGCAGATGTCGGCGGTTCGGAAAATCCGTCTGTGCCCACCAGCCCCACGTCACGACGAAGGGCCAGGTCTTCCGGCGGAAGTCCGGAACCTGGGCCTTGCGAAGAAGGACAGCGGACGGGCGAGCGGGCACGGTACGCCCGACCCGCGCCGGGCCCGCTCGGCCCGCACCGGCGGCACACTCCACCAGGTTGCCGAGGAGAGCGGCGAGGAGTGACGGGCCGGGGCAATCTTCCTCCCTCATGAGGCGCCACCGCCCGAGGTCGACTGCGGATGAGTGGGTTCCGGCCCCAACAGACCCTGTCTAGCCTTATGTTCACGGCGGTATCGGCTCTCGTTCCTGCAGGAGGTCCCGCATGCGCCACGCTCTCCGTACCGCCATAACAGGGGTGGTGACCGCTGCCACCGTCCTGGTCTGCGGCACCGCCCAGGCCACGCCTCCGGGACCGGGGGTCACCGCCCGCGTGATCCGTCAGACCACCGTGAACGGCACCGACTACACCCTGCGGGAGATCACCGTCCCGCCCGGGCAGAGCACAGGCTGGCACTACCACGACGGCCCGCTGTACGGCATCGTCAAGCAGGGCACCCTCAGCCACTTCGATTCCACCTGCGCCTCCGACGGCGTGTACCCCAAAGGCAGCGCCATTCAGGAACCGGCCGGAGCCGGCTACGTCCACATCGGCCGCAACATGGATGACACGCCCCTCGTCTTGGACGTGCTCTACGTCCTGCCGCACGGCGCCCCGTTCTCGGAGGATGCGCCGAACCCCGGCTGCCCCTTCCAGTGATCACTGCCGCAGCGGCTGCTGGGGGCACCCGCGGCGGGTTTGCGGGACGAGACTGGCTACCGCAAGGCGCGAACGCTCTAACCAGCCGAATCTCGCAACATGCAAGGGGCCTCCGGGGCCGTTACCCAGTTTGAACTCGTGGAGTCCGATGGTCTGATCGCGTTGTCATTCATGGTCAGGCCGGTGGAGGAGGCAGCCGTCGATCAGGCGACGCCGGTACTGGATCTTATTCAGCTGCCGCTTGACAACCCGGGTCAGGGGCGCGAGGCCGGCGGCCGCGAAGTCGGCCAACTGCCGCTTGAGTGTCTGACGTCGCTTGGCTCCTGCTCAACAGGTCGGGTGCCGTGTCGCCAGTCGCTGGCGCGTCCAGGCGATAAAGTTGTCACCGGGGCCCGCTGCCTGCACGTCCGCCAACAGGGACTCGATCTCCTCGCTTGGAGCTTCGTCGACTCGAAGTACGCGAGGCCGTCGTCGCCGAGATCCGCGTATCGGCGGGCCCGCTCGGCTGTGCCGTCGCCGGGAGGGACCTCGCCGCCCTGCCACCCGGCGCGGTTGCCGAGTCGCTGGCGGCGACCGCCCAGGAAGGCGACGGCGACCTCTGACTCCGACCTGTGCGGCGATCTTCTCGGCGGTTCCAGGGCCGCCTTGCCGGTGCTGCCTGGGATGCACCCGACCGTGGTCGGTCGACACCGAAGCGGCGGCTGGCAGTGTAGGCCCCGGCTGATCGGTGGACGTCACAACCCCGCCCAGCCGATCAGCAGTGCCCCCATGGCACCTGGGGCAGACCTGGCTTGCTTGGCGCCGTGCTCGTGCTCCTGGCGCTCGCGGTCGTGCGGCCCCGCGGGCGCGTGGGTGGCGCGGACGCAGCCGGGGACGCGGGCGCCGTCACCGGAGTTGCGCGTCAGCGGGGCCGGCGCGCCTGGCCGCCGGCAGGGCGGCGTCCGATGCGCGGCGCGGCCGGACAAGGGGGCGCGTTCGAGGCGTCTGTGGTGCCGCCGGGTGGGGCGGTTGTCGTGTTCCTGGAAGGCGCTGCGGTTGGGGATCTGATGGCGGCGGACTGGTCTTGTGCGACGGGCGCCTGCTGGGGGTGCGGCCTTCGGGACCGCGCCGGTTCACAGCCATCCACGGCGTGCCGCCTGCCAGGCAAGTTGCATTCGGGTCGTCGCGCCAGCGTCCTCCATCATGCCCTGGATGCGGCGTTGAACGGTCCGTCGACTCAGCCCCATCTGCGAGGCGATCGCCTTGTCGGCGACTCCCGCCACCAGCAGGGACAGCAGCTTGTGGTTGGTGGGGGAGAGGGCGTTGGGTCCCCCGGCGCCGTCGGTGCCCGAGACCGCGCCGGCGTCGTCGACGTTCAGGGGGACGGCTACCTCCCAGTAGCGCTCGAACAGGGCGATCAGAGCGGCGAGCAGATTGCTGTCCCTGACCAGCGCGGTGGTGGGCTCCTCGGGGCTGCCGTGGGGTCCGCCGGCCACGAGAGGGAAGACGGCGACGGAACGGTCCGCGATCGCCAGGCGCAACGGCAGGTTCGGTACGGCGCGGGCGGCCTCGCCGGCCCGTACTCGCGCGACGACGTTGTCCACGGCGCCTTCGTCGTCGAAGAACGCCTTCTCGTAGAGCACCCGGTAACGGACGCCCCGGCTCAGTGCCTGGAACTCCTCGGCGTTGCTGCCCGACGGCATGGCCACGTACTGGGCCTTGCAGAACCAGAGCATCTCGTCCTGTGCGCCGCTCTGGATCTGCCTGAGGTGCTGACGCAGGGCTTCGGCCCCGGTGATGACCTCCAGCAACTGGCCGGCGTCGTGCCTGCGCATGGTGTCCCGGTAGGACTCGACCAGCCGGGTGGCCTCGACCCGGGCCAGGTCCAGTGCGTCGGCGCTGCGCTTCAGCCTGGGCAGCAGCGCCACGTCCGGGGGAACCGCCCGGAACATCCGGGGGGTCGCGTCCGTATGGGTGGCGAGGCCCTTGGACGTCAGTGACGTCAGGATCCGTTCGGTCTCCGGCTCCGTCAGACGGGCCCGCTGGACGAGGTCCGCCGTCGTAGCGCGGCCGGACGTCACGAGCAGCCCATAGACGGACTCCTCCTCGGGAGAGACTCCCACGGCCTCGAATACCACGAATGCCCCTCCTCGACCCCCGGGATTCAATAATTGAACTCGATGATTGAATACCGTACTACATCACAGGGAGGAGCGGAGGGCGCTACCGGTGCAGGGCGTAGGCGCGCTGAACGGTCTGCTCGACCGAGTTGCCGGCGGCGTCGCGCGCCGTGATGCGGAGGATCACCCAGGAACCGGGAGCGATCCGCAACGGCCCCTCGATCCGGCCCGGAAGGCGTTGTGACCGCGGTCGGTCACCTTCGCCCGGCGCCAGCTTTGCCCGTCGTCGTAGAAGACCTCGACACGGACCGTCGCCAGGTGTGGAACGGACAGCCCGGCCCGCGGCGGACCGGCCGGGCGCCGATGGTGTGTGTACGCCCGGGCGGGTACCGCGTTGCAAGCGTTGACCGACACATCGTGTGACGGCGTCGGCGTCGACCGCCGACAGGGTGGCTCCTCGGCCGCCGAGCATGCCGCCGGGCCGGGCCGCCGACCGCGGCCCCGCCCGGTTCGTGCTCCGTCGGTGACGTCAGCGCAGGCCGAACGCCCGGGTGATCGTCTGGGACACGGCGTTGCCGGCGTCGTCCCGGGCGGTCACCCCGAGGGTGGCGAAGCCCGCCGACTTCGGTGCGCGCAGGCTCGTCCGCCAGCCGTCGCCGGTGCGGGTCAGGTCGCACCGCTTCCAGGGCGCGTCGTCGTAGGAGATCTCGAGGGACGGCTTGCCGATGGCGGCGGTGGCGCCAGGCAGGTGCGAGGCGGTCACCGTCAGGTCGGCATGCCGATCGGCCCGGCCGGTTTCGTCGGTGTCGATGCCGTAGTCGAGTTGGATCAGCGGGAGGGACTCCGTCGACTCGGTCCCGGTGGCCGCAGACGTGAAGTTCCACTCGGTCAGCGTCTGCCTCGAGTACGGGTCGGCCCAGGCCCCCGGTCGTTGTCGACCACCAGCCGGTACGGCAGCCGCTCCGCGGCGAGCGCCGGAACCTGCAGCCACTCGGCATTGCCCCAGTCGAGCTGCTGGGCGCCCTGGTCGAGCGACATCCAGTCCTTGACGTCGAAGTTGGCGCAGGCCTCACCGACGTGACCGGCTCCGGAGTCGCCCCAGCCGGGTGCGGTGATGTACATGGTGTCGGTGTAGCGGGTCGGCGCGGCACAGACGTCGCCCTTCGTCGTGAGGACCTCCCCGTGAGCGGTGGCTGGACATGCCGACCGCGCGCGGCAACGGACGAGGTCGGGCACCTGGTCCGCGCCGAGGACCGAGAGAATGACGACGTGCCGCACCCCGCCCTGCTGGGCGGCGGTCACGGTGTTGTCCATCGAGGTACGGAGGAACGTCCACACCGCGGCGGGTGCGAGGGACCGCATGGCCCTCGCACCCGCCGCGGTTCGGTCGGGATCATCCGCGTCAGCGTTGCCGACGGCTCACTCGGTGCCGCGGTGCAGGTACGCGCGGTTCACGGTCTGCTGGACGCTGTTGCCGGCGGAGTCCGTCGCGGTCACCCGCAGCGTCACGTACGCGTCGCCGTGCACGTTCGACGGCCGCTCCACGGCGGCGGTGAACGGTCCGTCGCCGTCCTGCTGTGAGGTGCGCGTCGTGGTCCAGGTCTTCCCGTCGTCGTAGGACGCCTCGACCTTCAGCTTCACGCCGCGCGAGGCGGCCATGCCGTCCTGCATGCGGACGGTCAGGCCGAGGGTGTGCTCCCGCGCCCGTCCCACCGCGTTCTGTGCGTCGACCGGTACGCCGTAGTCGAGCTGGAGCAGCGGCAGCAGGGTCGCTTCGGCAGCGGTGCCCGAGCGGAACGTCCAGGACGTGTGCGTGTCGGTGGCGTAGCGCCAGTCGTCCGAGGCGCGGGCGGTGGTCAGGTCGAGCCGGTATTCGGCGTTGCCCGCGGGCACCTCGAAGTTGCCCCACGCGCCGTCGTCGGACGTGGCGATCTGCTCACCGTTCCGGTACAGCACCGCCTTGGACGTGTCGGCCGCGGAAGACACTCCGGGGCCGCCGCCGATTCCGCCGAAGGGGTCGGCCTCCGCGAACGACCAGTGACCGGCGCCGGAGTCGTTGAACTCCGGGACGTACACCGACAGGGTGTCGCCGTTGCGCACCGATGACAGGCCCTTGCCACGCGGGATCGACGGGCGGACCACTGCTCCGAACCACCGCTCCGTGGCGCGCTGGCCGGGCTGGTAGGTGTGCGTGAGGTCGTGCATGCCGGCCGACAGCGGGAAGTCGACATCGAGGACGATGTTGTGGTGCACGACGTGCTGCCACAGCGTGTCTCCGGCGCTCACGTACTCGACGCGTTCCTGTCCCACCGGAACGTAGCGGCTGTACTGGTTCCACGCGGTGTCCTGGAACGGCCGCCATGCGAAACGCTGTTCGCTCGCCCAGGACGAGGCACCGGTGCGGGTGTACGTGCTGCGGACCTCCGCGGTGTTGCGATCCGAGACGGTGTAGACCACCTGCTTGGGGATGGAGCCCTTCGAGACCTGCATCACGTCATACAGATACGGGCTGCGCACCGTACCGGAGAACTCCACCGTCGTGGTGCCCTGCTTGATGCGCTCCAGCAGAGCCGACCCGTTCTTCCAGGAGGTCTGCATGGTGGGCAGGGCCATCCGGCCACCGTCCGGCTGCCACCGGGTCCAGTCGGAGAAACCCTCGGGCTGGACCACCAGCAGCGCCTTGGCCCCGGCGTCCGCGGCGGCCTGCGCGAGATCCCGTCGGTCGTACCACGCGGAGTTGTCGTCCCGTACGACGGCCAGCTTGCCGCGAGCCCCGCGGAAGTCGGGCGCCGCCGCCGGGCCGGCGGCCACGGCGGTCAGCCGCGCGCCCTGGTCCCCGAAGACCGGGGAGGTCACCTGGTAGTACGGCGCGAACTGCTGCGAACTGCCCGAGACCTTGGCCCGCAGTTGCGGGGCCGTCATCTGCCAGCGCGAGGAGTACTCGAAGACACCGTCGGTGACCTGGGCGGTGGGGCTGACATAGAGCCGCTTGACGGTGTCGAAGAACAGGGCGCCCTGCATCAGGCCCTGACCGTCGATCTTGCGGTAGAACGTGGTGCTGAGGACGCCGTGCTGCTCGGCGGGGCGAGGCGTGCGGATCTTCACCTCAGTGACCTTCGAGGCGTCCAGGGTCACCGTCATGTCCTGGGTGACCTTCACCTCGGGGTCGGCGATCTGGCCGGCCTCTTCGCCGTCATCGGTCCGGTCGTAGAAGCCGGCGCTGAGGTAGTACGTGCCCTCTTCCACGACGGCGACTCCCGCGTCGCGGTCCGTGTAGCCCACGAACCCGTCGGGGCCCCAGATGTTCGGCAGCCAGCCGGGCACGACCTGGCCGTTGCGGTCGCGGTAGACCACGGTCAGCCGGTGCTGGGGCGCGTGCACCACGAGGGAGACGGTGGTGTGGGCGAGCAGGGTGCCGTCGGCGGACTTGGCGATGACGTATCCGTAGAACTTGCCGCGGACCGCGTGTGTCGAGTCGGTGCGCAGCGGCACGTCGGCGGTGGCACCGGGGGCCACTTGCACGGTGCTGGAGTCGGGGCTGACCACTCCGTCGGGCATGACCCGCCCGTTCTCGGTGGCCAGGTTCACGGCCAGGGAGAGGGTGAGCGGGTGATCGCCGGTGTTGGTGTAGTGGAGGGTGGCCGCCTCTTGCTGACCCTGCGTGCCGCCAGTTGTCAGGGGGGCGAGGGTGACAGAGCCGGTGGCCGTGATCGGGCCCATGGCCGCGGCAAGGTCGATGCGGCCGCCGCCCTGCTCGCTCACCTTGGTGCCGGGCACCGTGTGCGCGGTGCTGATCAGGGCATCCTTGAGCTGCTGGGCGCTCCAGCCCGGGTGCTGCTGGGCCAGCAGCGCGGCGGCGCCGGCGACGTGGGGGGTGGCCATGGAGGTCCCGGACAGCGCCACGTAGTTGGCGTCGACCGGGTCGCCCAGGGTGGTGCCGGCCGCGCGGGCGGCGACGATGCCCACCCCCGGGGCGGTCACGTCGGGTTTGACCGCTTCGTCGCCGAAGCGCGGGCCGCGGCTGGAGAAGGGGGCCAGGGAGTCGTCGCGGTCGACGGCACCCACGGTCAGCGCGGAGTCGGCCGCGCCCGGCGTGCCAACGGTGTACGGATCCGGACCCGAGTTGCCGGCTGCGACGACGAAGAGCGTGCCGGTGGAGGCGGTCAGGTTGTCGACGGCCTGGCTGAGCGGGTCGGTGCCGTCGGTCTGCTCGGGCGCCCCGAGGCTCATGTTGACGACCTTGGCGTGCTCGGCGGTCGCCCACTCCATGCCGGAGATGATGCCTGACTCGTTGCCGTAGCCGTTGTCGTCCAGGACCTTGCCGATCAGCAGGTCGGCCTTGGGCGCGACACCGCGCCGGGTGCCGTCCGAGGCGGCGCCGGTGCCGCCGACGATGGAGGCGACGTGGGTGCCGTGGCCGAAGTGGTCACCGGTGTTCCCGCTGCCGGAGAAGTCCTCGGCCTCCGCGATGCGGTCGGCCAGGTCGGGGTGGTCGGCGTCGACACCGGTGTCGAGCACGGCCACCTTGACGCCCTGGCCCTCGTAGCCGGCCTTCCAGGCGGTGGGGGCGTTGATCTGCGCCGTGCTGCGGTCCAGCATGGCCTTGACCTTGCCGTCCAGCGAGATCCGCGGGGTGACCGCGGCCCGGGCGGCGTCCGACTTCTCACCGGGGTTCAGCGTCTTCCAGAATGTCCCCAGGTCCTTGCCGGAGACCCGCACGGACCGCGCGTTGATGCTCGCCAGGGTGCGGGAGTGCGTCGACTTGAGCGCCACCAGCCGGTCGGCAAGGTCCGCGGCGGCCTTCGAGGCCCGTGCGCCGGCCCTGGCTCCCTGCCGGGACGGCGCGGAGGAGACGATCAGCGGAAGCGCGGACGTGTGAGCTTCGTCGTAGCCCTGGGAGATCAGGGCGGTCACGTTGAAGAGCCGACGGTCCAGCGTCCCGGCGGACACCAGCCCCTGGGCGTCGAACGGCATCACGGTCAGCGACTTGTCGTCGCCCTCGAACGTCTCGAAGGGCACGTGCTCGCGCCCGGGGCCGGGCTGCACCGACGCGGTTCGCCGTCCGCCGGGCAGCGACGTCACGGTCACCTGGTCGCCGGTCACCAGCCGTACGGTCGCGGAGCGGGCCTTCTGCCCGGAGACGGAACGAGTGACAAGGTCGCTGGCCGGCGCCCGTGCTGCGGCGACGGCCGGCGCGACACCGGCCACCACCAGCAATCCAGTCGATATCGCCGCCGTGAGGCGGATTCTTGCCATCAGGGGAACACCTTTCGTACAGCTGCACGCCACAACTTGGCCGAAATCATTCGTTGGTGCAGCCGGGCCTGTCACTGGTCACAGCTGTCACATGTGCGACGTGACCTAAAAGCGACACGCGGCGCCTGAAGGTCGCGGCCTCGCTCGTCAGTGCCGCGATGTAGGGATGTCAGTCCGGGCCTGCTGGCGAAGTGCGCGCGGCGCACGGGGCGTTGGATGAGGCGTTGGACAGACTCTGGCTAGGCGATAGCAACCAAAATTTCCGGTGCATCGCACTAACTTGATCTTTAACCTCGGGTCTCGAACGGCTCGTCGTACTTGATCACTCGCGTTGGTAACTCCCGTACGTGCAGACGGCCTTCGGCTGATCATGTGCTCCGACCAAGGAATACACGTAATCAGCACGAAGGCCGCGGGGATGAGTCTGTTGCACCATGCCGTCCGGCAGGAGCCGTTTGCCGAACTGTCACGCTTCCGGGGCGAGTTCTACTCCTGCCTGACCAGACGTGCGGATGCATCGTTCGAGCTGTCCGATGCTGTGCGGCTGCTGCGAAGGCGTCGTGCGATGGCGAGATGAGCGGCTCGTGCGAGGCACGCGTTCGGCGATGGGTCGGTTCGCGCTGGAGCGGCTGAGCGGATGGAGCACCGCAGAAAAGGAAGGGGCGCACGGCACGGCAACGGTCTTCCGTGGCCCTCCCAGGCTCTGTAGCGAGCGTTCCATTCAGAGGTGCAGGTGTCTACGACCGATGGAGAAAATGACCGGATGGGAACACTGCACCAGCCACCTCCACAAGCGACGCGAGCAGACGAACTGCCCCCTCCCTCCGGTCGCCAGAGGACGTTCATGCCCACCCAGCCCGAACCAAGAATCACGTTCGGAAGCGGATGGCGTCTTAACCGTCGCGCATCACCAAATCAGCGACAGATCCGGCCAGATGTCCCGTGCGGTCACCGGCTACGTGACATCGTCCGTCGCGGTGGGCAGACTAAATCTTCTGCTGTCGCGCCTCGAAGCGGGCGCCTTGGCGTATGGGGGAGCCTGATGGCGGCACGGGCGTTACTAATCGGAGCTTCCGGCAGCAACCTGACCGGAGTTGGCACTGATCTGGACGCGATGTCCGAGTTGCTCACCGGCCGCGGCTTTGTTGTCGACCGCATTCAGGATGCCGCTGCGACGCGCACAGCCGTACTCGCGGCGTACCAGCGCCTGATCGAGGCGACCGACGCAAGCGACTCATCGCTCTTCTACTACGCCGGGCACGGTGGCCGCGTCCTGCACAACCCGTCGAACGGCACGCTGCCTGACCGAGCTACTCCCACCGCCTACCAGTTCATCTGCCCGACTGACATCGAGGAGTCGAGGCCGGGGGACTTTCGCGGCATCACGGCGCTGGAGCTCTCCGCACTGCAGACCCAACTCACCGATCGCGCCGAGAATGTAACCACCATCCTGGACTGCTGCCACTCCGCGCGGATGTCGCGAGATCCAGACCTGGTGCCGCGGGCACGCGTGCACGACATGTACGCCGACGTGACGGCCCACCATGCGTCCCTCGACCCTGGCGTCCTCGAGCGGGCAGCCCACGATCCCGCCGGGAACCAGCGTGCCGTGCGGCTCGTGGCGTGCGCGGCCGAGGAATCGGCGATGGAATACACCGACGACAATGGCCGACGACGAGGGCTGTTCACCCACGCGCTGGTCGAGGTCCTGGCGGCTGCCACCGACCTGCCGCTCACCTGGGCGGCCCTGTTGGAGTCCGTCCGGCAGCGGGTCCGCGCCAGGACCGTGTGGCAGCGGCCCGAGGCCGAAGGGCCGAGTCGACGGATCGCCTTCAGCACCGACGTGGCTCCCGCGGGCGTACTGCCCGTGACACGCTTGGCCGACGGTCGGGTCTCACTGCCCGGTGGCCGACTCGCCGGCATCGAGATTGGCGACCGCTTTGCGCTGCTGCGAGCGGGTTCCATCCACGTGAGTGACGTCGACCGGGTCGGCGAGGCAACGGTGACCTCCTCAGGGGGGACCCACGCGACGGCACGGGTCGACCTGGCCGAGAGCGAGGCCGACCTACCCGAGTCCGCCGTTGCCCTGCCGGTCACGCGGACGTTGCCGCGACTGCCGGTCGAGGTGACGGGCACGGGTGCATGCGCGACCGCCATCAGGGAGGCGATCGGTGGCTCCCACTTCGTCCGGATGGCCGATCCGAGTGACGGCGTGTCTGCCCTCACTGTCACGGTCGAAGGCGATCTCGTGGCGCTGTCCGATCGCACGGGACCGCTGTTACAACCGCGGACCATCTCGTTCAGCGCCGGTATCGCCGAGCTGACCGCTGACCTGGACCGACTCGCCAGGGCGGCAGCGCTGCGTTCCCTCGCGGGTGCACCGACGCCCTCGCTGGACCTGACGTTCGAGGTCGACGTGGGTGTGGTCGAGGACGGACGGCCCCTGAAGCTGGCCCAGGGCGGTGCCGTCTTCGTAGGCCAGCGCCTCTACGCCCGCCTGTGCAACCGCGGCACCCGGCCACTGTGGTTCCACTTGTTCGACATCGGCACGGCGGGCCGCATCACCCTCGTGACGAACTCCGACCCGAGCGGAATCCGGCTCGAGAAGGACCGGGAGCGCTGGGTCGGGCGGCTGGAGAACGGCGACCTGGTAGGGCTCGAGCTGGGTTGGCCCGACGTACCTTCCGACGGGCCCCGGCAGGAGACGCTGATCGTCGTGGTCAGCACCGAGCCGCAGGACCTCACGGTGCTCGAGCAGGAAGGCCTGCAGGGTGACGCCAGGGGCGGGACTGCGCTCCAGCAGTGGTTCGCCCAGCTCGACGGCGGTGGTCGCCGGGACCTCGCGACCGAGTCGACGCTCGCGAGTGGACCGGAGTGGAGCATTCGACCGGTCGACCTGTTGCTGCACCCGCGCGCGGAGCAACGCACCGCTTTTTCCGGGGGCTCGGGCTTCCTCGTCGACGAGCGCCCCGATCCATCGTTGCGGCTGGCTACGTCGCGCGGCGCCACGTCCGCCACATGCGCGATCAGGATCCGTGAGCTCGTGGTGCACCGCAACCGCGCCTTGCGTAACGCCGACATCCGGCTGGACACCCTGATCGTCACCGGGCCATCGGCCGGGGCAGACAACACCGCCCTTTCAACGGTGCCAGTCTTCCAGGCCCGAACGGAGACGTTCCCGCGAGTGCGAGACGGTGAGCGGCTCTCGCTGGACCGGATGCTCATCTACCACGGCGAGGTCCGTGACTATTTGGACATCGCGATCTGGATCTCACGCGATCGCGCCGGTGCCCTGCAGCTCTCGGACCTCCTGGCCCAGAGCCTGAACGCCGCTGGGACGAAGGAAGCCCTGGGCGCCGTCGCCGGCCTGGCCATCGCTGCGCCCCAGGCCGCCGCCGCAGTAGCCGCCGCGGCTGCCACGGCGAAGCTCGTCGACGTCGCCTACCGGATCCTCTCGGTGGCCGTCGGCGACAGCATCGGCCTCTACCGCACCACGCTGTTGCCCATGGAGAACTTCGGCATCGGACGGCATCCGAGTGACGGGCTGCTGCGGGCCCAGGACTTTTCCTTCGGCTACGAGGTCGTCGACCCCAACTAGCACTCGGGGATGTGGGACACATGCAGATCGTGGTTCAGTCCGGTCATCACATCAACGTCACCGACGTAGCCTTCGCCCCTGACGGTCATCAGCTCGCGACCTGCAGCGCCGACGAGTCGGTCCGGTTGTGGGACCTGTCGCTAGGATGCGAGGCCGGAGTCTTGCGGGGTCACCGTGGTCCCGTCTACTGCGTCGCCTGGGGTGGTGGATCGCGGTTTCTGGCCAGCGGGAGCTGGGATCGGGACGTTCGCGTCTGGGACGTCGCAGCACGCTCATGCCGGCACGTGCTGACGGGCGTGGGATCTCCCGTATACAGCATCGCGTTCTCCGCCGATGGCCGTCGGGTGGCGGCGGCCCCAGATGGGTTGAGGGGCAGGGACAAGCTGCGCGTGCACGTCTGGGACGTGTCGGGCGACGAGGCGATCGTGGTGGCGGAGGTGGCCCAGGCGAGGGGCACCGTGGTGCTCAGCCCGGACGGTTCGTTGCTGGCCATCAGCGAGGACGGCAACGTCGACCTGTGCGTGCTCGAGACTGGAGAGCGCCGACGGATCCACTCCGGGGACACCGGCGTCAACCCTGGCAACCTCACGTTCACAGCCGACGGGAACACCCTGGTCTTCGCGGCTGGCCGGCTGATCTCGTACGACGTCCGCAGTGACGTCACGACCACCCGGGACCTGCCTCCCGTCGTGGATCGCCCGGAGAACTACTCCCCGGACCTCAAAGATCACCGCGCGGTCACCCTGCTGGCCGACGGCACGCCGGTAGTGCGGGACTACACCCGGACCCACTTCCTCGGCAACGAGCTGGTCACCGTGCCGTGCGGGTGCAACGCGATCTCACCCGACGGCCGGCTGCTGGCCCGAGTCGAGGGCTGGAACGTCGCCCTCGTGGACTCCGCGACCACAGCCTCGGTGCGACGCCTGGGTGGGCGGCTTCAGATCGAGAGCTACGCGGGGAACCAGTCGCGGCAGTTCGTGCTCGCAGTCAGTCCCACCGAACCGCTCGTTGCCACCGCTGCTCCGGACGGCCTGGTCCGGCTCTGGGACCTGGCGGCGGGTCCGCGACCCACTGTCTTCCGCGCCCACGAGGGCCTGATCAACAGCCTAGCCTTCAGCCCCGACGGCACCAGGCTCGCATCCTGCGCAGCCGACGGCGTTCGGATCTGGTCCCGCTCCGGCGGCCCGCCGATCACGGAGACCGGGGTCGAGGGCGGCGCCCGCTTCGTGGCCTTCTCGGCCGACGGTTCGTCGGTACTGGTCGCGCGGTGGTCATCAGGCGTCATCGCGCTGGACGCAGACGATGCGTCGGTCCTGGGAGAGACCGAAGGCGGCGGGGGATTCGAGTCGCTGGCCGTGTCGCGTATGAACGAGGTCGCCGCAGGCAATGTCAACGCCGTGTCGATATGGGCGCCTTTCCTGGCTGAGCCGCCGACCACGTTCAGTCTCGGGACCTGGTGCGCCTCCATGGACTTCTCCACCGATGGACGGCTCGCTCTCGCCTTGGGGCACTCGAAGTGGTTGGGCCTGCAGGGTGACGAGGGCCGAGGCGTGGGGATCATCCTGGTCCCGGGGGAGGATCAGCCCTGCAAGCTTGAGGGCTCCCGCGCCGCGCTGGTGAGCATTGCGTTCTCTCCCGACAACGCACTCGTGGCCACCGGTGCAGCCGACGGGACGGTGCGCATCTGGGACTCGCGCACGACCAAGTGCCTGCACGCGCTGGAAGCTCACACTGGGGACGTGTTTGCGCTCGGCTGGCTGCGGGACGGACGTCGGCTCGCGACCATCGGGGCCGACGCTGCCACTCGGGTATGGGACCCGGCTGACGGCGAGCTCGTCGCGACGCTGCTGTCGCTCGACGAGGAGAACTCCGTCGCGTTCACCCCCGAGGGTTACTACAGCTCCACGAAGGGCGGTCTGGCGGCGGTGGTGCTGCGCACCGAATCAGGGCTGCACCTTTTCGAGGAGTTCGACCTCGAGCTGAACAGGCCCGATCTGGTGCTCGCCCGTCTAGGCTACGCAGGCGACGAGACTCTCGCGGTCTTCGAGGATGCGCACCGACGTCGGCTGGCACGCATGAGCAGGGAGGGCGTCGTAGCGCGGCCCGCGGTACGCAGGCCGATCATCGCCACCGCGTCCCCACCCGGCCAGGTGTCGTCCGACGGCACTGCGCAGGTGTCCCTGACGCTGACACCCGGCGATCATGACCTGGAGCGGCTGCACGTGACGGTCAACGACGTCCCGATCCACGGTGCGGCCGGCACCGCGCTCGAGTCGACGCGTACGGCTGCGAGCCTCGAGGTAGTGCTCACCCCCGGCGAGAACGAGATCGAGATCTGGGTCGGAGACTCCTCCGGGGCCCTGTCGAACCGCCTCGCCTACCGGGTCTTCGACACGAGAGCCGCTGCGCAACGTACCCTCACGGTACTGGCCGTGGGCGTCTCGGAGTACCAGGACACCAGCCTGCGGTTGAAGTTCGCAGCGAAGGATGCCGTCGACCTCGCGGCCGAACTCAGCTCGGCCGCACGCAGCTTCGTCGATGTACGCACCCATGTGCTCGCCGACGCCACCCGCGAGCAGATCCTCGCGGCCCACTGCTTCCTCGCGGACACCAGGCCCGAGGACCACGTGATCGTGCTCTTCGCCGGTCATGGGGCCCTTCGGGGAACCGAGTTCACGTTCCTGCCCGCGGATGCCGCGCGCGACAACATCGCGGCCACAGGCATTTCCTACGACGACATTGAGGCCCTTCTCGACGGGATCCCCGCACGTCGCCGGCTGGTTCTGCTCGACACCTGCCACTCCGGCGAGGATGAACTCGGCACGGCCTCGGTGCAGCCCCTGTCGGAGACGGCCGCTGGTGTCGCGCAAGGACGTTCGTTCCTGGCCCGCGACCTGCCCGGTGAGACATCCCTGTCGGCCGTGGACCGCACGCCGCCGGCGATCAGCCTCGGCGAGGTCTTCGCTGATCTGCGGCAGGAATCGGGTGCGTTCGTGATTGCCGCTGCAGGCTCGGCGGAGTTCGCCTACGAACGGGACGAGCTGCGTAACGGCGTCTTCACCGCATCAGTAATCCAGGCGTTGCGCGATGCTCCCGACACGACCGTGTCTCGCCTTGCGGAGATGGTCGCGGTCCGGGTGTCTTCCCTGACCGGTGGACGCCAGCGTCCCAAGATCCGGCGGGAGAACCTCGCCGACGACTACCGCGTTTTGTGAGGAGTAGCCATGTCAGGCGCACAACCCCTCTTCCTGTCCACGTTCCTCCGGGCTGCCGACCTTACCGGTCTGCGCGTGGTGCAAGACTCCCGGCTCGGCGAAGGGCTTACCGAGCAGACCGACGACTTCGCCCGGCACGGAGGCGTCCGCTTCGGCATGCAGGTGTGGATGGGAGATGACACAGTGATCTGGCGGCTGGTCGACATCCGCTGGCTCTTCAAGGACCCGCGCGGGGCGGCCGCGTTCCACCGGGAACAGGTCCGGGTCAACTCCGAGGGTGCGCCTCCAGTGGTTGGTGCACCGATCGTGGGCAAGGCCTGCATGGTGTTCGGCGGGGCGAGCCCCACACCATTTGCGCCGGACATGATCATGACGGCGTACAACTACGTCTTCCTCGTCGGACCGGTTCTCGTCAAGTTGTTCGCCGCGCAGTCCTTCGATCTGCCTCCGAGTATCCTCACCCCGGAACACCTCGCGCCGCTGGCTGCTCGCGCCCAGGTGCTCATTGAGGGCGCGTTTCCCTAGATGATCGATTCCAAGGGTTGGCGGTCGTAGCGATTCCGGACCGGAGGGGTCGCGCGGCCCCATAGGCTGAGCCCCCGTCCGCACTGTCTGGGGGAGTAATGACCAGTAGGTTCACCGAGTTGGTTGTCGACTGCCACGATCCGGAGCGGCTCGCGGCCTTCTGGTGCGCGGTCCTGGACTTCAAGGTGATCGACCGGAGCGAGGGCAAGGTCGAGGTCGGCTCCTGGGAGCCGACCGTCGAGGAGGTCCGGGCCCGCCAGATGCCGCCCACCCTGATGTTCATCCAGGTGCCGGAGGGCAAGACCGTGAAGAACCGGCTCCACCTGGACGTCAGCCCGATCGACGGCAGTACCGACGACGAGGTGGCCAGGCTGGTTGGCCTTGGCGCCACAAAAGCGGACGTGGGCCAGGGGCCTGGCCGGAGCTGGGTGGTCATGGCAGACCCCGAGGGCAACGAGTTCGACGTCGTGCGCACCCTGGCACCGTCCAACTAGATCTTCACTCCCAAGGGTTACTGAGGTTTGAGGCGGGATGTCGTTGGGGGCTGACGGGACGTGATCGTCGCGGTATGTCGGTTATATGAGGTATCCGCAGGGTGGTGGGTTGACGCCTGAACGGCAGGTGTTGCGTGAGCGGATCCGGATGGAGGCCGCCGAGCAGTTCGACGCAGGTGCATCCAACGCGGAGGTCGCCAAGGACTTACGGGTGAGCGTCCGCGCCTACCGACCGGGCCCGGAGCCCGCCGCCGGGGCGCTGAGCCGGTCAGGGTTCTGCCGAACTTTGACATCCTGGCACTCGACGGCCTGACCCCCGCCGAGGCGCTGCTGCTCGACGCGTTCGCCACCCGGTCCACCGACCGTGTCTGGACGCTGTCCACCGCCTCCCTGCTGAAGGCCCTCCCGTCGGCTCGCCGTCCGTCAGGGCCGCACTGCGGCTGAACCTCACCGACGCCGACGGCATGCGGTTGACCTGCTTCGCCACCAACACGGCCAGCGAGGCGATCGCTGCCCTCGAACTGCGCCACCGCCAGCGGGCCCGTGTCGAGGATCGCATCCGCGCCGCCCGTGCCACCGGCCTGCGCAATCTGCCTCTCCACGACGCCGCGCAGAACCAGATCTGGCTGGAGATCGTCCAGATCGCCCTCGACCTGCTGGCCTGGATGCCCCTGCTTGCCCTGACCGGCAAGGCCCGGCTCTGGGAGCCCCGCCGCCTGCGGCTTCGGCTGTTCTCCACCGCCGCCCAGCTCGTCACCACCAGGCGTCGCCACTACCTCCGCCTGGCCAGGCACTGGCCCTGGACTGACGTGATCACCGATGCCCTGGACCGGCTCCAGGCCCTACCGAGCCCCGGCTGACCAGCACCTTCCCGACCCTGCGAGCACCACCAGCCCACCGGAGCCGTGGAACCCGGCGCACACCCGACGCGACAGCCGGGCACTCAACCTGCCCAGACTCCGAAATCCGGCACAGTAGGCAACAACACCACCGTCACCGACCCCCTCGGCAACACCACCGCCACCGCATACACAGCCGACTACCAGCCCGCCTCTGTCACGGACCCGCTGGGCAACGCCCAGAAGTACAGCTACGACAAGATGGGCAACGTCCTGCAGGCCACAGACGCCCTGAGCCGGACGACCATCAACACCTACAACGCCAACAACCAGCTCGCGACCGCCAGAGACCGCGCTGGCAACACCGTCACTTACACCTACAACGCCGCCGGCCTACTCACGGCCGAGACCTCAGCGCTCGGCAACAAAATCACCTACGCCTACGACGCCGACAGCCGTCTCACGGACACCGTCGAACCGCGCGGCAACCTCACCGGTGCTGATCCCGCCCAGTACACCTGGCACACCACCTACGACGCCGCCGGCCACGTCACCGGCCGGAAAGACCCCCTAGGCAACGTCAAGACCAGCTCCTACGACGTGGTCGGCAACATCGCCGAGACCAGCGACGCCCGTGGCAAGAAGACCACGTACGCCTACGACACCGCCGACCGCCTCACCAAGATCACCGCACCGGACGGCGGCACAACCACCCTCACCCACGACGCCGTGGGCAACACGACCTCGCGCGTCGACGCCAACCAGCACACGACCGCGTACGCCTACGACAAAGCACACCGTCTCACCAAGGTCACCGACCCGCTACAGCGGTCCACCTCCTACGCCTACGACGCCGACGGCAACCGCACCATCGTCACCAATGCCCGCGGCCAGACCGTCACGAGAGCCTTCGACGCCCGCGGCCTACCGACCAAGATCACCTTCTCCGACGGAACGCCGACCGTCACCTACACCTACGATCCGGCCGGGCGGACCGCGACGGTCGCCGACGGCACCGGCACGCGGACCCTGACATACGACGCCGAGAACCGGCCCCTGACTATCACCACGCCTGGGGCCTCCAACCCGTTCAAATACACCTATAACAACGACGGCACCGTCAAGAGCCGCACCTACCCCGACGGCTACGCCACCAGCTACACCTACGACGCCGACACACGTCTGACGGGCCAGACCACCAGCGGTAAGACCATCACCTACGGCTACGACGCGGCCGGCAACCTCACCTCCGCCAAGCTACCCACCACCACCGCTGTCACCGAAGCCCGCACCTACGACCGGTCCGGCCGGCTCGCCACCATCTCCGACGGCACCGGCGTGCGCCGCCTCACCCGCGATACCGACGGCCGCCTCATCGGCGACCAGTACCAGGACACCACCACCACAGGCCTGGCCAGCCGCTACGACTACGACGGCGCCGGCCGCCTGACCCGCGCCTGCACCGACACGACCACCGCCACCTCCTGCCTGAGCGGCACCACCGGCAGCACCTACGCCTACGACAAGGCCGGCAACCTCACCACCGCCACCACCGGCAGCAGCACCACCACCAACACCTACGACGCCGCCAACGAGCTCACCACCACCGCCACAACCGGCAAAAACACCCTCACCAACACCTACGACGCCGACGGTGACCTCACCAAAGACGCACACGGCAGCTACACCTACGACGCCCTCAGCCGCATCACAGCGGCAACCCTCGGCTCCAACACCTACGCCTTCACCTACGACGCCGACGGCAACCGCACCACCACAAAGAAGAACGGCACCCTCGACCGCACCACACGTTGGGACGTCAACAACCCGCTCCCACAGATCGCCACCGACACCAACGCCTCCGGCGCACTGATCGCCGACTACACCTACAACCCGACCGGCGCCCCCCAAACCCTCCACAACACCACCGGCACCTTCTCCCTCCTCCACGACCGCCAGGACTCCATCCGCTCCGTCCTGGACGCCACCGGAACGACAACGTCCACCACCACCTACACCCCCTGGGGCCAGGCCACCACCACTGCCACCAGCAACGGCCAGACCAGCCCCTTCGGCTACACCGGCCAGTACACCGACCCCTACCTCACCGGCCGCATCGCCCTGCGCGCCCGCAGCTACGACCCCACCACCGCCCGCTTCACCACCACCGACCCCCTCACCCCCAACCCGACAAACCCCACCTCCAGCGCCTACGCCTACGCCAACGACGACCCCGTCAACCAGTCCGACCCCTCAGGGCAGTGCCCCCTGTGCGTCAGCGCAGGCATCGGCGCCGCACTCGGCGCCGTCATCGAAGGCGGCACCTACACCTGGCAACACCGCCACGGAGGCTTCACCTGGGGCGGGCTCGCCCTCGCCGGCGGCGAAGGAGCCCTCACCGGAGCCGCCGCCGGCCTCCTCATGCCGGGCACCGGCAACGCCGTCGCCGAAACCATCGGACTCACCGGAGGCCGCGCCCTTGCCACCTCCGCAGCCGTCGGCGCAGGCTTCACCTGGACCGTCAACCAACTCCACTGCCGCCCCACCAGCCCATGGGACCTGCTGATCGGCGCTGCGGGAGGTGCCGGCAGCAGCCTCGCCGGCCCAGCCTTCAACTGGCTTAAGGGAAAGCTGACCAGCAGGGCGGCACCTCCGAGATTCGGCCCTGGAGCAGCACACGCTGATGATCCAGCTGTTGCCCCGGCCAGAGAGTCCGGTCCGCACCTGGCTCTCGGTCTCAGTGACATCCGCGGCGGTGAGCGAGGCGTCCTTCAGACGTTCGCCCAGAAGATGGGAGCGGTTCTCTACAACGATCCGATCTTCAATCTTCCTGGCGGCGGGCGACTATGACCCCGAAGATGGTGCAAGACATGATCGACCTCGTCGTCGCCAAGAACGGGAAGATTTCGTTCAACTTGCAAGGGATCCAAGGTGTCGACCAAATGCTGTCCGATGCGCCGACATACATAGGCAAGTCGGTGACAGCTCAGGAACTACGCTACGTGTGCGGAAACAAGGCAGCACGAGCCATCACCACGTTCTACAACGGCGAAGCACCCTGCTGAACTGAAAAGGCGCCGCCTGCCCGCCCGGGCCGGACAGGCGGCGCCAAGCCCTTGACTCCGCCTGGTAACGCCAAGGATCATCATGCCATGAGAAATCGTGAGGAGGAATGGAAGGTTCTGCTGGAAGAATTCAGACCTCCGCATCCACCCGGCAGTCTGGCCACTGAAGAAATGTGGAGACTGATCTCGGCAGCTTCCGAAAACCCCACATTGAGGTCGCTCTACCCCGCCACTTCGATGTGGTCGCTGACATTTTCAGACGCCGACTTGATCGAAGACATCAAGGATTCATTGCCAGCAATCTCTGCCGCTAACGGAGAATACCGGGTCCTTTCTTGGCCTCACACGGAGGATGTCTCACTGTTCCTCACAAGTGACCCGACTGAGGCGGTGACCTTTACAGCAGAATGGATAGTCAATCAGAAGACCGATCAGCCGGGCCCGAGCTGAAAACATCAGGATCACGCCCCCTCGCCCGCCGCAAGCCTCACCGGATCACTCGTGGCCCGATCCCCATTTCAGGAGAAGCGCCGTTGCCGCGGCCGCGCCCAGCGCCGACCGGCGTCATGCACGGGGATGGACCACGATGATCACCGCAGAAGGCGGCCGCCGTGCCACTCTTCGGACAGACGAGGCGTCTGCTGCGTACGTCGGGCCGTGTCTCGCACGCTGCGAACGTCCCGCTACACCCGGCCCTGGGCGTGCGGTGCGGGCCGTTGTGGAACTGAGCCGAGCGTTCGACAAGGTGCTGCAGATCCTGAACGACCGTCAAAGGCAGCGGGCCGCGGCCAGCAGTGGCAACCACTGACAGCCGCATTGTGAGTCCGCCCCTGCGAGGCGGACTCACAATAGAGCCACACATGCTCCATCCGGCCGTGCACAGCCCCTCGCGAGTGCGGCGCACCGCCGACGTGTCAGCCCCGCCCTGCGTCGGACAGGGCCGTAGGTCCTGGATGGCGTCGAGGGTCTGGTAGAGGGTGAGTCCGGTGTATCGGCTTTTGGGGCCAGACGCTGTTCGGTGAGGAATGCGTGGGCGGCG
>NZ_JBEYUZ010000037.1:0-40819 GCF_040643755.1 Streptomyces sp. NPDC047079
CGCAGGGTGCATTCGGCGTCCGTCATCGGCCGCGCCCAGTCGTAGGCCTCCTCGAACAGCTTCTCGCCGGGGCCGCGGACGTGGAAGCGCGGCAGGTCCTTCAGCAGCGGGTGCCCGTCGGGGGCTTCGCATGGGGCGCAGTCCACCGGGTCCTTGCCCAGGCTGCCGGGGTTGTGCTCGGAGTGTCGGCGGCCGTCGGCGTCGGGTTCGGAGGCGCGGGTCGGGGGGTGCAGCGCGGTCATCAGCTCCAGGCCGGTGACGGCGGTGGAGCCGCGTGGCGTCATCACCCGGGACGCGTACACGCCCAGGATCCGGGCGAGTTCCGCCGACGGCAGCTGCGCGGCCGGTCCCCAGTGGCGGGAGTCGAGCGCGTGCCAGGAGGGGATGCACAGCTGCACGCAGTTGCGCTCCGAGCCCTGCGCGGGGCGGTAGATCCGCGCCCATGGCCCGAACCCGCGCTTCGTCAGCTTCCAGTCGGCGCGGGCCAACTGCTTGACGACCTTGTGGCCCTCCGGGATGCGCCCGGCGAGCCGCTCCTCATCCGTGAGGGCGACGGGGAGGCCGTAGCGCTGCAGCGCGGCCTCGGTGAGCACGAGCAGCGGGTCGGCGTCCTTGCCGGGGCCGGACAGCTTCGGCTGCCCGAGCTTCGCCTCCTTCAGCGTCCACTCCACCAGGGACGGGAGGGACTTGGCGGGTACGTCCAGGACCAGGCCGCCGGTGCAGTACGCCAGCACCTGCCCGCCCGCGTCGACGTCGACGACCGCGAGCGGTCCGTTCTCGAAGCGCGGATCGATGTCGCCCGCCGCGGTTCCGGCCGGGGCTGCCTTCCGTGCGCTCGGGCGGCGCGACGTCGACGTGCTCCTGGTGGCGCGCGCCGAGCGCGGCATGGCCTGCTCGGCAGGAGCGACAGCGGTCTGGGTGTTCTCGTGTGCGGTCATGTCCGCAGCCTCGGGGGCCGGGGCTGGGGGCATAGTCCGCTCTGCCGGAGCGGACTCGCCGGTGAATGTGGCCGGCACCGCGGTCGGGGCGGCGGGGGCGGGCGTGGGGTAGAGCTCCGCCAGTTTGTTCAGCAGTCGCGCGTACGCCTCGCGCTCGGGGCCGCGCGGTTCGGTCGGCTTCTTCAGCGACTCCCAGCCGGACACCGTCGCCCGGCGCACCTTCAGCGCGGCGGCCACTTCCTCCAGCGTCAGCCCGTGGGCCTGGCGCAGCCGTTTGCGCTCCTCGGCCGGCGGTAGCGGAGCGCGGGATGCGACCAGCGCGTCGACCGCGTCGAACAACTCGGACATGAAACACCTCCCTGGCCGACAGCCTACCTCGTAAACCGTACGGATTGCGTAATTTTGGCGTACTGATGCCGTACGAATGGCGTGTGTGGTGGCGAGACGGTCCTGGCCAGGCGCTGGCTGGAAACCAGACGCTTTCGGCGACGCGATGAAGGAACTGACGGCGATACGGAAGCAACTGGAACGTCTTGACGATCCGACGGTGGGGCTGACCGCACTGCACGGTGAGGTCACCCAGAGCCGCCTGAAGATCCTCGAAAAGATCGAGGGGGGCGTCATCGGACTGCACGAAGAGAACCGGGAGGTTCGTCAGCGCCAGGACCGGATGATCAGCGACCTGAAACACACGTGGCGATGGCGATCGGCGACGGACTCCTCGTACACGGCGCCCAGGCCTGGCCGCGTGGTCGAGGTCGCCAAGGTCGCCACGCACGGCACCATCCTCGTCGTACGGCGGATCGTCTAGTGGCAGGCGAGGCGGTCGCCGATGCCCGGTGCGGGGTCGTCGGCGTGGCAGTACAGCCGCATCCGCACCCAGCCCCGGCCGTCCGGGTTGAGCGGAACCCTGTAGCGAGGATCCCGGCCAAGAATTGATGCAATCAATCCGTCCAGCAATACACCTGCGCGCACTCACCAATTTCCCGTTTGCGGGTGATTAGTTCGACCAAGCTATGAAGAATGGCGGAAGCGGCAGACCGATCGATGGCCATACCGTCATTCTCTTTCTCGGCAACCCACCACTGAATCAATTCTTCGATCTGGGAATTCGAGGCGGAAGCTAGCGCTTCTATCAGGTCATCAGAAATAGCGAAAATTGCCGGACCTTCCTCAATCTCCGCGATCACTTCGGGAAGGTCCTCCTCGACAAGCTCCTCAAATGAACGACCTCTCAGGTAGGCCTCCCAATCGAGAAGAGCTTCCTCTACGTCGAAGTTGCCGAACCAAGCCATAGGGAATTGGGTACCGGGGCCCGTGTTTAGTACGCCGACTGCATCCTCTCTCGGCGCCACGAAAAATTTTACCGCGTTACTCATGTCTCTCATCCCTCAATCTTCCCGACACACTGAGGGCCCAGGATGCTGGGTCGCCGGCACTCCAGGGCGGGCGACCCAGCTCACACATGAGCCGAAATTACGGCCCATCGACGAATAGCTCTGACATCATTGCCAGAGAATTCCCACTCCAGGGCCACACCTGGGGCCGTAATCGTAAACATGTTGGCCCCACATCACCTCAGTCGTCAGATCGTACCAGCCAATGCCTGGAACGCTCGTCCCTGTGTTGACCCAGTCCGGCCCTGGCATGCCGCTGGGCGTCGAGAAAAGTTCACTAAGCGCCGGATCGTTATCAGTCAACTCCTTCACCCGGCGATCAAGAATATTTCCCTTTATTGTGTTGGCCCGGGATGGCCTACGGGCAATCCTTGTGAGGTCCTTTGCAGAGTACCCAATGGCCCCCGATTCCCATTCAGAAAGCGCCTGGTTCGTGTACTTGAGTAGACGCGAGGCCAGTGCGTCTGGCTTGTCGATCGTCATTCCACCTACATCGACAACACGAGCTCCGCAGTCGGCGCAGACTGCGCCTTGGGCAGCGTCGTCCCTACCAGCACCCGTAGTCGGCGCCTCCCCGGCGGGGAGCGGTACGCAGGTGTTGCCTGCGGTCCAGTCGGCGGCTGGGTTGCAGTACGCGACACCGGTGTCGGGGTCGAGGAGATTGCCGCCGCCGGTGCACTGGAAGCCGAGGAGGCCGCCGGTGCAGCCGCCGTTGTTGTCCAGGGCGGTGCCGTTGCTCGTGGGCTGGTGGGCGGTTGGGTCGGTGACCCGGGTGGGCGCGGCGCCCTTGGGGTCGAGGGGTTTCGTGTCCGACGGTCCCGTGCCTGGGCCCTTGGTGCCGTTCTGGTGGGGGCTCTCGTTCCCCTTCGGCTGGCCCGACGGCCGCGTGCCCGGGTTCTCCTTAAGACCCATCTTGGCGGTGGGCGGGGGCGGCGGAGGCGGCGCGATGGTGACGTCGCAGCTGCCGTAACCGGCGGCGAGGACGAAGACGCTCCCGACCTCGGCGGCGACGCCCCATCCCGCGGAAAGGCCCCAGAAGGTCCCTCCCGCGGCGGCGCCAGTGAAGAACGAGCCCCAGAAGCTGGGTCCGTCACTGTGGTGACGCATCACCCGCATGCCTGACCCACCGAACGTCCAGCTCAGCGAGGAGCTGATGGAGACAGCTATCTCGCGCTGCGCCGCGGCGATTTCGTCGCCGTAGTCCCGTCCCGGGCTGCGTCGTGAGTGGGGCCCGTTGCTGGATGAGTAGGACGGGTGGTGGTGGTAGCCGCTGGACTCGTTCGCCGGGTGGCAGGCGCTGTTGCCTGAGGGGTCAGCGTTGGTCAGCGGGTCGTCGTTGCCGTAGGCGTTGGCGTTGGCGTTGACGGACGGGACGGGTGGCTGGCTGGTGGCGTCGTGGCTGGTGAAGTCTCCTGTGGACGGGTCGTACCAGCGGGAGGCGGTGGCCACCCGGTGGGAGGCCGGGTCGGTCCAGCCGCCCTGGTAGCCGAGGTCGTGCTGAGTGCCGCCGGTGGCGAGGTTCTGGCCGTAGGGGTCGTAGGCGGTGGAGCCGGTGAGCGTGGTGCCGGTGGCGGTGAAAGTGGCGCTCAGGTCGCCGTGTTGGTTGGTGTAGGCCAGGGCCGCGCCCCCGGGGCCAGCGATGCCGAGGAGTTGTCCGCCCGGTCCGCGGCCGTAGGTTTCGGTTCCGTCGGAAACGACCTGCTCACCGGTGCCGTCGTAGGCGAAGGTGCTGCTGCCGGCAGTGGCGAGGCGGCCGAGGTCGTCGTGGGTGTAGGTGGTGCTGCCGTCCCGGGTCAGCTGGTCGAGAGCGTCGTAGCTGAGGCTCTCGGTGCCTTGGGGGCCGGTCACCGAGGACAGGGTGCCGCGGGCCGTGTAGGCGTACGTCGTCGAGGACGAACCGGTGCTGGCGGTGAGCTGGTTGCGGGCGTTGTAGCTCGCGGTCGTCGTGGTGGATCCGCGCGTAACGCTGGTGCGGTTTCCGGCGCCGTCGTAGCCATAACTCGTGGCGGTCGAGCCGTTGTTCCAGGAGGTCAGGCGGCCCGCCTTGTCGTAGCCGTAGGTGTTGGATGCCGCTCCCGCGATGCCGGTGGTGGTCTGCGCGGTGAGGTGCCCGGCGTTGTCGTAGCCGTAGGAGGCGGATGCTTCAGCGCTGCCGCCGGGGGCGGTGAGGGTGTCGCTGGTGAGGCGGTGCTGGGCGTCGTAGCCGAAGTTGCGGGTCGCGTTGCCGCTACCGCCGTAGGCGATCCCGGTGATTTGGCCGGTGGAGTTGTAGGTGTAGGTGAGAGTGGTGCCGGTGGCCGGGTCAGTGGCCGTGTCGACCTGCCCGTTGGGGTCGTATGTGAAGGTTGCGGTGCCCGCCTTGTCGGTGCGGGAGGTGAGCAGGCCGTCGGAGTTGTAGCTGTAGGTGGCGTTGCCGGAGGGGCCGGAGGCGGTCAGGACCTGGCCGCGGTCATCGTAGGTGTAGGTGTTGGTGCCGCCGGGTGCTCCGGCGGAGGTGAGGCGGCCGTCGGCGTCGTAGCCGAAGGTGCGGCTTTGGGTGGTGGCCTCGGCGCCAGTGCCGGATGTGCCGGTCAGGCGGCCATCGGCGTCGTAGGTCTGGGTGAGGGTGACGCCGCCGGGGCGGGTGACGGTGGTTGGGTTGCCGTTGCCGTCGTAGGCGACGGTCGTGGTGCGATCGGCCGTGTTCGGGAAGGCGCTGGTGCTGGGCTCGATGGTCGATTCGGGCAGCCCGAGCGTGTTGTAGGTGGTGATGGTGGCGTGGTTGTTGCCGTCCGTGTAGCGGGTGGGGTTGCCCGCCGCGTCGTAGCCGAAGCCGGTTGTGATGGTGGAGGTGGAGCTGACCGGTTCGGTCTGCTGGGTCAGTGCGTCAGTGGCGTCGTAGTCGTAGGTGGTGGTGTTGCCATCGGCGTCGGTGATCGAGGTGGGGTTACCGGCCGGATCGTAGCCGTAAGACGTGCTGGTCAGTGTGGTGCCGGAGGTATCCAGGTTCGCGGCGGCGGTCAGGCGTCCGGCGGTGTCGTACGTCTGGGTGGTGGCGGTGCCGTCGGGCAGGGTGGTTTTGGTGAGTCGGCCGTCGAGGTCGTAGGCGTAGTGGGTGGTGTTGCTGCGGGCGTCGGTGGCGGTGAGTTGGTTGCCCGCGGTGTTGTAGGTGGCGGTGAACTTCTCGCCGCCGGGCAGGGTGAGGGAGGTCTGGTTGCCTGCCTCGTCGTAACCGACCGTGGTGGTGGCGGTGGTCGTGGATGGCTGGCGGACGACCTGGCTGAAGGTCAACGGACGGCCGAGGTCGTCGTAGGTGGCCTGGACGACTGCTCCGGTGGGGTCGGTGGCGGATAGGGCCTCGCCGTCGGCGTCGTAGGTGACGTGGCTGGTGGGGGTGGTGCCGCCGACGGCGGGCTGCTGGATCTGGGCCAGGTCGCCGAGTTGGTCGTAGGTGTAGCGGATGGTGGTGTTGTCGGCGTCGGTCGTGGCGGTGAGGCGGCCGTCGGCGTCGTAGGCGGCCGTGGTGGTCGGGGTGAGGGAGGTGGTGGAGCCCGGCGGGGTGTAGGCGTTGCCGGAGACAGCCAGCTGCTCGCCGTCGGCGTCGTAGGTGTAGGTGGTGATGTTGCCGTCGGGGTTGTCGACGGCGGTCTGGTCGCCGAAGGTGTTGTATCCGTACAGGGTGATGGGGTGGATCTGCTGCGGGGTGCCGCCGTTGGTTTCGGCATTTACTGCCGGCGCGGTGATCTGGGTGAGGCGGCCGGCCGGGTCGGAGGTGTAGGCGGTGGTGTAGTCGGCGGCGGTGGCGCCGGAGACGTTGCCGCGTGGGTCGGTGGTGGAGGTGAGCAGGCCTCGCTGGTCGTAGGTGTGGGTGGTGACCAGCGTGCTGGAGCCGTTGTGGACGGTCTCCGCGGTGACGTCTCCAAGGGTGTTGTAGCTGTAGTCGGTCTGTTCGGTGGTTCCGCCGCCCGTCACGGACCGGGAGGTGAGGTTGCCGTTGCCGTCGTGGCTGTAGGAGGTGACGGTGTTCAGGCCGCTGGGGTCGAAGGTCCGCTGGGTGACGCGGCCCGCGGGGTCGTATGTGTACTGCGTCTTGACCAGCGCGTTGGTGTCCAGGTCAGTGACCACGTGCCCGGCGTTGTCGTATCCGTAGACGTGCAGGTACTTGCTGCTGGTGGAACCGTCCGCGTTGTGGAAGTTGCTGAGCGTGCTGGAGTAGAGCCAGTGCGTGAAGTGGTACTTGTAGCTGGTGGTTCGGCCCATCGCGTCGGTGTCCGAGGCGAGGAGGCCGTCCGGGTCGTAGGCGCGCGAGTCGATCACCAGCGGGCTTGCTGTTGAGGGGTTGACCGGGTCGCCGGTGTAGTTGGTCAGCGTGGTGGTCAGCAGTTCACCGGTGGGTGAGTAGCTGTAGCTGTAGGCGTTGCCGTCGGCGGCGGTTTCGGATGCGCGGTTGCCGTAGGCGTCGTAGCCGTAGGTGGTCTTGCGGCCGGCCGGGTCGGTGACCGAGTCGACCTGATCGTGGCTGTTGTACGTCCACGTGGTGGTACGGGAGGTGTTGCCGCCTGTGGTGTCGGCGACCGCCTGCGAGGTGGTGTTTCCGTCGTCGTCGTAGGCGTAGGTCGTCTGGGCGGTGTGGGTGGTGCCGGATACGGCGTCGGTGGTGGCCGGGTCGGTGCGAGTGAGCACGCGGTCGTCGGCGTCGTAGGCGTAGGTGGTGGTGATGCCGTTCGGGTAGGTGTCGGAGACCTCTGTGGTGGTCAGGCGGCGACCGAGCCCGTCATAGGTGTAGCTGGTCTTCAGCCCGGACGGGGCGGTCACCTGGGCAAGATCGCCAGCGCTGTCGTAGGCGTAGCTGGTGGTCTTGCCGTTGGCGTCCTTGGTGGTGGCGACCAGGCCGGCGGGTTCGGTACCGCCGCCGACCGCCACCTCCGTGCCGGTGGTGTAGGTCCTGGTGGTGGTGTTGCCGTCCGCGTCCTTGGTGGTGAGTAGGTGACCGTTAGAAGAGTAGATATAGGTGGTGGCGTAGGTGGTGTCGGACGGACCGGAGGAGCGGGGGTCAGCGTAGGCGAGGGGTTCGTCGTTGCGCGGATCGGTGACGCTGTACGTGCCGTCGGCCGGGTAGCTGTAGTAGCTGGTGAAGCCACCGGGGTAGAAGTCGCCGAGCGTGGTGGACAGCAGATCGCCGCGCGCGTTGTGTGTGTAGCTGGTGTTGTCGCCGTCCGGGCGGATGACGGTGGAGACGAAGCCGTTGGTGTCGTAGGCGTACGAGACGGTGTGGCCGAGGGCATCGGTGGTGGAGAGCAGGCGTCCGCCGTGGCCGGGGTCATATTGGTAGATGGTGGTCTTGTTGCCCGGGTCGGTAACCGTGGCGGTGGTAACTGGCGTGGCCCCGTTGGAGGCGCCGCGAGCGGAGTAGTCCGCGGCGATCGCGTTGTCGCTGAGCTTGCTGACGAAGACGGACGCCTCGGCCAGCGAGCCCTTGAAGTAGCCGTTGGGGTTGTTGGACGGCTGGGCGGGCCAGGAGCCCGACAGGTAGCCGGCGCCCAGGGAGTAGTAGCTCTGACCGGTGTTGTTGAAGTCCTTGCCGGTGCGCTGGTCGGCCTGCTTGCCGTCGAGGTACAGGGCCTGGACATCGTCAGAGCCCATGCTCATGGCTACCTGGTGCCAGGCGCCGTCGGTGACGGTGCCGTCGGACTCTATTGGGGAGAGGTAGCCGTCCCAGAACTGGCCGTACAAGTGGCCGTCGGAGCCGACGTACAGGGCTGGGGTGTAGTTGCCGCTGGGGGTGGTGCCGATGGGGCTGCTCTGGTAGCTGAACAGCACGCCTCCGGCGGTGGTGGTTTTGAACCACAGCTCCAGCGTGACGTTGACCGGCCCGTTCGTGCTGCCGATGGTCGAAGGGGGCAGTTCCACGTAGGAACTGGTGCCGTTGAGGGACGCGGCGGTCTCCGTGCCGCCGGAATACAGGCCCGATGCACCGAGTGTGACGCTGTGGTAAGTAGCGGGGCCGTCGGAGCAGTACCGGACGGCGTTGGCGGTGCAGTCCGCGGTCTCATTGACGGCCTGGCTGCCGGAAGACTCGCCGAGACGCCAGTAGTCACCTGGATCGTTCGCCATCACCGAGTTGCGGTAGTAGGCGCCCGAGCCCTTCGTCGCGGGGTTGGCGAGTTTCCAGGTGCCGCCGTTGGCGTCAGTGATCTGCGATGCCCTGTCGTGCACCGCGTCGTAGGCGGCCGCCATGTGCGTCTTGCCCGAGGGCAGGGTGACGCCGGTCAGTTCGCCTGCGGCGTGGGTGCCGGTCGCGTACTGCTGCTGGATGGCTGGGGCGCCGAGCGAGTGGGTGTAGAAGCCGGCTTCGGCGATCTGGCCGTTGAAGTAAGTGGGGTAGCCGGTGTTGCTGGACGTGCTGTAGTGCGGCTCGTCGGGCCAGTTGCCGCCGAGGAACCCGGAGCCGATGGTGTCGACAGGCTGACTGCCAACCGATATCAGACCGGTCTTGCTACCGACCAGAGAGCCGTCGACGTACAGCGTCTGGGTGTCACCGGCTCCGCTGAGGACGACGTAGTGCCACTTGCCGTCGGCCACGGACGCGGAGGTGGACACCGGGGAGACGCCCTGGCTGTTCCAGAACTCGCCGTACAGCTTGCCGGATGTCCCGACGTACAGCATCGGCGTGTAGTTGCCGGGGGTCGAGGAGTTGCTCAGTGCGTCCTTCTGGTACGCGAACAGCACACCGGCGGACGTGCTGCTCGTCTTGAACCACATGCCCACTGAGACATACGACGCCGACGACAGTAGCCCGTTGGGCAGCGAGACATAGCCGTGGGAGCCGTCGAAGGAGGCCGCGGTGGTCGGCGAGCCAGCCAGCGGTCCCGAAGCGCCGAGGCTGACGCCACTGGAGGAGTAAGTGCCCTTGTCGTTGCCCTCATTGAGGGTCACTTCGCTGGCAGCTGTGGTGCCGGAGGATTCAGCCAGCCGCCAGTACGAGGCCGGGCCGGCGTCCAGTACGGCGGAGCGGAAGTGGGAGCCGGAGGTGTAGGAATACGTGGTGCACGCGGTGGTGGAGGTCGGCGGGCAGACCTTGGTCAGGTTGTCGCCACTGTAGGAGTACGTCCAGGTTTCCGGGCTGCCGCCGCTGGTCGCCGGGTCGGTGGCGACCTGGGTGACGTGGCCGCTGCTCCAGGTGAGATGCAGGGCGCGGTTGCTGGTGGCGTTGGTAACGGTGGCCAGCGTGCCGTCGGCGTTGTAGGCGAGAGTCTCGGCGCGGCCGAGACGGTCGGTGATCTTCGTCAGCTTCCAGGCAGTGCCGGACGACTTACCAAAGGTATAGGTGCTGCCGGACTTGTCCCCCAGCGCCCAGCCCGCGGAGATGCCCGCGACCGGCGCAAGGGTTTCGAACTCACCGGCGGCCGGGGTGTAGACGGCCATGCCAGTGGCGGTGCGCGTGGAGCCGGTAAACGGGGTGGAGATGGGCGGGGGGCCGGAGTGGTACAGGTACTGCACCCCGCTGGACTTGTCGGTGGCCACCAGGTCGGTTCCCGCGTCACCGCTGACCCCGGCCACGGGTGCCAGGTCGCGCATCGTGTTCCAGTTGGTACCGATCTGCACGCGCGAGCCCAGACCGCCCGAGCCAGTACCGGGGTACAGCCACAGCTTGCCGGTGGCGGACTCGATGGCGACGATGTCGCCATGACCGTCGGCGTTGAAGTCGCCGCCGATCAGCTCGGTCATACCGCCCCAGCCACCGGTGCCGATCTGGACACGGGTCCCCAGGGTGCCGCCGCTGCTGATCGGGTAGGCCCACAGGTAGCCGGTGGAGGTCTCGCTGGCGACCAGGTCCTTCTTTCCGTCGCTGCCCAGCGGCGGGGTGACGGCGAGGTTGGACATGCCGGTCCAGCCGCCGGTGCCGATCTCGACGCGGGAGCCGTATCCCCCTCCGGACACACCGGGGTACATCCACAGCGTGCCGTCCGACGGCTTCATAGCGATCAGGTCACCGACGCCGTCGCCGTTGACGTCGCTGCCGGTCAGCAGGTCCATGCCGTTCCAGCCACCGGTACCTACCAGCACCCGGGTCAGCGCCGAGAAGTCCGGTCCCTTGTACAGCCAGAGCTTGCCGGTGGTCTGGTCGACGGCGACCAGGTCGTCGACCCTGTCGCCGGTCTGGTCACCTGTGTCGGCGATCTTGTTGAGTTCGAAGCTGTTCTGGCCGAACCGCTCCTGCCGGCCGTCCGCGCCGGTCACCACGATGTCGCCGGAGGTGTCGTTGTCCGGCTGGACGCTCATGTCGTACCGAGATGACCAGCCCGAGCCGAACAGCAGGGACGTGCGCGGGTCCAGTGAATTGTAGGTGCGGGACACGTCCAGCGCCGGTCCCGCCGTGGCCACCGCGGCGTCGGTGGCCGCCGTGGTGTAGTCGCCCACCTGCGGGTCGAAAGCACGTCCGCTTTGGTTGCGCGCCGCCGAGCCGAGGTGAGAGGTGATCAACGGCTGCGGGACCGTCGTGGAGAAGTACGCCGGATCGGACCAAGCACTCTGGGCGTCGCCGTCGCTGTCGGCCACGACCCAGGAGTAGGACTGGTTCCAGGCGAGCTTGCCGACCGGGACGGTCCACTGAGTGGTGCTCACCCAGCCGGAGTCCGCCACCAGGGACGGGGAGCCCGATGCGGAGTTGGAGTAGACCTGGTAGTCGTAGGTCAGCGCGTTGCCCGGGTAGTTGTCCGGGTCGTGGCCGCTTGCGAACAGCTGCGGGGAAACGGAGCCGACCACTGCGTTGGAGGGCGGTGAGGTCGAGTCGATCTGCGGCGGGGTGTCCGCAGAGGTGATCTGCGCGCATGTCTGCGGCACGTTGTAGGTGGAGTAGAACGACGTGCCGCTGGTCAGCATGTCCCAGCACACGTAGTACTGGCCGGGTGCCAGCGCCGGCAGCGTGCCGGTCATCGTGATCGTGGAGTTGGGGCTCACTGAACTCGGCACGTACGTCTTCGTGGCGTTGGTGCTCACCTTCGACCAGGACGTGGTGTAGATGTCGGTGGCCAGCTGCGTGCTGGAAGTCGACCAGGAGGTCGTGCCGCGGTTGGTGAGCGTCACCTTCATCGAGCCTGTGGTGCTCGCCGTGGGCTCGGTGTACGTCTGGTTGGGGATGGAGTAGTCGGCGCCGTAGGGGCTGTAGGTGACCGACAGGTACGGCGGGTAGGAAGAGTGGACCGAGGCGAACTGCTTCCAGGCCGCCACCACCGAAGTGTCAGCCGTCAGCGCAAGGCCCCGGTTGGTTCCGCCGTGCGCCCAGCCCTCGAGCAGCTTCACTCCGGCCGCACTGGGGTTGTCGCCGATGTCGATCCCGTGCCAGGAGGAGCCGCCGCAACTGGCCCCGGCTTCGAAACTGGCCGACCCGATCGTCGACCCGTACGACAGGCCCGGGTAGTCGGCAATGGTGCCCACGTTCCAGGAGCTGGTGATGCCGTGGACGTAGACGGGTTGCGCGGTGCAGCCGCCGGACCAGACGTCGTCCAGGTACAGCGACGCCTTCTCGATATAGTCGTTCTGGAAGGTGGACCCGAACGACGAGAACAGCAGGTAGCTGTTGGCCTTGTGGGTGCCGCTGTCGTAGGAGCCGACCTTCAGGGTGTCGTCGGTGGAGAAGTTGATGTCGTACGGGGTCTCCACGTACGTGCTCGATGCGGCGTTGAGGTTCGTCGGGTCGACGGTCACCGGGAACACACGGTCCGCGGAGCGCAGCCAGGAGTCGTCCAGCGACACCTTCAGCGCCGGGCTGCCGTCAGAGGTGGTGGTCAGCGAGTACGTGACGCCGGTGGAGATGGCGCCCTCGCCGGAGACGTGGTCGACGTGGGCGTCCTCCATGAAACCGTGCGGAATCGTTTCACGCACTGTGCCGGAGCCGTCTTTGAACACCACGCTGCCGTTCGCGGCCAGCGACGGAGTCAGGCCGGTCACGTGCAGCGGGAAGACCCAGGTGGTCGGGGCCTCGCCGGAGTGCAGGGTCAGGGTCTCCTTCACCCCGGATGCGGTCGCCGTGTACGTCACGTCCGACTGCTTGACGATGCCCGGATAGGTGATCGAGCTTCCCGAAGCCTGGCCCTGGACAGCGGCCGCACCCTGCAGGCCGTAGCTGACCTGCTCGCCATGGCCGGGGCCGTACGTCACCAGCGCCGGATCGTCGCCGGTTGCCGCGAAGCGGGCCGAGGGGGCGTCTGCTTTCTCCTGCCACGCGCCGTCGGAGCCCTGGGCCAGCGTGGTGTCGATGTCGGCCCACGAACCGTCCGCCGTGCGGTAGTGGACGGGACGGCTGTAAACGCGGGCGGTCAGCGTGCCGTCCGGGTTTTGGAACACCGAGGTGGTGGCTGTGCGGTCTTTGGTGACCTCCGGGCCCGCGGCTGTGGGGCCCGGCAGGTGAGCGTCGCCATGGGCGGAGGAGGACAGGGAGTGGTGGGGGAGCGTGCGGGCGCGCACTGCGGCAGGCGGTGTCGTCCGCTTGGCGCTGAGCTTGCTCTTCGGGCCGGTGAACGACAGGTGCGGCTTCACCGACCGGTTCGGAGTCCGGTCGGCGGGCAGCGCTCCCTTCACCGCAGCCGGCTTGTGCCGGCTGGCGGTGGAGAGGACCGGGCCGCCCCTTGTCAGCGCGGAGCCGGTCTGGTGGCGCAGCCCGGCGGCGGAACCTGTCCGCTGATGGGGCAGCACCAGGGAACCCGATTCTTGGGCCTGCTCGCTGATGACTGCCTCGGCGGGCTGCGTCGCCAGCACCATGAGAAGCACGGCACTGACCGCGAGCGCGATCCTGCGCAGCCAACGCCGCGGCACGCCACTTGCGAGGGAGGCGTTGACGAACGCCAATCTCCTCCCCACATCAGACGACACGCGGACCGGACGGCGTCTCATCGCAGAACCCCCACAGGCACGACGCAGCAACGCCTCTCCTGTGGAGGCGCAGCGCCCATGTTGTAGCGGCGACTTGACGGTTGATCAAAAATTCATCAGCACCGCCCGACGGCCAGGCAGCAGCGGCCACGCTGACCAGTACGGCTACGGCCTGGTCAACCCGCTGGCTGCTCTGCGTTCACCCGTCACCATCAGCGGCAGTGCCGCCAACCCGCTCCTGTCGGCCCGCCCACTTGGCAATCACACCGACACCGGTATCGGATGGCTCATCGGCATCAGCGTGGGTGGGGCAGTGGCTCTGACCGCCACGTCGGCATGGATAGTCATCCGGCGCCGCAAGGCCCCTCCCGCCAAACGGACGAGCCCGGCTTCCACGCCGTCACGCGGCGCATCACGTCCCGCCGGCAAGTCGAGCAAGAAGAAGCAGAAAGCCCGAACCTGACAGCATGGAAGGCCCGGCCAGTCAGGCAGCGGACTACCTTCAAAAACCAGTCCTGGAGCGCGCCCCGTGATCCTCCCTTTCAGCCTTCACAACCGCTCTCCAAAGGCGCGGCTGATGGCTGCCGCAAGTGCACTGACCGCCGTCGGCTTGCTGGCATGGCTTGCCGTCGCGCTGCTCACCGACCATGCGACTCCGAAGGTTGTCGCCGACAACATCTCAAGGAATTTCCGCGTTTGCCTGATCAATGGCCAGCATGACTCGGATACGGCTCGGACCGTTTGGTCAGCCCTGCAGAAATCCGCTTCCGGTGCCGCCATCAACGCAGAGCACATCCAGGTCCCGAACAAGGACACGACAGCGCCCCTGCCCTACGTCAACAGCCTTGTGCAGCGTCACTGTGGACTGATCATCTCCGTGGGTCCCGATCTGCACAATGCCGTGACTGCAGCCGCCCGGCACAACCCCCATCAGCAATTCATCACCATAGGCCCATCCATCAAACTGCCCAACGTCCAGACGTTTTCACCGGCCGACCAGCCAGCCATTATCAGTGCGGTCCAAACGGCCGCCCGACCGCGGTCGCCGCACCGATCGTGAGCATGCGGGAGTCCGGCTGACTGGTCCCCTTCGGGCGCCGCTGAACACCATGCAAATGCGGCTGCGGCCGAACTGGGCGCGACCACGGCGGCTACCTCGTCGACTCCGCGCCCCGGCCAGGGCCAAACCGCAAGCCTGGCAAGGCCAGTCGGCGAGCAGCTTCAGGCAGCCGGGCCTGGCGTGGAGGCTTGGGCCTCAAGGCCAGAGCGCACCGCTCACCTACAAACCGGGCTAACTGCTCACGGCCGGTCAGTTCAGCCCCAACTTGGCAAGAGTGCGCACAGCGCGACGGCGGGCAGCACGCTGTCCTCGGGCAGGTGCAGCAGCACCCGGCCGTCCGCCGTGACGGTGTGCGCGCCGACGAGTTCCTCCCGGCCGCCCTCCGTGGTCACCGCGCAGGACCACGCGGCGGCCAGCACCGATCGGGCGCGCTCCGCCGCGGCGGGCGCGGCCGTCCAGGCATGACGGTCACCCATTCCCAACCTCCTTAGGTAAGCCTTGCCTAACCTAGCGGAGATCGGGGTGCACGCCAACCACGCCTCGGCGTCGGGCGGACAGGGCACCCGAGCGTCCTTCAGGGCGCGATGACGCCCCACAGCGCGCGGGCGCACAGGTCACGCACCTGGTCCCGGGACAGGTCGGCCCCCCTCAGCCACTCCAGGCACACGGCCGTCGTGAAGGCCAGCCAGCCGCGGACGGCGATCCTCAGGTCGGCCCGCCCCCGGGTGAACCTGGCGAACTCGGGGTCCCCGTCCAGCGCGGCCAGGATCTGGTGCTCCTGCGCGGCCAGCGACCGCTGGTAGACCCTCCGTACGGCCTGGTCCCCCGCCGCGTCGGCGCGGTGGAAGGCGCGGAAGCCGTGCGCGTGCTCCTCGACGTAGGCCAGGAAGGTGTCCAGCGAGGCGGCGAGCTGGTCGCGCACCGGAACCCCCGGCACGACCTCCGTGATCCGGAGCATCCGCTCGCTCTCCCGCTCCACGATCGCCGCGAAGAAGTCCCGCTTGGTCGGGAAGTAGTGGTACAGCAGCCCCCGCGAAACCCCGGCGATCTCGGCGACCTGCTCGATCCACACGTCGTCGTAGGGGTTCTCGGAGAACAGCCGGGCCCCGACCGCGAGCAGCTGCTCCCTGCGTTCCCCGGTGCTGAGCCGGCGGCGCGTGCGCTCCCCCTGGTTCGCGGCCATGACCGCACTCTACTTGACGCCGGTTCAACGACGGGACGAGACTGAAAGCGCTATTGAACCGACGTACAACATGCTAGTTCACCCTGCTCTGTCCGGGCTCGACCCGCGTTGCCTCGAGGGAGATGGCGTCATGGCGGAGACGACGGCGACCGCGCTTCCGAAGGGTTTCCGCGGCGCGGAACTGGGCTGGCCGCAGCTGGACCGCATCCCGCACCCGCCGCACCGGCTCCCGTTCATCGGCGATGTCCTCGGCGCCGACCGCCGCAGGCCGCTGCAGGACTCGATGCGCTACGGACGCCTCCTCGGCCCCGTCTTCCGGCGGAAGTACTTCAGCCGGGAGATCGTCTTCGTATGGGGCGGGCGCCTCGCGGCCGATCTCGCCGACGAGTCGCGCTTCGCCAAGCATGTGGGCCTCGGGATCGCCAACCTCCGGCCGATCGCCGGGGACGGGCTGTTCACGGCGTACAACGAGGAGCCCAACTGGCAGCTGGCGCACGACATCCTGGCACCCGGCTTCAGCCGCGAGGCGATGGCGGCCTATCACCCGATGATGCTGGACGTGGCCGAGCGGCTGCTGGGCCGCTGGGACGCGGAACAGGCGGGTGGCCGTGCCGTGGACGTGCCCGGGGACATGACCAAGCTGACGCTGGAGACGATCGCGCGGACCGGCTTCGGCCATGACTTCGGCTCCTTCGAGCGCCCCCGGCCGCATCCCTTCGTGACCGCCATGATCGGCACGCTCACGTACGCGCAGCGCCGCAACGCCGTTCCCGGACCGCTGAGTTCGCTGCTGCTGCGCGGTGCCGCCCGTCGCAACGAGGCGGACATGGCATATCTGAACCGCACGGTGGACGAGCTGGTTCGCGCCCGACGCGCCGGCGGCGGGGACGGCGACCTGCTCGACCGGATGCTGGAGACCGCGCATCCCCGGACCGGGGAGCGGCTGGCCCCCGAGAACGTCCGGCGTCAGGTGATCACCTTCCTGGTGGCCGGCCACGAGACGACCTCGGGGGCGCTCTCCTTCGCCCTGCACTATCTCTCGCGGCATCCGGACGTGGCCGCGCGCGCCCGGGAGGAAGTGGACCGGGTATGGGGCGACGCCGCCCGCCCCGGCTATGAGCAGGTAGCCAGGCTGCGGTATGTGCGCCGGACTCTGGACGAATCCCTGCGCCTGTGGCCGACCGCCCCCGCCTATGCGCGGGAGGCGCGGCACGACACCGTACTGGACGGCGTCCATCCGATGCGCCGGGGCGCTTGGGCACTGGTCCTGACGCCCCTGCTGCACCGGGATCCGGAGGTGTGGGGGTCGGACGCGGAGCGGTTCGACCCCGACCGGTTCGAGGCGAGCGCGGTACGTGCGCGGCCCCCGCACACCTTCAAACCGTTCGGGACGGGGGCGCGGGCCTGCATCGGGCGGCAGTTCGCGCTGCACGAGGCGACGCTGGTACTGGGGCTCCTGCTGCGCCGCTACGAGCTGCGGCCGGACCCGGCCTACCGGCTGCGGGTGGCGGAGCGGTTGACGGTGATCCCGGAGGGGCTGCGGCTGCACCTCGACCGCCGCCCCGTCCCGCCGCGTACCCCGGCGGCCCTCACCGACAGACCGTCACCGGCGCGCTGCCCAGTGACCGGGGCGCGCGACTGACTCCGGGAGCCTGGTGCCCGCGCTGCCCCGGGCCGCGTTGATCTGGGGCTGGGTCAGAAAGAGGGCACCGGTCAGATCGGCGTCGGTGAGGTCCGCGTCGCGCAGGTCGGCGCCGATGAGATCGGCGCCGCGCAGATCGGCGCCCGTGAGGTCGGCGGCTATGAGGTAGGCGCCGCGCAGACCGGCGCCGCGTAGATCGGCGCCCTTCAGCCGGGCGCCGATGAGGTCGGCGCCCCGCCGGTCCCTGGTGCGGCGCCCCGACCCCGACCGCGCCAGCTCGCTGGCGCGCAGCAGCAGTACGTTGACCTCCTGCCGGTGCGCCGCCACATCCAACTGCCCCAGTTCTTCGGGGGTCTGGCGAGTGAGCCGCTCGGTCTTTGCCAGGATGCGGCGCAGTTCGCCGTGAACGGGACGCGCGGCGGGCAGGGTGAGCGCCTCGGTCATGTACCGCAGCAGTTCGTGGAGTTGACGCACCACGGGGAACACGTCGAACATCCGCCGTGCGTGCTCCGGGCCGCCCGACCTCCAGTCCCGCCCGCCGAAGGTGACCTGGGAGACCTTCTGTCCGGCGCCGAAGCAGTCGTAGACCGTGCAGCCGGGGAAGCCGCGCTGCCGGAGCTCGGCGTGGACGCCGCAGCGGAAATCGTCCCGCAGGTTCCGGCAGGCGGTCCCGGCGTCCTTGTCGATCGCGAAGTCGGCCGAGCGGGCGAAGGGCAACGCGACACAGCACAGGGCGAAGCAGCGGGCGCAGTCGGCACGCAGGTCGGCAGGGTCGGCGGGGGTGACGTGCATGACGGTCACCCTAACGGCCCGGGTTGTCGCCGCAGCAACCGGTTTCGGAGGGCAGCGGCGTTCTCCGAGCCCGGCAGGGCGCCGGACCGGCCGGCCGTCGCCGGCTCACATCCAGTCGTCGGGCCCCGGGTCGCCGCCCGACGCCGCCGTGGCGAGCCGGTCGACATAGTGCACCCAACCCTCCTCGTGCGCGGCGCACGCCTCCGGGGAGGGCAGGTCCCGGTGGACCAGGCGCAGCAGGGTGCCGGCGGCGACCGGCTCGAGGGTGATCTCCACGGTGGTCGAGCCGGGCGGCACGGGCATCCCGCCCTCCGCCCAGCCCCAGGTGAAGACCACCCGGGTGGGCGGGTCGATCTCGACGAAACGGCCCTCCGCGACGTTCTCACCGGTGACGGTCGTCCGATAGGCACCACCGGGCTCGAAGCTGAACTCGCCGTCCTTGCCCATCCAGGACAGCCACTTGTCCCGGTCGGTGAAGAAGGAGAACACCGTCTCGGGGCGGGCAGCGATAAGCCGTTCCACCGTGACCACGTTCGCGTTCAAGGGCTCTCCCCTTCGGAGTCTCCGGCCCCCTCACGCTCCGCCCGCTCGGCCGCCTCCGCCAGGTCGGCCAGTGTGTCCAGCTTGGGGGCCCACGTCGACCGAAGGTAGTCGGCCAGTGGGCCCATGGCCTCACGGTCGGCGCGGTAGAAGCGCTTCTTGCCTCTTGGCGAGCGTAACCAGGCCGGACTCCCGCAGCACCTCGAGGTGCTGCGGGACGGCTCCGAAGGTCACCTCGAACCGTTCGGCGATCTCGCCCGCGGCCAGCTCCGCGTCCCAGAGTGGACTCAGGGCATCCGCGCGGCGGAACTCACCCGGGAGGCCGACGGGGGCGGCTTCGGCGTCGGCCTCGAGCGCAGAGTTCTTCAGCCGACGCGGACCGCTCATCCCCGAGCACTGCGCGACGGCTGCCGCGAGGGGAAAGCTCACCGTCGAGTTTCCTGCCCTGTGGCGGTCCTCTCATCCGTACGAAAACAAACTCCGGTACCACGGAGACACACCGTCGTACGACCCTGGAGAGACGTCATGTGCACGCACCTGCCTCCGTGCCCGTCGGCCGACCGCCCCGACCACGACGCCGCGGTGATCGTCCGCGCCCATCCCGAGCAGGGCTGGTGTGTTAACTGCACCTTCTTGAGGTCGTTGGGCACTGCGATGTCCGACTGCCTGAGGAGTTCTGTGTGACGTCGCACCTGCGCAACCAGCTGATGGAGGGGCGGGCTGTCCTGCCCCGCGTCGGCTCGGTCGTTCAGCTGGAGACCCAGCATCCGCCGTACGCCGTACTCGACCCCGCTGGAAGCCCGGTCGAGTCGGTGACCCCCTACCTGCGGGACCTCGCTCTGAACGACAACAGCCCAGCAACCAGCCGTAGTTACGCTAATGACCTGCTGCGGTGGTTCCGGTTCCTGTGGCTTCTGAACGTGACCTGGGACAGGGCGACGGAAGGGGAGGTGGCGGTGATAGTGGGATGGCTTCGTTCGGCACCGAACCCTCAGCGCCGCCGCGCCCGGCCGGACGCGCCGCAGCCCGGCTCCGTCAACCCCCGCACCGGCAAGCGGTACCTCAGAAGGACCTCCTCCTGCGCCGCAAGCGGGCCCAGGAGGAGCACTGGCTCGGCGAGGTAGAAGGCATCGACTCGACCCTGACCTTCCTCCGCGCCAAACAGGCCGAAGCCGCCCGCCTCACCAAGAGACCCACCACCGACCTCGGCAATCCCCGTCCACGCCCCGAGGAGAGCCAGTGATCCCCAACGAACCACGATCTGGGGCGCAGAGAAGCGTCAAGCAGCCCAACCGCCACTCCGACGGCCGGGTAGCGGACCAGGGACTCCCAAGGCCCAAACTCATCCCCCATGCCGGGCAGGGCTTGTCCAGTCACATGCGCCTAAGCCGCGAGACTCGACCGCGCCCATGTCCCGTCCTCCGTGAGGTACGTATCCACCTTCAGGCCCACCTCTTCGAGAGCCCCCTCGAACTGCTCCTTCGTCAGCGGCCGGGACACGAACGTCTGGGTCCATGTGGCGTCCGGAAATTCATACTCCGCATACACCGAGTTCGCCCCATCACCAGTCGGCTCCGCCGACACGATCCGCATCGTGAAACCGCTGGGGTCGACACGCTCACGCGGCACGTTCGTGTGCCAGTCCTCACCCTCCCGTTGGATCAGCACGCAGCCGCCCGACGCGAGGTGCCGGACGCAGGTACGCAGCAGCGCACGCCGCACTTCGACGTCTCCGGTGTGCACGAGGAACGACGCAAGCATCACCACGTCGAACGTCTCGCCCAGGTCGAGGTCCTCGATCGCGCTGCGTATCGCACGTGCCCCGCGAATGCGATCGAGCATCTCCTGGGACTCGTCCACAGCAGTCACCATAAATCCCCGCTCCAGGAGCGGGTGGGTCACGCGCCCCACACCACAACCCAGCTCCAGGATGTGCGCACCCGGCGACACGGCACCGGCGACGATGTCCGGCTCGGCCCCGACCGGCAGCCGAGAGTACAACTCGACCGCGCAGCCGTCCGGCGTGATTACCCCGGGCCCGGTCCCCTGATGTCCCGCTCGCTTATTCAGCTCCATGCCTGTCCAACGGTCCGGGCCACACCGCAGTTTCCCTACCCCGCCTGTTTCCGCGTCGGACTCGGAGCGGGAAACACCTCCGCAGAGCGCACCCCTGCGGAGGAAGTCCGCAGCGAGATGGAGAAGCCGCACACCCATCTGGGTGAAGTGCAGAGAAGGAACCTGCTGTGCAACGGCACCATCGTCTTCGACGACACCGGCGAACTGCTCCCGGACGGGAGGGCGGTGGCGCCGCTGCGCGCGGGGCAGAGGACCGGGGCCTGACCCGGCGGGTCAGGCCGCCGGTGCCGCACGGCCCAGCCGCTCCAGCCGCTCGGGGTCCGACATGATGTAGATACCGGTGATCCTGCCGTCCACGACGGTGACGCCCATGACCGACATGAGCCGGCCCTCGGGCGCTGTGACCAGCCCGATCGCGCCGTTGACCAGGGCGAGCCGGGCGTACTGGGAGTACTGCCGGAACATGAGCGCCCCCTTCGCCACGGTCGACGCACCGCGCGCCACCTTGGAGGCGGCCACACCGGAGACCAGGGGGCCGGAGTCGGCTCGCAGCACGACATCCGGGTCGAGGACGGCGACCAGGGCGTCGAAGTCACCGGCGCGCGAGGCCGCGAGGAACGCCTCCACCGCCTCGCGCTGCCGTCGCGGATCCGGATCGGACGCGGGCTCGGCGCTCTGCACCCGGCGGCGGGCGCGGCTGGCGAGCTGCCGGGTCGCGGCGGACGTGCGCCCCACGATGGCCGCGATGTCGTCGAACGGCACGGCGAACATGTCGTGCAGGACGAAGGCCAGCCGCTCGGCGGGCTCCAGTGTCTCCAGCACGACAAGGAGGGCGAGCCCGACCGAGTCGGCGAGCAGCACCTCCTGTTCGGGATCGACGCGCTCCAGGGGCGTGACGACGGGGTCCGGGACGAAGGTGTCGGCCATGGGTTCCTCCCGGCGCGCCGTGCGGGAGCGCAGCATGTCGAGGCAGATCCGGCCGACCACGGTGGTGAGCCAGCCGGCGAGGTTCGTCACCTCGCTCACGTCGGAACGGCTCAGCTTCACCCAGGTCTCCTGCACGGCGTCCTCGGCCTCGCCCAGTGAGCCGAGCATCCGGTAGGCAACGGCTCTGAGATGCCCGCGCTGCGTCTGGAAGCGTTCGGCCAGCAGTTCCTTGTCGTCCATCGATCCCCGTTTCGTGAAGTGGTCTGTGTGGGCTTTCGGACACGTCGAAGCACGGGTTCCGGCCCCCCCGGAGCCGTGGCCGACTAGCGGCCGAAAAGCTCGAACGCCACCGCCGGTCCGCCACCGAACCGCTCGCCCACGGCCTCGGTCTGGGAGGTCAGGAAGGACCGTGCGTATGTCTCCGGGTCCTGGTCGGTCAACGCCTCGATATACGTACGGTGTTCCAGCAGGGACCGCACCGCGCGCTCGAGGCCCGGTGCCGCCTCCTGGCCCTGTTCTCCCGAAGCTGCGGCGAAGTGACAAGTAGCTCTCCGTAATCAAAGTGACGCTGGGTCAGGGATAGCGGGACGGGGTCCGGGAACTTCGCCGACCTGAAGGGCGGCGAAGTCGGCGTGGGCCTGTTCGACGGCTTCCGGGTACGCCCCGCGCTTGGCGTGCTCGGCCAGCGCCCGATAGATGCTCGCCACCGAGGAGTTCTGGCCCGGCCCTTGGGGAGTACGGGAACGGGAATTAGCGGTAGCGGCTGACACGGTGCCACCGTCACCGAGCCTCTTCCATGGTCGCCGTGCGTGGGCCGGGGAGTTCGCCGGCCTGAAGGGCGGCGAAGTCGGCGTGGGCCAGTTCGACGGCTTCGGGGTACGCCTCGCGCTTGGCGTGCTCGGCGAGCGCCCGGTAGATGCTGGCGACGGAGGGGTTCTGTCCCTTGCGTTTGCCGGTGGGGATGATCAGGTCCGGTTGGATCTGCTCGACGGACTCGCCGAGTGCCCGGCGCCGCAGCACGGTGTGCAGCATGTCCTCGGTGATGACCGGGGGCCGGCCGCCGTGCTTGCCCTTGCGGGCCGCGGCGTCGAGCCCTTCCAGGGTCGGCTCCCGGATGTTCTCCCGTTCCGTCTCGGCCATCGCCGCGAAGAATGCGAACAGCAGCCTGCCGTGGCCGCTGGGGTCGTACATCCCCGCGAGCGGTCCGGCGAGCATCTCCAGCACTAGGCCGTGGGCGGACAGGTGGTCGGCGAGCGCGGTGAGTTCGGCGGCGTCGCGGCCAAGTCGCTTCATCTCGTACACGGTGAGGATCACCCGACAGTGCGGGGCGTGGGCCTTGATGTCGCGGGCGGTGGTGAGGGCGGCCTCGAACTGGGGGCGGACCCGTACCCGGGTGCTGATCTTCTCGGCGAAGATCTTGTCCCGTGGGATGTTCTTGGCCGCGAGTGCGTCGAGCTGGGAGTCGAGTTCCTGGCCGAGGGTCGAGCAGCGTGCGTAGCCGATCCGAATGTCGGCGGTCGGCGTGTCGGGGTCGATCGGCGCAGGAGGCGGGGTGCCGGGCCGCCACGGTTGTCCCGGTCCGCGGTCGGCCGGGGTCGGCACCCGCAGGAGCTTCGCGAGCCGGGGCACTTTGGTGAAACGGCCGGTGTGGTAGGTGCCGGCGACCGCGCCGCCGCGCGAGCGGCAGGGTGATCCACGCTCGGCGCCGCAGCGCGGGCACGGGTGGCGCTCGATGTCGTCCGCATCGGACCGGGGCGCGGTGTGAGGGTCCGATGGGTCGGGATTTTCGCACAATGCGACTCTCACAAGGGGGTCGCCCCCGCTTTTGAGTGAGAACGAGTTGTGCGATCCGATCCGGGGGTCCGGAGGACCGTCCCGACCCCCGGGTGGTCTCGCTCTGGCAAAGGACCGTTTATGAGAGTTCGGGCCACGTTGCTTCGGCCGGCGAGCTTCGGTAACTGAGATGCTTGGTGTTCAGCGAGGTGGCGTTACCAGGCCGATCTCGTAGGCCGTGATGACAAGTTGGACCCGGTCGCGGGCTTCGAGTTTGGTGAGTAGCCGCGCTATGTGTGCCTTTGCGGTGGCCACGCTGATGTAGAGGTGGGCGGCGATCTCGCTGTTGGACATGCCGCGCCCGACGAGGGTCAGTACCTCGCGTTCCCGCTCGGTGATGTTCCCGACCGGTCGTGGATGCGGGGCTGGTTCGGGGCGGGCGGCGAACTCTGCGATCAGGCGGCGCGTGACGCTCGGGGCGATCAGGGCGTCTCCGGCGGCGACCACGCGGATCGCCCCGAGGATGTCGTCCAGTGCCATGTCCTTGACGAGGAATCCGCTCGCACCCGCTCGGAGCGCACCGTAGATGTACTCGTCGTCGTCGAACGTGGTGAGGATAAGGACGCGCGTCGCTCCAGCGGCTGCCGTGATCAGCCCGGTGGCTTCGATGCCGTCCATGCCTGGCATGCGGATGTCCATCACCGCCACATCGGGCTCCGTGTTCCGGACCAGTTGGACCGCTTCGGCGCCGGTTCCGGCCTCTCCCACGACGTCGATGTCGGGCGCGTCGGCCATCAGGACGCGCAGACCGCTGCGGACCAATGGCTGGTCGTCGGCGAGCACGACGCGGACCGTCATGAGATGTGCACACCTTCGGAGAGGGGGAGCCGGGCTGCCACGCGAAAGCCGCCCTCGGGTCGCGGCCCGGCGGTGAACTGGCCGCGTAGCAGGTTGACGCGTTCCCGCATTCCGGTGATGCCGTATCCGGTGCCGGAGGTGGAGCCGCCGCGGCCATCGTCGGCGACCTCGATGGTCAGTTCGCCGTCTTGGTAGCCGATGGTGACGCGGCAGTCGGGGGTGTCCGCGTGGCGTACGACGTTGGTGAGGGCTTCCTGCACGATCCGGAAAGCGGCCAGGTCGATATCGGGGGGTAGGGGCCGTCGTTCTCCGAGCCATCGCACGTCGACATGGATGCCCGCGTCCTTCGTTGACGCGGTCAGCCGGTCGAGGTCGGCCAGCCCCGGGGCAGGCTCGCGCGGCGCGGCCTCCGCCCCAGGGCCCGGTTCGGTGCGGCGCAGTGCGCCCAGGGTGCGCCGCAGCCCGGCGAGGGTTTCCCTGCTGGTGTCTTCGATGGTGGCCAGCGCGTTGCGGGCCTCGTCCGGCTGTGTGTCGATGACCCGGCGGCCCACGCCTGCCTGGATGGCGATGACGCCGATGCTGTGCGCGATCATGTCGTGCAGCTCACGGGCGATCCGGAGCCGTTCGGCAGCGACGGCCTGGGCGGCGGTCTGCGAGCGCAGTGCCGCGGCGTGCTCTCGGCGTTCGCGAACCGAATGGCCAGTCATCCAGGCGGCGCCAAGGGCGAGGAGGAGGACCACGACCGTGCGGGCGAAGCCGTCCGTCCCGGTCCCGAGGCGTGCGGCAAAGGCGACTTGTACGCCGAGCGTCGTGATGGCAGCGGTGACCGCGATGCGGCGAGGCCGGGTGGCCACGATGTATCCGATGGCGAGGTCGTTCGCCAGAACCAGCAGATACACGACCTGCCAGAACGGGGTTGTGGTCGCCGTGATGTACGTACCCAGGAGCATCAGTGCCAGGGTCGGCAGTGGGCGGCGGCGCAGCAGTCCGAGAGGCAGGACCGTGACCGCGGCCGCCGAGACGGAGGGCAAGCCGGGGGAGTCGAAGGGCGTGCCGCGTGCTGCGAAGAACAGTGCGAAGGGGTAGGCGATCGCCCCGCACCAGGCCAGAGCCGCCCGCGCGGCCGGCCGCAGGTGCCAGGACAGCAGGGGACGCGGCTTGGCGGACATGGGGCGATCGTAATCGCCTGACCAGCGGCGGAACATTGGCCCGTGGGCGTACGCCCACGGGATACCAGGCGTCCCGCGAGTGCAGCCGACGGGCCGATGCCGGACGGACGCTCTCCCCGGCACCGTTGGCCGGGTGATCGAAGTCAACGAACTGACCAAGCGATATGGCAAGGCCACTGCCGTCAAGGGCCTGACTTTCACCGTGCGTCCCGGGCACGTCACCGGGTTCCTCGGTCCCAACGGTGCCGGCAAGAGCACCACGCTGCGCATGCTCCTCGGCTTGACCGAACCCACCAGCGGCACCGCCACCATCGACGGTCACCTGTTCCGGGACCACCCGCGCGGCCTGCGTCACGTCGGTGCCCTGCTCGACGCCCATGACGTCCATGGCGGTCGCAGCGCAGTGGCCTATCTGTCCGCCCTGGCCCGCAGCAACGGTATCCCGCGGAGCCGGGTGGACGAGGTCCTTGAGGAGGTAGGACTGGCTCCTGCGGCCCGGCGTCGCATCGGCGGGTTCTCCCTGGGCATGAAGCAGCGGCTCGGCATCGCCACGGCTCTGCTCGGCGACCCTCCGGTACTGCTGTTCGACGAGCCGGTCAACGGCCTGGACCCGGAGGGCGTGCGGTGGGTACGCGGCCTGTTCAGGCGACTGGCCGCCGAGGGGCGCACCGTGTTCGTCTCCAGCCACCTGATGAGCGAGATGCAGAACACCGCCGAGCACCTGATCGTCATCGGCCGGGGTGAGCTGATCGCCGACGAGAGCGTGGCGGAGTTCGCGGCCCGCGGAACCCGCCAGAGCGTGACCGTGCGGACACCCGACAGCACCGCGCTGGCAGCTGTGCTCGAAGCCGAGGGCGCTTCGGTACAGCCGGACGCCTCGGGCGCAGAGGAGTGGCTCACCGTGACCGGCCTGAGCGCGGCCCGCATCGGGGAACTTGCCTCCCACCACCGCATCGTGCTCCTTGAGTTGGCCACCCGCACCTCCTCGCTGGAGGAGGCGTTCATGGAACTCACCGCCGACAGCGTCGAATACCTCGCAGGAGAATCCCGATGACCTCGACCACCACACAGCAGACGGGGGTCTCGACCGCCGTGCGCGCCGCCGAGCCCGGCGCCCGCTTCCGGGACCTCCTTGCCGCCGAGTGGATCAAACTCTGGTCGCTGCGGTCTATTTCCTGGGCGTTCGGGGTCAGCGCGCTGGTCATCATCGCCATCAACATCAGCGCGGCCGTCGCGGACTACAACAACTGGCCGACCTACAACGAAGGGATCCGGGCCCTCTTCGTTCCGATCTGGGCCATGCGGGACGCCTTCACCATCGGCGCCTGCATGGTCCTGATACTCGCCACTGGCAGCATCGGCGCCCTGACGGTCGTCGGCGAGTACAGCAGTGGACAGATCCGCACGACTTTCGCGGCGGTACCGGCCCGCCGATCGGTCGTAGCGGCCAAGATGGCCGTCGTGACGGCAGTCATGCTCGTCTACGGCACGGTCGTCGCGGGAACCTCGTTCGGCGTGACACAGGCCATCCTGTCCGGTCGGGGCATCGGCCTGTCCCTCGGCTACCCCGGCGCGCTCCGCGCCGTCGCGGCGTCCGCTCTGCTCGCTCCGGTGTGCGCGCTCGTCGGGATGGGCCTCGGTGCCCTCATCCGGCACACCGCAACCACCCTCGTGACGTTCACCGGCATTCTTCTGCTGCTGCCGTTCCTCCTCAACGACCGCCACCGCTGGTCGTCCGCCATCCTTCACGCGCTGCCCCGCAGTGCGTGGGAACGACTGGTGCAGATGGGCGACCCCTTCGGATCGGCCCCCTACCCGGCGACGATCAGCGGGTCGTGGATCGTGTACGCGGCTTGGCCCCTCGCCGCAGCAGTCGTCGCTGTGGTCGCCGTCCGCCGGCACGATCTGTGAGCACGCAGGGGCCTGGCTGCCATAGATGTACACACCTCGCCCTCGCCGCCGCGGCGTCCACGGTGCCCGGCCCCCGTACGGATCATCGCGGCGACCTCCGAGGCCGAGCAGGACTTGAGCTGGCTGTAGACGCACAGCGACTTCTTCTCGACGTGCCAGTAGATCATCACGCCGGGGCCGCGGTACCGCTGGTGCCACTCGGTCATGAAGTTCGAGCTCCAGGAGCCGAACTTCTTGGAGTCGCTCGCGCAGGCGGTGCCCTCGCCCCACCACGCGGCCTCGCGAGCGGCGAAGGTGGCGTTGACCAGCCGCACCAGCGCCGCGCGCAGAGTCCTGACAAGCACACCCCAGATCCGCTACAGAGAGCTACTTGTCACTTCGCCGTAGCTTCGGGAGAACAGGGCCTCCAGGCGTGGGTCGGCGTCGAGGAACCGGCGACGGCGACCCAGCGGACGCCGATCGCCGCGGCGCAGCCGTACTCGAGGCCGTCGGGATGGGCGACCACGGCGAGAGCGCGCCGCCAGTCGTCGGCCATGGGTTCGAGCTGGTCGTTCCGCGGCTCCTTCATGGTCGCAGGCTAGCGGCGACTGCCGCGGCCGGTGGGGGGTGCCGGGGAACTCCTCGCGGACCAGGGCTGGGAAGCGGCGGGGAACTGCCCGTGGATCGGGGCGAGCAAGGCGCCGGCCCCGGTCCACCGGTCCGGTCCTCGGTCAAACCTCGTCCCGCGACAGCGCCAGCAGGCGGTCGAGGACGCGGGGGCCGCCCGCGCGGACGCCGTCGTGTTCGAACTCGTCCGTCACCCAGGTGCGCAGGCCGCGGATCGAGCGGGCCGTCTCCAGGGCGTGGGCGGTTTCGACGTACATGTCGTCGTGGTAGACCGCCGCCGCCACCGGCACCTCGTTCGCGGCGAGGCGGGCGCGGTCGTACAGCGGCGTCCAGTCGGTGCGCTCGGCGAGCAGGTGCGCGGTCTCGCGCAGGGGGCGAAGCGCCGGGTCGGTCTCGAACATCCAGGGGTGCACGGACTCGCCCGTGAACAGCACCCGGCCGTCGCCCGCGAGTGCCTTCTCCGCGTCGAACTGCGGGAACTGCGCGCGTACCCGCTCCGCGGACCAGGCGGTGGGGCGGTCGTCCTGGCCGTAGATCGCCTCGTGGACCAGCGCGTACAGCGGGTGGCCCGCGTACGACAGGAGGGCCTGTACCTCCTCCTGGAAGGCGTCCGAGAGCGCGGGTCCCCGGGCGGTGCGCACGAAGGCGTTCTCGAGGAGGAAGTGGAGGCGGTGGCTGCCCTCACCGCCGCCGAGGAGGATGCCGAGGGACTGGAACGCCTCGACGGTGAGCCGGTAGCCGCCGTTCAGGACGGGCTCGTGCTGGAGCAGGTACTCGGCGATACGACGGGCGCGTTCGACGTCCTGCGGGTAGCGGGCGTAGTGGGCGGCGACCTTGCGTTCGATCCGGGGGTAGGCGGCCCGGTAGACGTCGTCCGCGTGTGCGTCGAGGGAGGGCAGCCCACCGGTGATCAGGGCGGCACGCAGGCCCTCGGGGGCCGTGGAGAGGTAGTGCACGGCGCAGAAGCCGCCGAAGCTCTGCCCGAGGACCGTCCAGGGGGCGCCGCCGGTGAGCTGGGGGCGGATGGCCTCGCAGTCGCGGACGATGGAGTCGGCACGGAAGCGGACGAGGTAGTCGGCCTGCTCGCGGGGCCCTCCGCGCAGCGGGAGCGTCTGGCGGTTGGCGGGCGTGGAGGCTCCGGTGCCCCGCTGGTCCAGGAGCAGCACGCGGTGCTCCTCCAAGGCGCGGCCCAGCCACGCCTGCTTTCCGATGAAACGATTCGCCCCGAAGCCGGGACCGCCCTGGAGATACACCAGCCAGGGCAGGTCGGCCCCCGCCTTGTCGCTGGCGACGGCCTCCCGTGCGTACAGCTCGATCGTCTCCCCGTCGGGGGTGTCGTGGTCGAGGGGCACGATGAAGCGCCGGTCGGTGAGGACGACACCGGGGTGACGGTAGCTGAGACTCAATGGGGCTCCCGGGACGGACGGATGCAGGACGCGTGCCAGTTCAGCACATGGTCGGGCGGCTTCCGCCCCCGGGGATCGAGAAGCGCTTACCGACCGGCCGCTCAGCCGGTGTCGGACATCCCTACGACGAACCCGCCGCGCTCGTCCAGGATGCGTCGTAGACGGCGACGGGTGTTCCCGTCAGCCGGTCCAGGAGCCGTTGGAGACTCGGGGTGAGGTGCGCGGGCACGGTGTCCGGGCCCGGCGGCGTCAGTCCCGCGAGCCGGAAGAGGTGCTCGCGCTCGGTTCCCCTCGGCCGCCGGGCCCTGCACAGGGCTTCGACGACCTGGGCGGAGGGGTGGATCGCGCGGCCCTGTTCGAGGCGGGTGACGTAGTCGACGGAGATCCCGGCCGGCAGGGCCAGCTCCTCGTGGAGCAGCCCGGGCGCGCCGCTGCCCGCCGGAGGGCAGCCCGGCCGCCTCGGGTCGGACGCGGGTCGCGCCAGCGGCACACCGCCTTGCCGAACTCCGCCGTCGCCATGCCGACCGGGGTGCACCGAGGGAGGGGACGTCTTCCTGGTACCCGTGGTCGCAGGAAGAGGGGACCCCTGGCTGTGCGGGAGGTCGCGCATCACTCTTGAGGCATGACGACAACACTCATCACCGGGGCCAACAAGGGCCTCGGATTCGAGACCGCCCGCCGACTCGTCGAGGCGGGGCACACCGTCTACCTGGGAAGCCGGGACGCCGAACGCGGACGCAGGGCCGCCGAGCGGCTGGGCGCGCGGACGGTCCTGCTCGACGTCACCGACGACGCCTCCGTGACGGCCGCGGCCAAGACCATCGAGGCCGACGGCGGACTGGACGTCCTGGTCAACAACGCCGGTATCGAAGGCCGGACACCGGACGGAGGCGTGATCGGCGCCGCGGAGGCGACCGCCGACGTGATGCGGACGGTGTTCGAGACGAACGTCTTCGGTCTGGTTCGCGTCACCCACGCCTTCCTGCCGCTGCTGCGGCGCTCGGCCGCCCCCGTGGTGGTCAACGTCAGCAGCGGCCTCGCCTCGCTGACCAGGGTCACCGCCGCGGGCACGCCCACCTACGGCTATCCCGGGGTCGCCTATCCGGCGTCCAAGGCGGCGGTCAACATGGTCACGGTGCAGTACGCGAAGGCGTTCCCGGACATGCGGATCAACGCGGTGGAGCCCGGCTACACCGCCACGGACCTGAACCACCACACGGGCACGCAGACCGTCGAGCAGGGCGCCGAGATCATCGTCCGCATGGCACTGGTGGGCCCGGACGGCCCAACCGGGGGCTACTTCGATGCGGAGGGCCCTCTTCCCTGGTAGGGACGCGTACGGGGTAAGGGCACGTACGGGCGCTGCGCGAGGCGGTGTTGGTGCCATGGCGCCGCGCGCGACGGTATGAGTGCCATGGCACCGTTGTGAGACGGTGAGTGCCATGGCGCCGCGTGAGTGGACGGTCCGCGCACCGAGACCCGACGACCGTGGAAACGGCGCCGCGGGGTGATACGGCGCGGTGGCTCGACACGGAGCGCCGGCCCGCCGCGCCGTGAGACGGGGTCTCCCCCAGGCCGCGTCCGCCGATTACCCTGCACTCATCGGATGATCCACCCCGAGGAGCCGCGATGCGTGTCGCTCTGTTCCTGACCTGCGTCAACGACACGCTCTATCCGGATACCGGGCGTGCCGTAGTCAAACTCCTGACCAGGTTGGGCGTCGAGGTCGACTTTCCGTCGGCGCAGACGTGTTGCGGGCAGGCCCACTACAACACCGGCTACCGGCATGAGGCTGAGCCGCTCGCAGTCCAGTTCTCCGATGTATTCGGGGGGTATGAGGCGATCGTGACCCCGTCCGGGTCCTGCGCGGCGATGGTGCGGGAGCTGTATCCGCGGATGGGGGAGCGGGCACGGGCCGAGGGCCGCGGCGACACGCTGGCGGCCACGGTGGCGCCCGTCGTCCCGAAGACGTACGAACTGACGGAGTTCCTGGTGGACGTGCTGGGGGTGACGGACGTCGGGGCGTACTACCCCCATCCGGTGACCTACCACCCCACGTGCCACGGGCTGCGCAGCCTCCGGCTCGGCGACCGCCCGGTGCGGCTGCTCCGGGCCGTGAAGGGACTGGACCTGATCGAACTGCCCGGCGCGGAGGAGTGCTGCGGCTTCGGCGGCACCTTCGCCGTGAAGAACCCCGACGTCTCGGCGGCCATGGGCGTCGACAAGGTGCGCAGCGCCGAGTCCACGGGCGCGGAAGTGCTCTGCGCGGCCGACAACTCCTGTCTCATGCACATCGGCGGCACGATGGCGCGGCTGCGCGTCGGCATGCGGCCGGTGCACATCGCGGAGATCCTGGCGAGCACGGAGGAGGAGCCGCTGGGTATGAGCGTCGTCGACCGGGTGAAGGGGCGCAGCGCATGAGCGGGACGTTCGTCGGGATGCCGGCCTTTCCCGAGGCCGCTCGGGAGGCCGTCGCCAATCCGACTCTGCGCGGGAACCTGCGGCACGCCACGCACACCATCCGCGCCAAGCGGGCCAGGGCCGTCCGTGAGGTGCCCGACTGGGCGGAGCTGCGGGAGGCGGGCAGGCGGATCAAGGACCATACGCTGCGCCATCTCGACCGCTATCTGGTGCAGTTGGAGGAGGCGGTCACGGCGGCCGGTGGCACCGTCCACTGGGCCGTTGACGCGGACGAGGCCAACCGGATCGTCACCCGACTCGTCAAGGCGACCGGCGAGTCGGAGGTCGTGAAGGTCAAGTCCATGGCCACCCAGGAAATCGGCTTGAACGAGGCGCTCGAGGCCGAGGGGATCCGGGCGTACGAGACCGATCTCGCCGAGCTGATCGTGCAGTTGGGCAAGGACCGGCCGTCGCACATCCTGGTCCCGGCCATCCACCGCAACCGCGGCGAGATCAGGGACATCTTCCGCTCGGAGATGGGCGCGTGGGGCCGCCCGGCTCCCGAGGGCCTCACCGATTCGCCGGCCGAACTCGCCGAGGCGGCCCGGCTGCACCTGCGCGAGAAGTTCCTGCGCGCCAAGGTCGCCGTCTCCGGTGCGAACTTCATGGTCGCGGAGACGGGCACGCTGGTGGTGGTCGAGTCGGAGGGCAACGGGCGGATGTGCCTCACCCTCCCCGAGACGCTGATCTCGGTCGTCGGCATCGAGAAGATCGTGCCGACCTGGCGGGATCTGGAGGTCTTCCTTCAGACGCTGCCCCGCTCCTCGACGGCCGAGCGGATGAACCCGTACACGAGCATGTGGACGGGCACCACGGACTCCGACACGGCGGACGGCCCCCGGACCTTCCATCTGGTCCTGCTGGACAACGGGCGCACCGACACGCTCGCCGACCAGGTCGGCCGCCAGGCCCTGCGCTGCATCCGCTGCTCGGCGTGTCTCAACGTCTGCCCGGTGTACGAGCGGGCGGGCGGCCACGCCTACGGCTCGGTGTACCCGGGACCGATCGGCGCCATCCTCAGCCCCCAGCTCCGGGGTGCCGACAACGCGATCGACGCCTCGCTGCCCTACGCCTCCTCGCTGTGCGGCGCCTGCTACGACGTGTGTCCGGTCGCCATCGACATCCCTGAGGTGCTGGTGCATCTGAGGGAGCGGGTCGTGGAGGGCGGGGCCGCGACACGGGCGGGGAACAAGGTCGTGCTGAGGCCGGCGAAGGGACACGCCGCCGAGCGGGCGGCGATGCGGGCGGCGCGCTGGGCGTTCAGCCACCCCGGGGCACTGCGCGCCGGCCAGCGCCTGGCGTCGCGCTCCCGCCGCTTCCATCCGCGGACGCTGCCGGGCCCCGGCAGGGCGTGGAGCGCGAGCCGGGACCTGCCGGCGGTGCCCGCGGAACCGTTCCGCGACTGGTGGCAGCGCACACGCGGAGGGAAGGAGGCGCAGTGAGCGGCAGCAGGGATCTGATCCTGGGCCGGGTGCGGCGCGCGCTGGCGGACGTGCCCCAGGACGACACGCCGTACGAGCAGGCCGTTCCCCGGGACTATCAGGAGCGGCACGGCGAGCGCTCCCCGGCGGAGACGGTGGATCTGCTCGCGGAGAACCTCGCGGACTACCGGGCGATCGTGCACCGGACGGACGCCCCGGGACTGCCGTCGATCCTGGCCGGTCTTCTCGCGGCGCGCGGCGCGCGGACCGTGCTGGTGCCCGCGGGACTGCCGTCCCACTGGCTCAGGGGCGTCGAGCAGGTTCCCGACCGGGCGGAGAGCACCCCGCACGAACTCGACCGCGTCGACAGCGTGGTCACCGGCTGCGCGGTCGCGATCGCCGAGACCGGCACCCTGGTGCTGGACGCTTCCCCGGACCAGGGGCGCCGCCGTATCACCCTCGTACCCGACCACCACATCTGTGTGGTGCGGGTTCCGGGCCAGGTCGTGTCGTCCGTGCCGCAGGCCCTGCGTCGGCTCGCCCCGACACGCCCGATGACCTGGATCTCCGGTCCGTCCGCGACCAGTGACATCGAGCTGGACCGCGTCGAGGGGGTGCATGGTCCGCGCACCCTGGAGGTCGTGCTGGTGAGCGAGGAGTGACCGGCGCCGTTAGCGTGAGGGAATGATCCGGTTCGAGCAGGTCACCAAGCGGTATCCGGACGGTACGACGGCCGTCGACGGCCTGTCCTTCGAGATCGCCGAGGGCGAGCTCGTCACGCTCGTCGGACCGTCCGGCTGCGGCAAGACCACCACGATGATGATGGTCAACCGGCTGATCGAGCCGACCTCGGGGCGGATCTTCGTGGGCGGCGAGGACGTCGCGACCGTCGATCCGGTACGGCTGCGGCGCCGCATCGGTTATGTGATCCAGCAGATCGGGCTGTTCCCGCACCGGACCGTGCTCGACAACACCGCGACCGTGCCCTGCCTGCTCGGCTGGAAGAAGGCGAGGGCACGGGCGCGCGCGGCGGAACTGCTCGACCTGGTGGGCCTGGACCCGAAGACGTACGGGCCGCGTTATCCGGACCAGTTGTCCGGCGGTCAGCGGCAACGGGTGGGGGTGGCGCGGGCGCTGGCCGCCGATCCGCCGGTGCTGCTGATGGACGAGCCGTTCGGCGCGGTCGACCCGGTGGTGCGGGAGCAGTTGCACGAGGAGTTCCTGCGGATGCAGACGGCCGTGCGCAAGACGGTGCTGCTGGTCACGCACGACATCGAGGAGGCGGTCGGGCTCGGTGACCGGGTCGCGGTGTACGGGCAGGGCCGCGTCGAGCAGTTCGACACGCCCGGGGCGGTGCTGGGCAGACCCGCGACGCCGGGCGTCGCCGCGTTCGTGGGCGCGGACCGGGGTCTGAAGCGGCTGTCGGTGACCGAGATCGAGCCGAGCGACCTGGAGCAGCCGCCCGTCGCACGGCTGGACGAGCCCACCGGTCGGGCGGCGGCCCGGCTGCGCGCACAGGGGGCGCGCTGGGCGGTCGTGCTGGACACCGCCGGCGATCTGCACGGCTGGGCCGGCGTCGAGGAGCTGGCCGGGGGCGGCCTGGTCCGCGACCACGCGCACCGGATGAACTCCTGGGTACCGGTGGGCGCTCCGCTGAAGCAGGCGTTCGGGGTGATGCTCCAGCACGACGCCGGATGGGTGGCGGTGCTGGACGGGACACGATTTCTCGGGGTTCTGACCCCGGCCAAACTCCATGAGGCCCTGCGCCGCTCGGTGGACGCGGACGCGCGGGGCGTCTCCCGGCGGGAGGTGCCGTACGAGTCGGTGGCGGACGCGTGAGAAGCCTCGCCGTCGGCGCGTCCGGCCGGCCGACGGCGTCGGTGCCCCGTCACTTCAGCAGGCCCTTGTCCTCGAGATAGGCGCGGGCCACGTCCTGCGGGAGCCGCCGCCGACGGTCGACCCGTTCGTTCATCGACGCGAGATCCCTGGTGGTGAGAACGGAGTTGAGGGCGCCGAGTGCCTTGGTGACGCGTGCGCCGCCCGCACGGGAGCGGCTCACGACCGGGACGATGTAGTCCGCGTTCTGGAGATGTCTGTCGTCGGCGAGCAGGACGAGCCCGAACGCGTCCAGGGTCGCGTCCGTGGTGGTGGTCAGCACCATCTGGTCCCGTCCGCTCTGCACGGCCCGTTTGGCCTGGGTGGTGCCGACGCCCTTGGGGTCGACGCCGGTGACGTCGATGCCGTACACCTTCCTCAACCCCGGTGCGCAGTACGGTCGTCGTACGCACTCGTCGCCTGCCGCGAGCCGCACTCTCACGCCGGACCTGCCGAGGTCGCTCAGCGTCTTCAGGTGGTGCTCACGGGCGTACGCCCCGGTCACCGCGAAGGCGTTCTGGTCGACCGCCCGGCCGGGAGCGAGCACGGCGAGACCGCGGGGCGCAGCGAGCCTGCGCAGGGCCTTCATCGTGGTGTCGAGGTCCGGCGAACCGACGGGAGGAGCGTCGGGGCCGTGGGTCCTGGCGTTGAGCCAGTCCGCGAAGGTGGCCGCGTACTCGGGGACGACGTCGATCTGCCCCGATTCCAGGGCGGGTTCGTACAGCTCCCGGTTGGCGACGGTGATCATGGACGTCTTGTAGCCGGCCTGGTCCAGGAGCAGTGTGTACATGTGGGCGAGCAGGTCGCTCTCGGTGAAGCCGGCCGAGCCGACCGTCAGATGGCTGCTGTCGCCGGGCGGCGCGGTGACCCGGTCCCGGGTCTCCAGGGACGGGCCGGTGGCGCAGCCGACGAGGAGGAGCAGGCACGCGGCCACCGCGCACCGTCTCATCGCGAGCCTTCGGCCCGGAGCGGGACCAGCCGCTCGACTGCCTCGAAGACCCCCTCCACGGTCAGTGCCAGCGCCGCCACCAGGAGCGCACCGGCCACCACCTGCGGCGTGCTCGCCAGGTTGAACCCGGCGGTGATGATCCGGCCGAGTCCGCCTCCGCCCGCGAGCGCGGCGATCGTGGCGGTCGCGACGAGCTGTACGGCGGCGATCCGCACCCCGTTCAGGACCATCGGGAGCGACAGGGGGAGTTCCACGCGGAGCAGCGTCTGCCGGCCGGTCATCCCCATCCCCCGCGCCGCCCGCACCACACTGCGGTCGACCTCCCGCATGCCGACGTAGGTGTTGGTCAGCAGGGGCGGTACGGCGAACAGGACGAGGGCCACGACGGTGGGCCCCTGCCCCCAGCGGCCGAGCGGGGTGAGCAGCAGAAGCACCAGCACGGCGAAGGTGGGCACGGCACGGCCGACGTTGGAGATGTTGACGGCGAGCGCGCCGCCCCTGCCGAGGTGGCCGAGGACCAGCGCAATCGGCAGGGCGATCGCACAGCTGATGATCAGACAGCTCACGGTGAGGAGGACATGCTGCGTCAGCCGGTGCCCGATGCCGTCGTCGCCCGCCCAGTGAGCGGGGTCGGTCAGCCAGTGCCAGGCCTCGCCGAGGGTCCTCATCCGCGTGCCGCCCTCGCCCAGGGTGTGATCAGCCACTGCACGCCGAGCAGCAGCAGATCGGCGGCCACGGCGATCAGCACGCACAGCACGGACGCGGTCAGCACCTGCGCCTTGAAGTACGTGTTCATGCCCGCGTAGATCAGGTTGCCGAGTCCGCCGAAGCCGACGATCGCCCCGACGGTGACCAGGGAGACCGCGGAGACCGTCGCGATGCGGAGCCCGGCCATGGCGGCGGGCAGGGCGAGCGGGAGTTCCACGGTGAGCAGCAGCCGGATCGGGCCGTATCCCATGCCGTGGGCGGCCCGTCGGGTCTCCTCGGGGACTGCGCGCAGTCCCGCGAGGATGTTCCGGACGAGCAGGGTGAGCGAGTACAGGACGAGACCGGCGACCACCAGCGCCGGCGACAGCCCGTACAGGGGCAGGAGCAGCGAGAACATCGCCAGGGACGGAATGGTGTAGAGGACCGTGGTGACGGCGAGCACGGGCCCGGCGACCCCGCCCCAGCGGCGCGCCAGCAGGGCCAGTGGCACGGCGATGACGAGACCGATGAGCACGGAGGCCACGGTCAGTTGCAGATGCTGGGCCACCGCGTCGAGGAGGATATGGCGGCGGGTGCGCAGATAGGCGCCGCAGATCCACTCGTTGCGGGCGAGACAGTCGTTCGGGGGCGTGGTCACGCCTCCATTGCACCGGGTGGACGAGGAGGCCCGCAGGTCGTGGTGACCCGTCCGGGGCGCGGCGGCGTCCGGCGTCGCCGCCGACAGGTTTCCCGGCCGGGACCGTGCCCCAGGGGTCCGTCCGCTTCGCCGACGGGCCCGGTCAGGAGTCGCCGCCGGAGGGACGGCCCTCGGCGGTTTTGCGGTTGGCGTGCGGACTCGGGGTGATCGGGTCGCCCGCCCCGCCGGTGTCCCGGCTGGTGTCGGTGTCGTCCTCGAGCTCCTGCTGCTTCGCCTCATCGAGAAGCTCTTCGGTGGCGGTGCGGGTCGGCTTCTTGCGCCAGGGCAGGCGCTCCAGGAGAGTACGCATGGCGGCCGGGTACCCGGAGATCGTCCGTCCAGACGCGGTCGTCATCCGGCCGGACGCGGTCATCGCGGGACGGCTGGACGCAGTCAGCGCGGGACCGCCTTCACAGGAAGCGGCGGAATGTGGACCTTCGGTCACGCGTGGGCGTGCCCGTTCAGTGCCCGTGCCACCACCTTCAGGTCCGAGACGAGACCCGCGTACGCGGCCTCCCGGTCGTCGGCGCGCAGGATCGCCGAGGGGTGCACGGTCGCAACGACATACTGCTCCTCGTCGGCGTCGGGCATCGTCAGCAGGCTCCCCCGGTCCTTGGTCACCCGGAACGAGGGGCCCAGCAGCGCCTTGCCCGCGGTGGCGCCAAGGGCCACCACGACCTCCGGGCGGACCAGGTCCAGTTCCGCTCGCAGCCAGGGCTTGCAGGCGCTCAGCTCACGCAGGCTCGGCGTCTTGTGGATGCGCCGCTTGCCGCGTTCGGGAACGACGGTGAACTTGAAGTGCTTGACCGCGTTGGTGACGTACGCCGCGCCCCGGTCGATCCCCGCCTCCGTCAGCGCCTTGTCCAGCAGCCGGCCGGCCGGTCCGACGAAGGGCTCGCCCTGCCGGTCCTCCTGGTCGCCGGGCTGCTCTCCGACCAGCAGGACCCGCGCCGAGGTGTCTCCCTTGCCGAACACGGTCTGGGTGGCGTTCTCGTACAGGGGGCAGCCCCGGCAGTTCGCGGCCGCGCGCCGGTAGGCGTCGAGCCCGCCACCGTCCGGAAGGAAGGGGGTCGCGTCGTAGGCGTTCCCCCCGGCGTCGTCGGAACGGCTCATGCCTGCCTCACCTCCGGGCCCGCTGTGCCGATCGGGTCCCGGGGTACCCCTCCCTCCGGTTCGCACACCCCCGACGGAGTGGCGATGACGGCGTTTCGAGCCGGAGGGAGAGTCGATCGAAGAGTTGTCCGTCAATATCCTTGCGATCCGGCGCCGTTGCCCTCTGGGCAGCGTGTTTCAAATACCCTCTCCCGGATAGTCCGGAAGGAGCGGCGCACTGCCAAGCCGTTCCCGGGAGGGTTCGGCAGTGAGCCCGCCCGCAAATGGCCGTCCGGTCGACGAGTCGCCGTGCCGGGCGGCCGGATGCGATCCGGCCCGATGGGCGGGATGGCCGGTCACCGATTGAGGCGAGGGCAGGATCGCCACTGTCAGCCGGTATCGGTGAGCGCCTCCTCGCGTACGCGTGCGCAGCATCCGCTGAGCAGGCGAGAGACGTGCATCTGGGAAATACCGAGTTGGTCCGCTATGCGGCTCTGGGTCATCCCGCGGAAGTAGCGCAGATAGAGGATGGTGCGCTCACGTTCCGGCAGTGATCGCAGACATGGCTTGACGGCCTCACGGTCGACGATCAGGTCGTACCCGGAGTCGGAGGCGCCCAGGGCGTCACCGAGGGCGTATCCGTCGTCGCTGCCCGCGACCTCCGCGTCCAGGGACAGGGCGGTGAAACTGTCCATGGCCTCCAGGCCCACGCGGACGTCCTCTTCGCTGAGGTGTGCGTGCTCGGCGATCTCGGCGACCGTCGGGCCGTGTCCGGGGGTCTCCTGGGACATCTCCTTGACAGCCGTCCGGACCCGGTTGCGCAGGTCCTGGACCCGGCGGGGCACATGCAGGACCCACATGTGGTCGCGGAAGTGCCGCTTGATCTCGCCGGTGATGGTGGGGATGGCGTAGCTCTCGAAGGCGTACCCCCGGTCCGGGTCGTAGCGGTCGACCGCCTTGACCAGACCCAGTGCCGCGACCTGGCAGAGGTCCTCGACCGACTCGCCCCGGCCTCGGTAGCGCCGGGCGATGCGATCGGCCATCGGCAGCCACGACCGGACGATCTCGTCGCGCAGGTTCCGGCGCTCGGGTCCCTCGGGCAGCTCGCGCAGGAACGCGAAGGCGTCGGTGGTGTCGGGGGCGTCGTCATGGGGGTGTTGCTTCGACTTGGCCGTGATGCGCATGGTGCTTTCAACTCCCTGAAGGGGCTGACTGGGCAGTCACCGTGGGAGGCCGTGCACACAGACCGCGCGGGGAGCCACACACCCGGGATCTGGTGGGCCAGTTACCACGGAGGTGCCTCCTGTCCGAAGCACTCATAACGAGCCATTCCCGACTTTTCGGGCACCAAACCGTTTACGAGAGATATTTCGTTGGTCACCGGCGTGACTCCCGGCAACTCCGTCGTTCCGAAAAGTGACAGGGAAAATGCGCCGGAGGAGAGGAAACGAGTGCGGGGCGGATTTTATGCACCGGGGGAATTCCCGGCGCATTTATCGGCCCCCGTCGGAGGGACCCCGGCGACGGGACGCAGCCAGAGGGTGGCGAGCGGTGGGAGCGTGAGGCGGATGCCTCGCCCGGGGCCGACCCCGGGCGTCACGGGGCCGGGGTTGCGTACGTCGCTGCCGCCGTAGCGGGCCGCGTCGGTGTTGAGGACCTCGTGCCAGGCCGGCACGTCGTCGGGCACGTCCAGGCGGTAGTGGTGGCGGACGACGGGCGAGAAGTTCGACACCGCCAGCAGGGGCGTGCCCTCCTCGTCGAAGCGCAGGAACGCGAACACGTTGTCGTCGGCCGCGTCCCCCACCACCCACTGGAACCCGGACGGGTCGGTGTCGCGCTGCCACAGGGCCGGAGTGCGGTGGTAGACCGTGTTCAGCTCGCGGACCAGGTCGCGCACGCCCCGGTGGTCGGCGGCGGCGCCGTAACCCGCGTCGAGCAGCCACCAGTCGGGGCCGTGCGCCTCGGACCACTCGGATCCCTGGGCGAACTCCTGGCCCATGAAGAGGAGTTGCTTGCCCGGGTGGGACCACATGAAGCCCAGGTAGGCGCGGAGGCCGGCGCGCTGCTGCCACCAGTCGCCGGGCATCTTCGACACCAGCGACCGCTTGCCGTGCACCGCTTCGTCGTGGGAGATGGGCAGGACGTAGTTCTCGCTGTAGGCGTACACCATCGAGAACGTCATCTCGTGATGGTGGTACTTGCGGTGTACCGGGTCCTTGGACACATAGACGAGCGAGTCATGCATCCAGCCCATGTTCCACTTCAGTCCGAAACCCAGTCCGCCGTGGTCGGTGGGGCGGGTGACTCCGTCCCAGGCCGTGGACTCCTCGGCGATCGTGATCACCCCGGGGCAGCGGCGGTAGACCGTGGCGTTCATCTCCTGAAGGAACGCGACCGCGTCCGGGTTCTCGTTCCCGCCGTGCTCGTTCGGCCGCCACTGGCCGTACTCGCGTGAGTAGTCCAGGTACAGCATCGAGGCGACCGCGTCCACGCGCAGGCCGTCGATGTG
>NZ_JBEYUZ010000038.1:0-37575 GCF_040643755.1 Streptomyces sp. NPDC047079
CTGTCGGCCGAGCTGCACACAGCGAACCAGGCCCGTGACGCGCTCGCCCGCCAGGTGCAGCAGCTGGGCGCGAAGCCCGTCGCCGGGCCGCCCGGCAGCCGCGGCGAGCCGGGCAAGAGCGTGGTCGGCCCTCAGGGGCCCCAGGGCGAGCAAGGCCCGCCCGGGCCCGAGGGGCCGACCGGACCATCCGGCGCGCCGGGCAAGGACGGCGCGAACGGCGCGAACGGCGCCAGTCAGACCGGCGCTCCCGGCACCAACGGCGCCACCGGACCGGCCGGGCCCCAAGGACCGCAGGGCGAGCGGGGGCCGACTGGCCCCCAAGGCCCGCCGGGCGCCGACGGGAAGGACGGGGCGGACGGCAAGGACGGCCAGACCTGCCCGGACGGCTACTCCCTGCAGGCCCCACCCTGGGACCCGGACGCTCTGGTCTGCCGGCGCGACGGCGCCCCGCAGCCGGAGAAGAAGAACGGCGGCCTGCTCGGTATGGGCCTCGACCCGCAACGCCGCCAGTACGCATGATGACGCCCCCTGCACGGCCCCATCGCGGGCTGTGCAGGGGGCGTTTCGTCATGCCCAGGCTCAGTCGTCGAGTTCGATGCGGAAGTCGACGATGGTGGTGTCGCCGCGGCGCACGATCGGATGGGCGACCTCGACGATCCGGCCAGTGTCGGCGATGTGCTTGCGGGTGTACCGCAGGACGGGAACGCCGGCGCCAATGCGGAGCGTCGCCGCCTCGAGTTCGGTGGGCATGCCCGAGGTGAACGATTCGATGATCTTCGTTACGCGGATGCCGAGGGTTGCCAGCTGCGCGCGGGTACCGCCTGGCCATGGCTCGTTGATCGGGTCGGCGACTGGCGTACCGGCGACGTCGGACCAGCGCACGTAGGACGTACTCATCTGTGTGGGTTGGTCGTTGTCGTAGAACACGAAGTGCCGGGCGAGCAGCCGTTCGCCAACCTCCCCTTCGAACAGTGCCGCCAGCTCGGCATCCGCCTGGACGCGCTCGAACCTCTTGTCGAGCCGGTACTCGGACCAGCCGATGCCCTGATCCCTCGTGTACGGCGTCGACTTGGCACCCGGCGTCGACCGGTAGCGGTCAGCAGCCATGCGGTGAATGGGCGGACGCGGGCGTACCCGCGTGCCCGCACGGGCTCGGGTCTCGATGAGGCCCTCTGTGGCGAGGAGCCGGAGCGCGTTGCGGATGGTGGTCTCGGATACGCCATATGTCGCACACAGGGCGGGCAGCGTGGGGAGCTGGTCGCCCGGAGCGAGTTGGCCGGAGGCGATGCGCTGCCGCAGTTCAGCGGCGATGCGCAGGTACTCGGGCTGGGCCACTGCCGTACCACCGTTCCAAGTGATCGCGTCAATCTGAGTACACATACTCTCCCGCCCCTCTTGACCAGCGCCAACTGCCGCGACAATCTGAGTACAGATAAGCACTATCCGTACTCAGATAGCCATCCATTTGCGGGGTACACCCATGCCTGAATCGGGTCACACGTGGCAAAAGGCGTTCAAGGGCGAGCCCGTTGAGGCAGCGCACGTCCGCCTCTGGACGGCTGGCCGCGTGAAGCACCCGGACGCCCCGCTCATCGCCGACGAGTTGTTCGTTGCAGTCCTCGGCGCAGGCGCCCCCGCCATCGAGATGACGCTTTCCACCGCCGGATCCCGCATCCGCATCACCGCGCAGGGCACTGACCCGCTGCCCCTGATCTACAGCCACGGACCCGGCTGGACGCTCGTCAACGGCTTGACCGACCGCGCCGGAATGACGACCGACGAGTCCGGGCTGTGGGCGCAGTTAGGGACGAGCCGATGACCCGGCCGACGCCGCCGCCCACCAGCCATCTGAACGCCGAGCAGTACGCCGGGCGGGCCTGCTGCTGGTGCGGCAAGCCGCTGTGGCACGGCGCCGTCAGCGCGGGCATCTCCCGCGGCCGGTCCGGTGCCCACGTCCTCGACACCGAGGTCTACGCCTGCGCCGCCTGCGCCTCGGGCCGCCACCCTCAGACCCCCACCCGTCCCGTACCCCGTGAGCAATGGGGCGGGTGGGTTCAACCGCCTCTCACCTGAGGCACTCATCCGCAACAGGAGGAATCACGTGACCATCGCAATGGAACGTCCCGTGAGCGCCACCGACCCGCTCACCCTCGTCGACCCGGAGGTGACCGACCGGCTCGCGCGCCGCATCACCATCGACCACCCGACAATCGACGAGGCGACCGCGCGCCGCATCGTCGGCCAGGCGGCCGCGTTCATCGCCGCCTCCGGCCAGCAGCCCGGCCAGTCCCTCGCCCCGAGCATGCTGGTCGACTTCGGCTGGCACGCCTTCATCCTGCACACCGCCGACTACGCCGACTTCTGCCAGCGGGTCGTCGGCCGGTTCGTCCACCACGTCCCAACCGACGAGGACGAGGAACTGCCGGGCGGCGCCAAGGAGACCCGGGAACGCACCCTGACCGCGATCCGCGCGGCCGGGTACACGGTGGACGCCGAGCTGTGGGGAGCGTCCGCCGAGTGCAGCCAGTGCCACTCCGGATGCCACGACAGCCCCAAGAAGGGCTGACATCCCAGCGCCATCTGTAAGACACTCCAGCCGTCCGGTGTCACAGCCGGGCGGCTGGCCCTATGAGCGGAGCAAGACGTGACAGACACGGCGATCGCCTGGGACACCTACTCACGACAGCGGCCCGAGCGCCGGCCGACGAACGCCCGCGGCGAGACGACCTGGTTCAACTGGACGCAGTACCCCGAACACGGACCCGGCGTGGAACTCCTTGAGGTCGAGGCGGGCGCCCGCGTCCTGGATCTGGGCTGCGGGAAGGGCGGCAACGCCGCGCACCTGGCCACCCTCGGCGTGCAGGCCGTCGGCGTAGACGTCTCTCCCGCGCAGCTGCGCGCGGCCCGCGAGCGGTGGGGGCAGATGCCGGGTCTGGAGCTGCACCAGGCCGAGGCCGTCGCGTTCATGCAGGAGGCCGACGAGCCGTTCGACGCGGTCTACTCGGTGTACGGGGCACTGTGGTTCACGGACCCCGACCGGCTGCTGCCGGTGGTGCGTGAGCGGCTGCGCCCTGGCGGCAGGCTGGCGTTCTCCCAGCGGCCGCCCGTCGAGGGCTGCTACGGCTGCCAGGCCTCGTACATCCCGCGCGGCCCCGACGAGGACCCCGCCGTGGTGAAGCGGTGGGACTACGAGCCCGACGTGTGGGAGCGCATGCTCAAGGAGTACGGCTACACGGACGTGCACGCGACGGTTCTGCCGGCGCCACCCGGGCCGAGAACCGTAGGCACGTTGATCATCCAAGCCCGTGGATAACTGACGGCCCCAGCTGGAACCCCCGACCCGGCTGGGGCTGCTTCATGTCTTGATCGTCTGCATCTCGGTTGAGCGTCGACTGAGCTAACGATCACCTGAGACGACGAAGCCCCCTCCGCAAGAAGGGGGCTGACGCTGAGGCGCAGGTGAAAACGTTCCTGCACCCACAGGCTTCGGTGGGGCGGGTGGGACTCGAACCCACGGCCGACGGATTATGAGTCCGCTGCTCTAACCGGCTGAGCTACCGCCCCATCACGGCGCGTCGCATACATGTGTGCGCGCCGTCTGCCGCAGCATAGCCGCTCATACGATCTCCTGCTTCGGATGGTCGGCTACACATGACCTTGAGGACTCCGCCGTAGGCGTGACGGTTCCGACGGACAGAGATGCGGACATGAAAAAGGACCCCTGAGGGGTCCTCGTTCAGACGCTCCCCCGACTGGACTCGAACCAGTAACCTGCCGGTTAACAGCCGGCTGCTCTGCCAATTGAGCTACGGAGGATCGAGCTCCCCCGACTGGACTCGAACCAGTAACCTGCCGGTTAACAGCCGGCTGCTCTGCCAATTGAGCTACGGAGGAATGCCTCGCTGCATCGAACGTACCTCCCTGGGTATCCGCCAGGGGGCGCGCGCTCGCTGCGACACATACATTAGCGCAAGCAGGGGGGTGCTCCGCCAATCAGTACCCGCCGCGCCGGATGCCCGCCCAAGGGACGACGCAGACGCAAGGGAAGGATGGCCGTCATGCGCTATCGGCTCACATTCGTCGCCGGGCTTGTCCTTGGCTATGTGCTCGGCACACGAGCCGGACGCGAGCGTTACGAGCAGTTGAAGAAGTCCGCCCGTCAGGTCGCGCAGAACCCCGCCGTGCGCAACACCGCCGAGACGGCCGCCCAGCAGGGGCGCGAGATCGCCGGGAAGGCGTTCCACGCGGTGAGCGACAAGGTCGGCGACCGTATGCCCGACTCGGTCGCCGGCCGGGTCCGCTCACTGCGGGAACGGAACGGGAGCGGCGCCGACGACTGGGGCACCAGCAACACCTGACCCCCGTCGGCACGCGACACCGCACCGGCAACACCTGACCGCACCGCATCAGCGGCCGCATCGGCAACACCCGCCGCCTCGCATCATCCGCGTCCCGGCCACCACCGGACCGCACCCCCCGGGGGCACTCCCTGGGCGGTCGGCGGCGGCACCGTCCCGGGAGAGGTCTCCGCCCTCCCGGGACGACACGTCCACCCCCCTCCGTACGGCAGAATTTCCGTCATGGGGATAGTCGCCGGGTTGGACAGTTCACCCGATTTCACTCGTATCGTCGTCTGCGACACGGACACCGGGGCCGTGCTCAGGCAGGGATATGCACCGCATCCGGTGGAGAGCCCCGAGGCCGGGGGCACCGCCCGCGCGAGCGGAGCCGAGCGTGGCGGAGGCCGCCCCTCCGACGTCGATCCGCAGGCCTGGTTGCTCTCCCTGGGGGAGGCGGCCGGCGGCGGACTCCTTGAGGGCGTGCAGGCCATCGGCGTCTCCGCGCAGCAGAACGCGCTCGTCCCGCTCGACGCCCAGGGCGCCACCGTGCGGCCCGCGCTGGTCGGCGGCGACAAGCGGGCGCAGGTCGCGGCGGCCGACCTCATCGACGCCCTCGGCGGACGGCAGGCCTGGGCCGAGGCCGTCGGGTGCGTCCCGCAGGCCGCCCAGCCCGTGACCAAGCTGCGCTGGCTCGCCAAGACCGAACCCGACAACGCGCGGCGCACGGCCGCACTGCTGCAAGCCCACGACTGGCTGGTGTGGCAGTTGCTCGGGCGGCCCCTGAGAAGAACCACCGATCGCGGCGGGGCCTCCGGGACCGGGTACTGGTCGGCCGCGACCGGCACCTACCGCACCGACCTCGTCGAGCTGGCGCTCGGCCACCAGGCCGCGCTCCCCGAGGTGCTCGGCCCGGCGGAGGCGGCGGGTATGACACCGGAGGGTCTGCTGATCTCCGCGGGCACCGGCGAGACCATGGCCGCCGCCTTCGGCCTCGGCATCGGGCTCGGTGACGCCGTCGTCTCGCTCGGCGCCTCCGGATCCGTGATGGCCGTGCACCCCGAGGCGCTCGTCGACTCCTCCGGGATGATCACCTCGCTCGCGGACGCCACGGGCATGCACCTCCCGGTGGTCACCACGCTCAACGCCGTGCGCACCCTGCGCGGCACCGCCGAACTCCTCGGCGTGCCCGACCTGGAGTCCCTGTCCGAACTGGCCATGAAGTCGACGCCCGGTTCCCACGGACTGGTGCTCCTGCCCTATCTGGAGGGCGAGCGGACCCCGAACCTGCCGCACACCGCGGGCACCCTGGCCGGGCTGCGCCGCGAGTCGATGAGGCCCGAGCACCTGGCGCGGGCCGCGTTCGAGGGGATGCTGTGCGGGCTCGCGGACGCGCTGGACGTGCTGCGCGGACGTGGAGTCGAGGTGCGGCGGATCTTCCTGCTCGGTGCCGCCGCGGAGCTGCCCGCCGTACAGGCGGCGGCGCCCGCGCTGTTCGGAGTGCAGGTCGTGGTGCCCCAGCCCGCCGACTACGCGGCGGTCGGCGCCGCTCGGCAGGCGGCCTGGTCGCTCGGCGTGTCGCAGGGCACCCTCGACCCGCGCACGCCGCCCCCCTGGCAGGGCGCGGCGGCGCAGGTCCTGGAGCCCGGGGAGGAGCTGGCCGTAGGCCAGGCCGTACGCCAGCAGTACGTGTCGGTACGCGAGCAGACGCATCCGGGGGCGTTCCGTTCGTAGGCCGGCCCCGGACTGATCCGGCGTCAGCTCACCGGCCGCCCGGGGGCTGATCGGCAGGGCACGGCGCCGGACACCCCCGGCCGTGTGACGCCTACGACACCGAGGGCGCCCCGGGGCATACGGGACGCGTCGGCTTCGCCGTCGGATTAATCGGTTGAGGTAACGCGGGTGGAGTGTCCGACGATAGGGGGTGGTGCATCACCGCCCGCTCCGCCGTCCTTCTGCGACTCCGAGAGATTCCGCGTGCTCATACGACTTCTGAGGGCCCACCTGGCCCCATACAGAAAACCCATCGTCCTGCTGGTCCTGCTTCAGTTCCTGCAAACCTGCGCCACCCTGTATCTGCCCACCCTCAACGCCCACATCATCGACCAGGGTGTCGTGAAGGGGGACACCGGCTACATCCTGACCTTCGGCGGCCTGATGATCGCCGTCTCCCTCGGACAGGTCGTCTGCAACATGGGCGCCGTCTACTACGGCGCCAGAACCGCGTCGGCCGTCGGCCGGGACATCCGGGCCGCCGTCTTCGACCGGGTGCAGTCGTTCTCCTCGCGTGAGGTGGGCCACTTCGGGGCGCCTTCGCTGATCACCCGCACCACGAACGACGTGATGCAGGTGCAGATGCTCACCCTGATGACGTTCACCCTGATGGTGTCGGCGCCGATCATGTGCGTGGGCGGCATCGTCATGGCGCTCGGTCTGGACGTGCCGCTGTCCGGCGTCCTGGTGGCCGTGGTGCCCGTGCTCGGCATCTCCGTGACGCTGATCGTGCGCCGGCTGCGCCCGCTGTTCCGCAGCATGCAGGTCCGCCTCGACACGGTGAACCGGGTGCTGCGGGAGCAGATCTCGGGCAACCGGGTGATCCGCGCCTTCGTCCGCGACGACTACGAGAAGGACCGCTTCCGGGGCGCCAACACCGAGCTGACCGAAGTGTCCCTGGGCACCGGCCGCACGCTTGCGCTGATGTTCCCCCTGGTGATGACCGTGGTGAACTTCTCGTCGATCGCCGTCGTCTGGTTCGGCGCGCACCGCATCGACAGCGGCGGCATGCAGATCGGCGACCTGACCGCGTTCCTCGCCTATCTGATGCAGATAGTGATGTCCGTCATGATGGCGACCTTCATGTTCATGATGGTGCCGCGCGCGGAGGTGTGCGCCGAGCGCATCGAGGAGGTGCTCGGCACCGAGTCGAGCGTCGTGCCGCCCACCGCGCCGGTGGTCGAGCTGCGCCGCCACGGACATCTGGAGATCCGCGCCGCCGGGTTCCGCTACCCGGGTGCCGAGGAGCCGGTCCTCAAGGACATCGAGGTGGTGGCGCGACCGGGTGAGGTGACGGCCGTCATCGGTTCCACCGGCAGCGGCAAGTCCACCCTGCTGGGGCTGATCCCCCGCCTGTTCGACGCCACCGAGGGCGAGGTGCTCGTGGACGGCGTGAACGTCCAGGAGATCGACCCGACGCTGCTCGCGAAGACGGTCGGGCTCGTGCCGCAGAAGCCGTACCTGTTCGCCGGAACGGTCGCCACCAATCTGCGGTACGGCAATCCGGACGCCACCGACGAGGAGCTGTGGCACGCGCTGGAGGTGGCGCAGGCCAAGGAGTTCGTGTCGAAGCTGGAGAACGGCCTCGACTCCCCCATCGCACAGGGTGGGACGAACGTCTCGGGCGGCCAGCGGCAGCGCCTGGCCATCGCCCGCACCCTGGTGCAGCGCCCGGAGATCTATCTCTTCGACGACTCCTTCTCCGCGCTCGACTACGCGACCGACGCCGCCCTGCGCGCGGCGCTCACCCGGGAGACCGCCGAGGCGACCGTCGTCATCGTCGCCCAGCGTGTGGCGACCATCAGGGACGCCGACCGGATCGTGGTCCTCGACGAGGGCCGGGTCGTCGGCACCGGTCGCCACCACGAGCTGATGGCGGACAACGAAACCTACCGGGAGATCGTGCTCTCCCAGCTGACGGAAGCGGAGGCTGCCTGATGGCCGGGCCCATGGGACGCATGATGGGCGGGGGCGGCCCCGACCAGCGCTCGATGGACTTCAAGGGGTCGGGTAAACGACTCCTCTCCCAGTTCAAACCCGAACGCGCCACCATGTTCGCGATGCTGGCCTGCGGTGTGCTGAGCGTGGGGCTGTCCGTGATCGGGCCGAAGATCCTCGGCAGGGCCACCGACCTGGTCTTCGCCGGGATCATCGGCCGGCAGATGCCCTCCGGGCTCAGCAAGGAGCAGGTGCTCGCGTCCATGCGCGAGCGGGGCGAGGGCGGCATGGCCGACATGCTCTCCGGCACGGACTTCACCCCGGGCAAGGGCATCGACTTCGGTGCCGTCGGGAACGTCCTGCTGCTGGCGCTCGGCACGTTCCTGGTGGCCGGCCTGCTGATGGCGGTCTCCACCCGTCTGTCCAACCGGGCCATCAACAAGACTGTCTACCGTCTGCGGGAGGACGTGCAGGCGAAGCTGTCGCGGCTTCCGCTGTCGTACTTCGACAAGCGGCAGCGCGGTGAGGTGCTCAGCCGCGCCACCAACGACATCGACAACATCGGGCAGACGCTCCAGCAGTCGATGGGGCAGCTCATCAACTCGCTGCTGACGATCGTGGGCGTGCTCGTGGTGATGTTCTGGGTGTCGTGGCTGCTGGCGCTGGTGGCGCTGGTGACGGTGCCGCTCTCCTTCGTCGTGGCCACGCGCGTCGGCAAGCGGTCGCAGCCGCACTTCGTGCAGCAGTGGCGCACCACCGGCCGGCTGAACGCGCACATCGAGGAGATGTACACCGGGCACACGCTGGTGAAGGTGTTCGGGCGGCAGGAGGAGTCGGCGCGGCAGTTCGCCGAGCAGAACGAGCAGCTGTACGAGGCCGGATTCAAGGCGCAGTTCAACAGCGGTGTGATGCAGCCGCTGATGATGTTCGTGTCGAACCTCAACTATGTGCTGGTGGCCGTGGTCGGCGGTCTGCGGGTGGCGTCGGGTGCGCTGTCCATCGGTGATGTGCAGGCCTTCATCCAGTACTCACGGCAGTTCTCGATGCCGCTGACGCAGGTCGCGTCGATGGCGAACCTCGTGCAGTCCGGTGTCGCCTCGGCGGAGCGGATCTTCGAGCTGCTGGACGCGGAGGAGCAGGGGGCGGATCCGGTGCCGGGTGTGCGTCCCGAGGAACTGCGCGGGCGGGTCGCGTTGGACAACGTGTCGTTCCGCTACGACCCGGAGAAGCCGCTCATCGAGAACCTGTCGCTGACGGTGGAGCCGGGGCACACGGTCGCGATCGTCGGCCCGACGGGAGCCGGCAAGACGACGCTCGTGAACCTGCTGATGCGGTTCTACGACGTCACCGGCGGGCGGATCACGCTCGACGGGATCGACATCGCGAAGATGTCCCGGGACGAACTGCGGTCCGGGATCGGGATGGTGCTCCAGGACACCTGGCTGTTCGGGGGGACCATCGCGGAGAACATCGCGTACGGGGCCGCGCGCGAGGTCACGCGCGGGGAGATCGAGGAGGCCGCGCGGGCGGCGCACGCGGACCGGTTCGTCCGTACGCTGCCGGACGGCTACGACACCGTGATCGACGACGAGGGCACGGGTGTCAGCGCGGGCGAGAAGCAGCTGATCACCATCGCGCGGGCGTTCCTGTCGGACCCGGTGATCCTGGTCCTGGACGAGGCGACGAGCTCCGTCGACACCCGGACCGAGGTGCTGATCCAGAAGGCCATGGCGAAGCTGGCGCACGGACGGACGTCCTTCGTCATCGCGCACCGGCTGTCGACCATCCGGGACGCGGACACGATCCTCGTGATGGAGAACGGCTCCATCGTGGAACAGGGCTCGCACGAGGAGCTGTTGACGGCCGACGGGGCGTACGCGCGTCTGTACAAGGCACAGTTCGCGCAGGCGGTCGCGGAGGTCGACTGATCCCTGGGGGCCGCTCCTCGCGAGCGGCCCCTCTCAGTCGAGGTAGCCCCTCAGCTGGTCCGCGAACGCGTGGTCCCGGAGCTTGTTCAGGGTCTTGGACTCGATCTGGCGGATGCGTTCGCGGGTCACGCCGAAGATGCGGCCTATCTCCTCCAGGGTGCGGGGACGGCCGTCGGCGAGGCCGTAGCGCAGCTGCACGACCTTGCGTTCGCGTTCGCCGAGAGTGGAGAGCACCGCCTCGAGGTGCTCCCGCAGCAGCAGGAACGCGGCGGACTCGACCGGGCTCGCGGCGTCCCCGTCCTCGATGAGGTCGCCGAGGGCCACGTCGTCCTCCTCGCCGACGGGGGCGTGCAGCGAGACGGGCTCCTGGGCGAGCCGCAGTACCTCGATGACGCGTTCGGCGGACAGCTCCAGATAGGCGGCGACCTCTTCCGGTGTCGGTTCGTAGCCGCGTTCCTGGAGCATACGACGCTGGACGCGGACGACTCGGTTGATGAGTTCGACGACGTGCACCGGGACACGGATGGTGCGTGCCTGGTCGGCCAGGGCGCGGGACATGGCCTGGCGGATCCACCAGGTCGCGTACGTGGAGAACTTGTAGCCGCGGGCGTAGTCGAATTTCTCGACGGCCCTGATCAGGCCGAGGTTTCCCTCCTGGACGAGGTCCAGCATGGTCAGCCCGCGGCCGACGTACCGCTTGGCGACGGAGACGACGAGCCGCAGGTTGGCCTCGATCAGCCGCCGCTTGGCCATCCGCCCCATGACCACCAGCCGGTCCAGGTCCAGGGCGAGTTCGGTGTCGAGGTCGGGGGTGCGGGCGAGTTTCTCCTCGGCGAACAGGCCGGCCTCGACGCGGCGGGCGAGTTCTACTTCCTCGGCGGCGGTGAGCAGGGGGATGCGGCCGATCTCCCGCAGGTACTGGCGGAACAGGTCCGAAGAGGGGCCGCCGGTGTCGGCGTGCCCGCGGAGTGGTTCGGCGGGCTCGGCCGCGGCCTCGCCGGGCTCGGGGGGCCCGAGGGCTTCGAGGGGTTCGGAGTCTTCGGGGGGTTCCTCCGTCCCGGGCGGGCCCTGAGGTTCGGCCTCCGTCTCGGGGTGGTGCGCGAGCCGGCTCTGCGGCGGCACCGCCGTGAGAACGTCGCTGTCGGCGTCCGGGTCGTCGTTGGCGATCTCGGTCTCTGCCAGGGTCTGGGTCTGCACGGGGGCGACCTCCAGGAGTGTCGCTGCCAGGGCATGCGGCAGCGGTACGTCGGGGATGCGACCGGTGGACCGCCCGCCGGCCATCCCGTAGTCATTGAGCGGAACCGCGGGGGTGTCGGACCCGCCGTGGACGGGCCGGCCGCGCTCCGGGGACTCAGGCACCGGAACCCAGTGTGGGGTACGACACATCGCCGCCACGAGGGGCGTGCGACGACTTTTTGAGTCCGGTGCGTGACCGGGCGGTTACTCAGCTCGTGCGACCATCGCACCGGCGTTTCGTGGGGAGAACGGAACCCCCTCCGGCGGCGCTCAGAGCGCCGCCGCGCCCCGCTCCCGCAGTGCCTGGTCGTACTGCTGGAGCACCCACAGTTCGTTCTGCACGGCGGCGAGCCGGGCCGGGTCTCCGTGGGTGCCGAGGCGGGTCAGGGCGCTCTGGATGTCACGGACGCGGCGTTCGACGGCCCGGCGGCGGACCGTGACCAGCTGGGCGCCCGCGTAGGCCTCGTCCACCTCCTTGCGGAGCATGATCGCCTCTACCGCCAGCTCCGTGACCATGGCGCGGACCGCGTCGTCGGGCGCCGCCTCGCGGACGCGGATCAGGTACTCCTGTGGGTCCTGCGCGCCGTACTCCGCGCCTCCCGCGTCCATGATCGCCTGACGGACGGCCGCGTACGGGGCCGCCGTGAACTCGTCGACCCCGTACGCGTCGAACGCCGGCGACACCAGCTCGGGTCGCTGGAGGGCGAGTTTGAGCAGCTCCCGCTCGGTCGCGTAGACCGGGTTGCGGAGATTGAGCGCCGGGCCGGAGACCGCCGGGCGGGAGGCCGTCCGGTACGGCTGCGCGGTGCGCTGCCCGGCCGGCGCCGGTCCCCTGCCGCCCCGGTCGCGCGCCCAACGGGCCAGCTGTGCCACCCGCTTGACCACGAACTGGGTGTCGAGGATGCCGAGCATGCCCGCGAGCTGCACCGCGACCTCGTGCTGGGCGCCGCTGTTCTTGATCCGGGCTACGACCGGAGCCGCCTCGTCCAGCGCGGCGGCGCGGCCAGCCGGGGTGTCCAGGTCGTAGCGGCCGACGATCTGGCGGAGCGCGAACTCGAAGAGGGGCGTGCGGGGTTCGACCAGGTCGGCGACGGCCTCGTCGCCCTTGGCCAGGCGCAGATCGCAGGGGTCCATACCGTCCGGCGCGATCGCGATGTAGGTCTCGGCGGCGAACTTCTGGTCGTCCTGGAAGGCCCGCAGGGCCGCCTTCTGGCCGGCCGCGTCACCGTCGAAGGTGAAGATGACCCGCGCCGAGCCGTTGTCCATCAGCAGCCGCCGCAGGATCTTGATGTGCTCGCCGCCGAAGGCCGTCCCGCAGGTGGCGATGGCCGTGGTGACGCCCGCGAGATGGCAGGCCATGACGTCGGTGTAGCCCTCCACCACGACCGCCCGGCTCGCCTTCGCGATGTCCTTCTTCGCCAGGTCGATGCCGTAGAGCACCTGGGACTTCTTGTAGATCGCCGTATCGGGCGTGTTCAGGTACTTGGGTCCGTTGTCCGCCTCGTAGAGCTTCCTCGCACCGAAGCCGACCACGTCCCCGCCGATGTCGCGGATCGGCCACATCAGCCGGCCGCGGAAGCGGTCGATGGGTCCCCGGCGGCCCTCCTGGGAGAGGCCGGAAAGGATCAGTTCCTTGTCGCTGAAGCCCTTGCCCCGCAGATAGCGGGTGAGGTGGTCCCAGCCCTGGGGGCTGTAGCCGACGCCGAAGTGGACGGCGGCGGCCTGGTCGAAGCCCCGCTCGGCCAGGAACGTGCGTCCCTTGTCGGCTTCGGCGCTGGTGCCGAGCTGCTCGGCGTACCACTCGGCGGCGAGCCGGTGGGCCTCGACCAGGCGGATGCGCTCGCCGCGCTGGTGGGTGGGGTTGTACCCGCCCTCCTCGTAGCGCAGCGTGATGCCCGCGCGGGCGGCCAGGCGCTCGACCGCCTCGGAGAAGGAGAGGTGGTCGACCTTCATCACGAAGGTGAGAGTGTCGCCGCCTTCCTGGCAGCCGAAGCAGTGGAACAGGCCCTTGCTCGGGCTGACCTGGAAGGACGGGGACTTCTCGTCGTGGAACGGGCACAGGCCCTTCAGGTTGCCGCCGCCCGCGTTGCGCAGCTGGAGGTACTCGGACACGACGGAGTCGATCGGGACCGCGTCCCTGACCGCCTTCACGTCCTCGTCGTTGATCCGTCCTGCCACGAGGAGATTCTACGGGGGCGCTGTGACAGCGGAGGGCGTCCGTCGCCTCATGAGACCAGGCTCTCCAGCGGAACCCCCGGGTCCGCCAGTGCCTCCGCGTCCACCACCGCTCCGGTCCGGATCAGGGACTGGATCCGCTCTGTGACGTCCCACACGTTCACGTTCATCCCGGCCAGCACCCTGCCCTTTTTCAGCCAGAACGCGATGAAGTGCCGCTTGCCCGCGTCGCCGCGCAGCACCACCTGGTCGTACGACCCGGGTGGCGCCCAGCCCGAGTACTCCATGCCGACGTCGTACTGGTCCGAGAAGAAGTACGGCACCCGGTCGTACGTCACCTCGCGCCCGAGCATGGCGCGGGCGGCCGCCGGGCCTCCGTTCAACGCGTTCGCCCAGTGCTCCACGCGCAGCCGGGTGCCGAAGAGGGGGTGGTGGAGGGAGGCGATGTCGCCCGCCGCGTAGATGTCGGGGTCCGACGTGCGCAGCCGCTCGTCGACCACGACGCCCCCACCGTGCGCGCGGTCGGCGATCTCCAGCCCGGCGGCCTCGGCGAGCCCGGTGCGCGGCGCCGCGCCGATCGCGGCGAGCACGTCGTGCGCGGGGTGCTCGTCGCCGTCGTCGGTGCGGGCGGCCAGCACCACGCCGTCCTGGCCGACGATCTCGGTGAGCCGGACCCCGAAGCGGAAACGGACGCCGTGCTCGCTGTGCAGTTCGGCGAAGAGACTGCCCAGTTCGGGGCCGAGGACCGCGTGCAGCGGGGTCGGCTCGGGCTCGATGACGGTGACTTCCGCGCCGTACTCGCGGGCCGCGGCGGCGACCTCCAGGCCGATCCAGCCGGCGCCCGCGATCACGAGGTGGCCGTTGTCCCGGCCCAGTGAGGTGAGGACGCCCTTGAGGCGTTCGGCGTGCGCGAGGCGGCGCAGATGGTGGACGCCGGCGAGGTCCGTGCCGGGGATGTCGAGGCGGCGGGGCTCGGCGCCGGTGGCCAGCAGCAGCTTGTCATAGCGGACGAGGGTGCCGTCGTCGCCGAAGCGGACCGTCTTCGCCTCGCGGTCGATGGCGTCGACGGTCTGGCCGAGGTGCAGCTCGATGTCGTTGCGCGCGTACCAGGAGGGCTCGTGGACGAAGACGCTTTCCCGTTCCTCCTTGCCGAGCAGATAGCCCTTGGAGAGGGGAGGCCGCTCATAGGGGTGGTCGCGTTCGTCGCAGATCAGTATCACGCGGCCGCTGAAGCCCTCCGCGCGGAGCGTCTCGGCCGCCTTCGCGCCGGCGAGACCCCCTCCGACGATGACGAATGTCTGATCCGCGTCGACCACTTGATGCCTCCTCGTAACGATGTCGCCACATGGGAGCGTCCCGCACCCGGTTGACTGCGGGAAGAGGGGGTGGTCCGATCAGGCCACTCAGGATCACCTCCAGGCCCGTACGTCCCTGCCGTCTCCATGCGTCCGGATCACGCGCGCCGCGTCAGCCGCGCGTGCAGGGACCCGGCCGAGGTGTCGGTGAGCGAGGCGATCTGGTCCACGATCACCCGCTTGCGGGCGCGGTCGTCGGGCGCCTCCAGGAACAGTGCGCGGAACTGCGGATCGAGCCCGTCGGGCGCGCGGGCGGTGAGCGCCTCGGCCAGTTCGGCCACGACGATCCGCTGGTCGGCGCGGAGCCGCTCCTGCTCGGCGCGCTGCATCACATACCGGTCGGCGACCGCCTTGAGGACGGCGCACTCCATACGGGTGCTTCTCGGGACGACGAGTTCGGCCGCGTACCGGGTGAGACGGCCGCTGCCCCACGTCGCCCGGGTCGCGCCCTCCGCGGCCAGGCAGAAGCGGCCGATGAGCTGGCTGGTGGCGTCCTTCAGGCGGGCCTGGGCGACCGCGGAGCCGTCGTAGCCGCGCGGCCACCACTCCTGGGCCAGCAGCCGGTCCAGGGCCTCTGCCAGTTCTCCGGGATCGGTGTCCGCGGGCACATACCGCCCGAGGGCCACGGCGAAGACCGCCTGCCGTTCGGGTTCGGCCTGCAGGCAGCGCGTGTCGATATGGCCGGCGTGCAGGCCGTCCTCGAAATCGTGCACCGAGTAGGCCACGTCGTCGGACCAGTCCATGACCTGGGCCTCGAAGCAGGTGCGGTCGTCGGGGGCACCCTTGCGGAACCAGTCGAAGACGGGGCGGTCGTCCTCGTAGACCCCGAACTTCGGGGAGGCAGGGTCGGTGGGGTGGGAGCCGCGCGGCCAGGGGTACTTGGTGGCGGCGTCGAGGGCCGCGCGGGTGAGGTTCAGGCCCACGCTGACGAGCTCGCCGGTCGCCGCGCTGTGCACGAAACGCTTTGGCTCTATACGGGCGAGCAGGCGCAGGGACTGGGCGTTGCCCTCGAAGCCCCCGCAGTCGTCGGCGAACTCGTTGAGCGCCTGTTCGCCGTTGTGCCCGAAGGGCGGGTGGCCGAGGTCGTGGGAGAGGCAGGCGGCCTCGACGAGGTCCGGGTCGCAGCCGAGGGCCGCGCCCAGCTCCCGGCCGACCTGGGCGCACTCCAGGGAGTGGGTGAGCCGGGTACGGGGGCTCGCGTCCCAGGCGTGGCTTCGGGTGCCCGGGGTGACGACCTGGGTCTTGCCCGCCAGACGGCGCAGTGCGGCCGAGTGCAGCACACGCGCGCGGTCGCGCTGGAACGCGGTACGGCCCGGGCGCTTGTCGGGCTCGGCCGCCCAGCGCTCGGTGTCCGCGTCGTCGTATGCCGTGGCGGTCGCCGGGCTTTTCTCGTACCGCGCGGAAGTCTCTTGGGCCTTCGGTGCAGTCCCGTCCATGACCCGACAGTAAACGCAGCGGGTGACAATCGGGATGTCGGCGTCCGCTTCACCTCGGGCCGTGACCCGGGCGGGCCCGTTCGGTCAGGCCGACGCCACTGTCTGGGCGGCGGCCGGCTCCGGGGCCGCGACGGCCTGGTCGTAGCGGTGCAGGACCAGCCGGGCCACGGCCGGGTGCGCGCCGAGCGGGGCCGCGGCGATCCACGGGGCCGCGCCGGCGCACTCGGCGGCGAAACGGCCCGGCGCGGCGAAGTACGAGGCGACGGCGATCCGGTGGTGGCCGCGTGCGGTGAGCGTGCGCACCGCCGCGGACACGGTGGGCGTGGCGGCGGAGGCGTACGCGGGGACCACGGTCACCCCGAGGCGTTCGGCGAGGAGCTGGGCGGCGCGGCGGGTGTCGGCGGCGGAGTCGGGGTCGCGGGAACCGGCGGCGGCGAGCACGACCGCGCTCGCGCGGCGTTGGGCGTCGCTCGTCCGGGCCGGCCAGCCGGCCTGGAGGAGCCGGGCGTAGAGCGTCTCCACGAGCAGGGGGTGCGGGCCGAGCGGGGCGGCCACCCGTGTGTCGGCCCGCGCCGCCTTGGCCGTCTCGGGGATGTCCCGCTTGACGTGGTGGCCGCGGCTGAGGAGCAGCGGTACGAGTACGGCCCGGCCCGCCCCGAGGGAGGCGAGCGTGTCGGGGAGCAGCGGCTCGTTCAGCTCGATGTGGGCGAGGCGCACCGGCAGCCGTGGGCGCAGTTCGCGCACCCGTTCTCCGAGGGCGCGGACGGTGGACAGGGCCCGCGGGTCGCGGCTGCCGTGCGCGACGAGGACGAGGGTGGGCGGGACCGGGTGCCGGGTGCCGTTGAGGGAGACGAGGCTGAGCCGACTGCCGAGCCGGCTGCTGATCCGGTTCATGAGCTGCGCCGCGCTGTCGAGGCCGGTGTCGCACGGCGGCGGGCCGCCGGGGCGGAGGGGGGACTCGTCCTGGGAGGGGTTCGACGCCGTCATGGGCCGATCCTGGCGGTGGCAGATTGCCGAGCCGTTGCCTGGCCGTGACGGGTGTTTTCCGGGGTTTCACGATGGAGGGACATCGGGTGTGAAGGGGCGCGCCGGACCTGTGACGCGCTCCGCGCGTCGGCGCGTGAACCGGATCACCGTACGCCGCGTCCCCCTTGACGACAGTCGACGACGCCACCGACCTGGGGGGAACGCAATTCGATGGGCCTGCCGCGTCTGAGGATCCGCAGACCGAGACTGCCGCGCACCCGCGCCGGACAGCGGCGCACCGTGCAGGGCGTGATGCTGCTGTGCGTCCTCGCGCTGCTGCCCATGACCTGGCTGTTCCTCACCGCGGAGGACCGGCTGCGCACGGCCGCGGACGTACCGCGCACGGAGGTCGCCGTCGTGTTCGGCGCGGGCCTGTGGGACGGCGAGCCGTCGCCGTATCTCGCCCGCCGTCTGGACGCGGCGGCGCAGTTGTACCGGGCGGGCCGCATCAGGGTCGTGCTCGTCACCGGCGACAACAGCCGTGCGGACTACGACGAGCCGGACGCGATGCGCGCCTACCTGACGAGGCACGGCGTCCCGGACCAACGGATCGTCAGCGACTACGCGGGCTTCGACACCTGGGACTCCTGCGCCCGCACACGGAAGATCTTCGGCGTGGACCGGGCGGTCCTGATCAGCCAGAGCTTCCACATTCGCCGCGCGGTCGCCCTGTGCCAGGCGGCGGGCGTCACCTCGTACGGCGTCGGCGTCGAGGACAAGCACGACATGACCTGGTACTACGGCGGCACCCGGGAGGTCTTCGCGGCGGGCAAGGCGGCCCTGGACGCGCTGTTCCACCCGGGCCCCCGGTTCCTCGGCCCGCGGGAGCCCGGGGTCGCCAAGGCGTTGGCGGCGGCGCGGAGGTGATGACGACGGCGCTCCGGCCTCAGGGAGCCGCCGGGGCGAGGCTCTTCGGTCTCAGGGGCGAGGGTTCGCCGGGCGGGAGGCGCTCCGGTCTCAGGGAGTAGGGGGATTCGCCGGGCGGGAGGCGCTCGCCGCGCTGTCCGGTGCCGGTGTCCTGCCGGTGCGCGGGACGCTCGTCGCGGCCTGCGTGGGCTCCCGCGACGGGTCGATGCCGATGGTCAGCGCCCCGACGAGCCCCGCGTCCACGCCCCCCGTGACGCTCATCAGTCCGTCCCGCCCGCCGTCCCCGCGGTACACCCTGTCCTGCGCGAGCCGTGTACGCGTGCCGGTGTGCTGTGTGTACGGGGATCTCGCGTGGACCGCGTCGGTGTACCGGTCCGGGAAGAAGAGCTGCCCGGTCCAGTTCACCCTGCCGCCCTCGTAGCCCCGGGCGGTCCTGCTGCCGCCGGTGCGGACCCGGACGTTGATGTGTGGGGCCCGCGTCGCGCTCCAGCCGGGGAAGACCGTGGTGAACTCGGCGAGGCCCCCGGCGTCGGTGGTCTGGCAGCCACGCAGGAACGTCCTGGAGCCGGCGGGCCCGCCCGCGGCGGGTGCAGGGCCGCCCGGGCGCGCGTCGGGATATCCGGAGTAGTGGCCCCAGGCGTCGCAGTGCCAGATCTCCACGTCGGCGCCCGCGAGGACGGCGCAGGTGTGCGGATGGTCGCGCACGGTCAGCCGCAGCCTCAGCGGAACGCCTTGCTTGCCCTCGGTGATGTCCTTGCGCTGGGGCACGCCGTCCAGGTGGTAAGGGCCCGGCGCCACACTCCGGCTGAGCACGCACAGCTCGGCATCCGGTGCGGTGCCCGGCACCCCGTCGCGACCGGATCCGGCCCCGTCCCGCCCCGGCACACGGGTGCCGTCGTCCGAGGAGAAGACGGAAAAGAGCCCGAATCCGAGGACGGCACCCGCGGCAGCGCCGCCCAGCGCGAGCACGCCCCGCCGGGTGATGTCGCTATCGCTCATGGGCGGGACCCTAGGGCGGCCGGGGCGGCCGCGGGAGGGGACGCACGGCGCGGTCGCCCGCACGAGCGACCCCGGAGGGCGACCGGCGCCGACAGTTGACCACGTGCCCTCACCAATGACCGCGTCAAGGAGACGAGTTGGCCCCGGTACGCGGCGTGCTCAGGGCCGACGCTGTTCCTCGCACAACTGCTGGTGCGAGACTCCCTACCGTGAGGCACGAAGCACCTGGTCCGAAGTTCACGGCCGTCCGCCGGGAGATGTCCTGGGTCAACTGGGCGGTGTTCCATCGTGGCTTCAAGCCGACGAGACTCCGGCATGTCCGTCGTGCGCGCAACCGATGGGTTTCGTCGCCCAACTCGAACAGGACCTGCAACTACCTCTCGCCGATTTCACCGTCCGGAACAAGACACCGGCAGACTCCTGGCCCGTCCGGACTATCGGCAGCACAGCGGATGCGTTCCACTATCGATGGGTCAAACCTGAGTTGCGACCCGTCCGACACCTCGGCGATCGAATGCGCAACCCTACCCCAGTAGCGCATGCCGACTGCGGCTTCAACGAGAACCATGTTATCGGCAGAGTACTTCCCTCCGAAAACGAACGGAAGCCGCGGGATAATCCTGTGCCCGACCGGAATGGCCCCGTGTCGACTCTGCCACTCATGTGCCACCGGGTATCCGGTCAGGTAGGCGTAGTCGCCTAGTACGCGCTCTGCCCATTTCGCCAACAGAGGTTCCCAGCTCCCGGACGGCCGCCGTTTCCGGGTTGCACGAGTAGATGCTGGCACCATCGGTTCCGAACTGCCCGCCGAACGCGTCTTCAGCGAAAAAAAACCAGCCTCGACTGGAGCTCCCCGTAGGCGTCGAGCCAGCGGTTCTTCTCGTTCCAGGAACCGATCGAGCATCCCCGCTGCGAGCACCTACCCGACGCGAATACATGCAGAGCGGACTCGAAGGCGTAGAAGCCATTGCGCTCACTCAACATTTGACGCAATTCGCTTCCAACAGACCCTAGGGACGAGAAATCTTCCGGTCTCGGCTGATCGCCTGAGAGTGCCGGGCCTGCGACGTCCAGCAAGCTATCCACTATCCATTCCCCAAGATGTAGTCGAGGCTGACGATGCGGATCATCACCCTCCCGCCGTCCGGGATGTCGAGCAACTGATTCTTCATCGTTGAACCAGCGCCCCTGTTGTCTCCTGCCCCAATGTGCTTCACCCGCACCCTCCTCGCCCTGTCCTGTCCACCAGGACCAGAGTTGTGGACGAGGACTGGTGTGTCCCCGGCCTCCACCTAGTACGTATGGACGTCGGACACCGTCAGGTTGTTGACCGCTGCGTCCTGGACCGTCCACCGCTCGACCGCGGTGATCTGGACGTACGTGCCCGCGCTGGTCCGGAGCCATTCGCCGGCGTGCAGGTCGGTGGCCTTGATCCAGGCGCGCAGTGCGGGGACCCAGAACGGGTGGCCGTCGGTCGCGGTGACCTGGGCCGTCTTCGTGCCCTTCGGGCCGTCGGTGTCGATCGTGACCTTGACCAGGTGCTTCAGGCCCTGGCCCTTGATCTCGGCCGTGACCGTCTCGACTCGGGTCTCGCCCGTCTTCGGATCGGTCGTGACGACCTTGTCGCCGGCCTTGACCTTCTCGATCGACTTGGTGGAGCCGTCGGCCATCAGGACCTTCGTGCCGGGCACGAAGCTGTTTCGGATCGAGACCGGCGTCCAGAGCCTGCGTCGGACACTCACCCAATCCGCAGCCGCCGTGGTTGTTTCCACTCTGGTAGCCGACCGGGATGCTGAGGTCCACCTGGGCCCACCGATGCTGTTGGCGCATCCGCCGCGCCCAGGTCGCAGGTCCGCGCAGTGTGACACTTCCCGCGAATGTGTCACGCTCGTGGACGAAGTACCTCGGGCCCTGCATGACCCTTCCTCACTGCTTCAAGCGGCGGCCACGGCTGGCTGTCGTGCCGTTGCCCGCGCTGCCAAACAAAGCACGGCCCACGGCCCAGTAGCACACCGCTGATCAGGGTCCGCCCCTTGTCGGAGGGGCGGCCGGCGATGGACGGCCTCAGCCCGCCGCCGTGCACACGGCGTGGCCCCGCCGGATCAAGCCCGGCGGGGCCCCGCTCGTAAGGGGTTCAGCGGTCTCGACTACAGCCAGTTCTTTCCCTCGGCGAACTCCTCCAGCGCGGGCGTCACCTCGGTCACGAACGCGCGAGTCGCCTCGCGCACCTCGGTCAGGGCGTCGGTCCGAGGGCGCTTCCTGCTGCCCGCGTCACAACGATCCCGAGCAAGGATGGCGAGCACCTCGAGCCGGGCATCCTGCTCTCGCCTCACCAAAGGACCGGAGGGCGGAGTCTCCCCAGCCCGTACGATCACCGGCTTCCCTCCCGAAAGAGTGAAGTCGGCCATCGACAGCAGGGTCCGCACAGTTCTTAGAACCGACTCGACCTTCTCCGCCGACGGTCTCATCGACACAGCAAGTGCGTCACCCACCAGCCCGACGGACTGATCAGCGAAGAAGGCGGGACTGGCTGTGGGGTCCTCTTCCTCACCCTCATCGTCCGCCAGCACCAGGGCATCGAGCAGATCCGCCAACTCATCCGCCACAGCCTGGCCGAGCCCCGCCGACCAGACCGCTTGCAGAGCGGAGTCAAGCCACTCCCGCTGTTCCGCGGAACCGAGGATCCTGCAGAATCCTGTGCCTCGCTCCGCGGCGGCGGCGCAGAGCACCATCAGCTCGGCATCCGTGGGATCCGGGAGACCTTCCATCGCAGTGACCTCCTGTGCCTAATCCTCTCCAACCGCCAGAACAGCCAGACCGGTGAGTTCTGAGGCTGGTGACCGAACCCGCCCGAGCCACTTCTCCACCAAGTCCCGCGCCTACTCCACCACCCTCGGCGCACTCCGCGACGCCCGCCGCACCTGGCGCACCGAACAGGCCCACCCACACCGGCCTGCCCGAGTCCGACCCAACGACCACTCTCGTCGTCGGACATCGGGACTACCTCGGCTCGGGCTACAGCCCCCGCGGCGCGCTCCTCGCTACCCATGTCTGGCACCGCAGAGAACAAAAGTGGCAGTTCGTCGCAGAGGGGGCTGCTGATGACTACGTACCCGCCTACGGCGCTTCGTCAAGGGCCAGCTCTGTCACGGGAGTTGTTGACGGTTCCCCAAGTGACGGCGATCGTGACCTTGACCAGGTGCTTCAGGCCCTGGCCCTTGATCTCGGCCGTGACCGTCTCGACCCGGGTCTCGCCCGTCTTCGGGTCGGTCGTGACGACCTTGTCGCCGGCCTTGACCTTCTCGATCGGCTTGGTGGAGCCGTCGGCCATCAGGACCTTCGTGCCGGGCACGAAGCTGTCGCACGTCCCGCCCGCTCTCGGCCACGCCCCAGCCGCCGTTCTGGCACGCAGGGCACAACGGTCCGAAACCGGTTCGGGTAAGTCGCAAGGTGGCCGCCGCGGTGGCTCCTATCGGATCGAGACCGGCGTCCAGAGCCTGCGTCGGACACTCGACCAATCCGCAGCCGCCGTGGTTGTTTCCACTTTGGTAGCCGACCGGGATGCTGAGGCCCGGCTGGGCCCACCGATGCTGTCGGCGCATCCGCCGCGCCCAGGTCACAGGTCCGCGCAGTGTGACACTTTCCGCGAAGGTGTCACGCTCGTGGACGAAGCACCTCGGGCCCCCGGCTCGGGCCCTGCATGACCCTTCAGGTCTACGCCCACGTCCGCTTGCGCCTCAACACGACGCCATAAACCAACTCAGCGACGTTTTCGGAACGACGATCCCGCAAACCCGCCGATGGCCACAGTCGCACCCGACTGATCACACCACGCAAAGATGCCGGAGCCCCCACCACGACCGCGGATGGGGGCTCCGGTGGCAGTTGCCGCTGCCGTCAAGTGCCTGGATTTCCAGTACTCAGTCGTAGTAGCCGGGACGGGCAAGCAAGACAGACTGGAAGTAGTACCCCTGCTCATCCGCTTCGTCCGTGGCGACGAATGGGCGCCACAGCGCGATGAGCAGCGAGGGTGCGACGATCGAAGACCCCCGCTCCTCATCTTCGATCTCAGTAAATCTCCCAAGCTGCTCGATAACGACCTGGGCCGGCGCGCCAAAGAGGTCAATGTCCTCCAGAACCACGGAGTCATCACGGTGCGGCCGAAACACCTCGATCGCATTTACCAGGCGATCCGAGTCAAGGTGAGTATGAATACTCATGCCGCTCGCATAATTCGCCTGCCCACTCACTGGAACCAAGCTTTCGGTGGACCCCTGGAAGCCGTCGATCGACCGCAAAGCCGCCTCAGCTTCATCAATACTCATTCCGAGAGTGAGAGGACCGATCCTGTCCGGAGGGTTCACCCGCAGAATCACCACAAACTCCTAGAAAGTAATCACGTGCAGGCCGGGTAGCCCCGGCCTGCACACTGCCCAACTCGACATCCTAGCCCACTAGGCTGGGAACTCTTCTCAAGGCTTGGTAAGCGGGATTATTCGCCATCCCGCTCACCATTTCACCTATGGCATCGTCGTATTTCGTGCCGAATCTTGCCCGAATATCATTGATATCCATTTGGACGGCTTCATCGATACGCCCGTTGTCAACTAGCTCCTGTTGCCACAGGCGCCACGCCTTCGATGCGCGGGAACTACCGGTGGAGTAGACGGCTCGATGGTCGGTGTAATCCATCCTGATAGCCGGACCCGTGCGGTAGCCGAGATGTGTCTCTGTGACAGAGGCCGGAGGCACGTGGTTGATCTCAGTACCTGGATAATTGTTCCCTGTAGCTGGGTCCTTAAGATCCTTGTACTGACCACCTTCGTAGGTATGTCCCGGATCTGCCCTGTCCTGTCCACCAGGACCACAGTTGTGGACGAGGACTGGTGTGTCCCCGGCCTCCACATAGTACGTATGGACGTCGGACACCGTCAGGTTGTTGACCGCTGCGTCCTGGACCGTCCACCGCTCGACCGCGGTGATCTGGACGTACGTGCCCGCGCTGGTCCGGAGCCATTCGCCGGCGTGCAGGTCGGTGGCCTTGATCCAGGCGCGCAGTGCGGGGACCCAGAACGGGTGGCCGTCGGTCGCGGTGACCTGGGCCGTCTTCGTGCCCTTCGGGCCGTCGGTGTCGATCGTGACCTTGACCAGGTGCTTCAGGCCCTGGCCCTTGATCTCGGCCGTGACCGTCTCGACTCGGGTCTCGCCCGTCTTCGGATCGGTCGTGACGACCTTGTCGCCGGTCTTGACCTTCTCGATCGACTTGGTGGAGCCGTCGGCCATCAGGACCTTCGTGCCGGGCACGAAGCTGTTGCACGTCCCGCCGCTCTCGGCCTTGCCCGAGCCGCCGCTGCCGCTGGTCCCGCCGTTGCTCTTGGAGGAGCCACCGGACTTGCCGCCGGGCTTGGAGCCGCTGCCCCCGCCGCCGCCGCCGCCGTGGGACGACACCTTCGGGGCCGCTTTCGCCTGGGCCTGCTTCTGGACCGGGTTGCCGGTCTTCTTGGTGACGCTGACCGCCTTGTCGGCGGTTCTCCTGGCTGCCTCCGCGGCCTTCTTTTTCGCGCGTTGCGCCGCCAGTTTCTTCGCTCGCTCGATCGCCAGTTTCTTGGCTCTCAGCGCCGCCGCCTCGGCCGCCTTCGCCGCCTTCAGGACGATCTCCGCCGCCTTCTTCGCCACGCGGAAGGACTCGATGGCCTTGATCGTGCGGTTGACGGCCTTGATGACGGACGGGATCTTGCCGAGCTTGGACCACGGGATCGCGTCGACGGCGATGCCGACGCAGGACCACATGTCACCGCCGAAGCAGGCGATGGCGTCGTTGATGCCGATGAAGTCCTTCAGCGTCTCCCACGCCACAGCCAGGATCACCGAGGTCAGGGACTTGCCCTGCATCGCCTGCGCCTGCGCGACCTGCGCCGCCGACAGACCCGCTCCCGCGAGGGCCGCGGCCCGCTCGGAGGCGGACAGCGAGATGGCCAGACCCGTCGGGTCGGACATCGTCACCGGGTTGTTGTGCGCGTAGGCGTACCCGTTGGACTGCAGGACGTCGTTCAGGTCGAGCACCGGGTCGGCGGACAGGAAGCGTCCGACCACCGGGTCGTACAGACGCGCACCCAGCGGAACGAAGCCCGAGGCGTTGTCCTCGCTCGCGCCGAGGAACCCGGTGTGCGACAGCCGGTTGCCGCCGGCCGTGTCCGCACCGCGCTGGTTGCCGAACGGGTCCTGCTTGCGGATGCGGACGGACATCCCGCCGTCGAGGTTCACCTCGGCGTACGTACTGCCCTGGTGGTCACCGGTGAGCGCGACCAGGCGCTCACTGCTCTGGCCGTAGGCGTAGCGCATGACCGCGCCGCCGGGGGCGGAGTAGGTGCGCTGGGTGTTGATCAGGACGCCGCCCTGCTGGACGGTGACCTCGGCCTCGCCGAGGTACAGGGTCGCCTGCTTGCCCTTGATCGTCAGCAGGCGGGAGCCGTCGGGGCCGTAGATGTGACGGGTGTCGTTCTGCGCCGCCCACTGCTGCTCGGCCTTGGTGCTGTCGCAGGTGGCCAGCACGATGGGGGTCCCGCTCGCCGAGTTGGCGTCCTTGACCGCCAGGCACAGGCCCGAAGCGACGTGGGTGAGCTGGCCGGAGGCGTTCCGCTTCAGTTCCTGGCCGGCCGAGCCGTCGCACTTCTGCAACTGGACGGCCGATCCGGCCGTGTTGCCGGCCGGCTGCAGGCACCAGGTGTCGTAGACGTTCAGCGTGCCCCGGTCGGGGTCGCTCTGCGTCGCTCCCGGGGTGGGGGAGAAACGCCAGTTCTGCGCCACCGACGCATTGCACGAGTACAGCTGGATCGCCCGTCCGGCGACCGCCAGGCCACTGGAGAGGTCCAGGCACTTGTCCGCCAGACCCACGTACGGGGTCTTTCCGCCCGCGCCCGCGCCCTTGATCCGGTCGACCTGGCCGTCGTACGTCCAGGTCAGCTCCTGCTTGTCGCCGTTCTGGAGGGAGGTGACGGACTTGGTTTCACCTGTCAGCTCGTACAGGCGCTCCGCCTCGGCCTTGACCTGCGCACCCGCCGGCGTCGTGTAGGTCTTCGACACCTTGGTCAGCGTGTGCGGCTGGGTGCCGTCGGCCTTGCCGTAGGCGTAGGAGGTGGTGGCGTCCTTGGCGGTGTTGCCAGTGAGGTCCTTCTCGGTCAGCTTCGTGCGGTTGCCGAGCAGGTCGTACTCGTACTCCTGCCAGTAGCCGGAGTTGTCCTTGCCGGCCGCCACGTTGAGCGTGCCGTCGCTGTTCTTCGGGCCGGTGCAGGCGGTCTGGTCGTTGGAGGTCCAGGCCGTCTTCAGCTCGCCCAGGGGGTTGTAGACGAAGCACTGCCGCTCGTCGATGCCGGTGGCCGACTCCTTGATCGAGGTGACGTTGCCGGCCGGGTCGTAGGTGTACGACCGCTTGGAGACGAGGTTCCCGGAGACCAGGGACTGGTCTCCGCTCTGCTCGCGGTAGACCTGCTGGTCCTTGAGCTCACCGCTGGACTCGTCGTACGTGTTCTGCGTCCACACCCGGTAGGGCTGGGCGCCGAGCGTGGAGCGCAGCACCTGGCCGTAGGGGTCGTAGACCGTCTCGGAGCCGTACCAGTCCTTGCCGGAGATGGAGAGGGGCTTGCCGTCCTTGTTGTAGCGGACGACGAGCTTCTCCTCGGCGAACTTGCCGATCTTCGGCAGCGTGGACTCCTCCAGCATGCCGTTGTCGCTGTACTTGTAGGAGTACGTGTACGACTGGTCCAGGCCCCAGGTGGAGGCCAGTGTGAGCGGCAGGTTCAAAGTGGTCGAGGTCGGCTGGTAGTCCTTGGTGTAGCCGTCGACCTTCTGGGTGTACGCGTCACCGTCGGTGTAGCGGGTGGCGGTGTAGGGCATGCCCTTGCCGCCGGGCGCCAGGTCGTACGTGTAGGCGGCCAGGAGCCGGCCGTCCGCGGTGTCCAGGTGCTGTTCCGTGGGCCGCGACAGCAGGTCGTAGTTGTTCCAGACCATGACGCCGCGGGCGTTCTTGGTGTTGAGCACCCGGTCGTGGTTGTCGTACTGGGTCGTCGTGGTGCCCGAGTCCGGGTCGGTGGCGGTCTCCGGGCGGCCGCGGTGGTCGTACGTCCAGGTCCACGGGTGGGCCGTGTCGGCGGCGTTGGTCGCCTTCACCAACTGGCCGCGGACGTCGTACTCGTAGCGCATCGACGTGAAGCCGCCGGGCGCGTCCTCGTTGAAGGTGTCCACCCGCTGGGTGCGACCGAGGGCGTCGGTGTAGACGCGGTAGGACGACGCACCCTGCGGGTTGACGACCTTCGACCAGTCCAGGCCGTACTCGTAGCGGGTGGCTCGCGCCTCGACCGGCTCGGACTTCGACTCGTGTGTCAGCGGGTCCTCGACCTTCAGGACCGGCGTCTCCTCCAGCACGCGGCCGGAGCCGTCGTAGGTGTAGCGCGTGATGTTGGGGACGGACGTGTCGCTGACCGGGGTGAACAGCTCACCGGGGTTGGCTTCGTAGGTCAGGTAGGCGTTGTTGGTCTGCCAGACCTCGCCGGAGCTGTTGTACAGCGTGTCGGTGATCAGCCAGCCGCCGCCGTCGGCCTGCTCCTGCGTCTGCCGCTCACGGCCGAGGCCGTCGTAGAGGGTGACGGAGGTCTCGATGCGGTCGTTGAAGCCGCGCGTGTAGGTGGTGACGTACGAGGGCTTGCGGTCCTCGCCCTCCTTGTACTCCGGCACCGTGTAGACGGCCCGGAAGTCCGGCACGGCCGTGTCGGAGGGGGTGCGGTCCGCGGCCCAGGCCTTCTCCAGCCGACCCAGCGGGTCGAACTCGGCCTGGGTGGCGTGGTTGTTCGCATCGGTCGTCTTCAGGGTCGTGCCACGGCCCGGCTCGATCTCACGCGTCTCGGAGTGGCCGAGGGCGTTGGTCTCGGTCACCTTGAAGACCTGGCCGGTGGACGGCTCGTAGGTGATGGTGCCGGACGTCTTGTGGTCCTGGTCGGTCGTCCGGGTCACACGGCCGATGGCGTCGAACTCGGTCGTGCCGTCGGACTGCCAGCCGGTGCCGGTGCCGTTGACCGACCAGGTCTCGGACGCCTCGCCCTTGGTGGTGTCGGCGAGCGCGACCCCGTAGCCCTGACCGTCGTACGCGGTCCGGACGCCGCTGCTCAGCGTGGAGAGGTCGTTGAAGTCCGCCGCGGCGCAGGTGGTCGGGGAGACCAGGACCTGCTTGGACAGACCGATGAGGTTCTTGGCGGTGTTGTGCACGTACTCGGACTTGGTGCAGGACTCGTCACCGGTCTTGCCGGTGTCGCCGAGCGACTCCACCAGGACGGGCAGACCGTAGGTCGGCTCATAGGTCGTGTGGGTCTTGACGACACGCTCGGTGCGGGTGTCGTCGCTGTTGGTGCCGGAGGACTTGGTGTACGCGAACTCGTCCGGCTCGGTCACCCGCCAGGCGCGCAGCGGGTCCAGGCCGTCGTCGCGGTCGCGATGCGCCAGCTCGGTGGCGTCCGGAACGGTGACGCTGCGGGAGACCCAGTCGGTGTCGGCGTCGTCCGCGCTGTCGTAGTCGAGTTCCTCGGCGATGCGGCCGGCGAACGGCTCCCGGTCCTTTGCGATCTCGGCGCCGGTGATGTCCTTCATCGACACCGTGTCGCCCATGCCGCGGAAGAAGCGGGTGACGGACTTGGACTTCTTGCTGCCGATCGACTGGTCGTCGGCGCCCGTGATCACCGTGGTCTGCTCGAACCCGGCGAACTGGGAGTAGGTACGCGTGGACTTCTTGGTGAACTCGGCGTCGGCCAGCTTCCAGCCCGGGTTCTTGTACTCGTACGCCGTCTTCGTGGCGAACGCGCCGTCGACGTTGGGGAGTTCCTCGATGGAGTCCACCACGTACTTGTGGAACCAGTCGATGTCCTCGACCTCGGGGTCCGGGGCCCAGAACGACGGGTAGCACAGGCGGCTGTTGGACTTCAGCGCGGCGGTGTCCTTCTTGTCCGGCAGGTCGGTGCCGGTGGCGCAGTCGCCGGTGGGCTGCTTGTAGGTGACGACGGTCTCGCCGCCGTACTCGTTGATGACTCGTCCGATGCGCAGCCGGGAGAAGCCGGGTCGCGAGTCGTTCGGGCGCATCACGCGGTTCGGCATGTCCTCCGCGTTGGACTCGAAGCGCACCGCGTTCATGGTGACGCTCTTGTCCGTGCTGCCGTTGCGGGCGTAGCCGGTGCGCTGGACCGACTCCAGCCACAGGGCGGTGTTCGGGCCGGTCTTCAGGACCGGGAAGCTCTGTGTGAGGGCGTACCGGTCCACCACCTGGCGGGCGGTGGTGTCGGTACGGCGCTGCGCCGAGGTCTGGATCTGCACCAGACGCTTACGGCTCCAGAACGACGGGCCGGCGTTCCAGCACTTCGTCTTGTACGTGGAGGTGACCTGCTTGCAGTTCAGGTCGGCCGGGGTGTCGTACCAGATGCGGTACTTGCCCGGATCCTTGTCCTCGAAGTTTGTGTCCGAGCAGGTCAGGGAGCCCTCGTCGAGGCAGCGCTCGGCGACGGTGAAGCCGACGCGGGCCGGTGCGGTCGCGGACAAGACGCTGCCCTGGCTGTCCTTGTGCAACCCGTAGTCGATGTGGTCCAGCCAGCCGTCGCGGTCGTAGACGACCGGCGCCTTGAAGTCGAAGTTGCGCGCGTAGTAGTTCTGCGCCTTCTTCCACCACAGCGACATGGCGTTGCCGTGGATGTCCTCGACGTAGTCGAGGTTCCACCGCCAGCCCTGCGTGCACCACGAGTGCGCCCAGTCGCCGGCCTTGTAGCAGTCCTCGCCCTCGTGGTTGCCGTACACCGGCACGGTCAGCACCGAGTCGGTGACCGACTGGCCGGAGGTCCAGCCCGGCAGCTTGTTCAGGCCGAAGTAGTAGCGGGTGCCGTCGCGGGTGGTGACGACCCAGTACTCGCCGTCGCGGGCACCGTTGCCGTTGCCGGAGTCGGTGAGCCGCTCGACCCGGGAGCCGTCACCGTTGGCGGTGAACCACTTGCCCTGGTCCTTGTCCCAGACCAGCTCGGTGGTCATGCCGCCGAGCGACAGTGTGGCGTTGTTGGAGCCCCAGCACAGGTCGGCGGTGCGGTGCGTCTTGTTGTTGGAGCCCTCCTTCTTCGAGTCCTCACGGCAGTTGGTGTACGTCCGGGTGATGGAACCCGGGTTGTAGTCCCAGCCGTCACCGATCCAGGAGGCCTGGTTGTTGGTGGCGGACGTGCGTCCGTCGACGGACTGCGAGGAGTAGCTCAGGGAGATCTTCGGCGTCAGCCCGCCGGCGGTCTCCGGCACCTGCACGTCGTACGAGTAGGTGAACGCGCCGGAGGAGGAGCCGGCCGCCCACGCACCGGAGGACAGCAGCGGAGTCGCGGTGAAGTCGCCGCTCGCCGAGGCCCCGGTGTCCATCGCGCCGATGACCTGCGGACCGGAAGCGTCCACGACCGGCAGGACGTCCCCGCTGCGGAAGGACGCGGTGTGCGCCGAAGCGCCGGATGCCGTCGAACCGGCGTTGCCGCCCAGCAGGTTCGAGACCGGCACGGAACCGGTGAGGATCTCGCGGCTGGTCGCGTTCTTCGCGGCCTTGGTCTTCGTGGGGGCCTTCCGCGCGGGGACCACCTTGACCGAGCTGCGCAGCCGCTCGGGCTGCTTGTCGGTCTTGCCCGACATGGTCGTCACGCCGCCGTCGGTGGCGCAGTCGCCGGTGTCGGGCGCGTCCATGACGCAGTTGGGCAGCAGGACCAGGCCGAAGCGCTTGGCGGCCTGCGGGCCGTAGAGGTCGGCGAAGCCGGTGGTGTCGACGTCGATCGAGACCTGCGCGGCCGGGTCGGCGTCGGCCGGCGGCGTGACCTTCATGATCATGCCGGAGACGCCCGCGTCCTGGGACGTGCCCGGCGCGGCCAGGTCGACCTTCCAGTCACCGTCGATCGCCGCCGGGTCGGTGCCCGCGGGCACGCCGACGGCGATCGGCAAGTCGTCGGCGGGGACCGTGGTGCCTGGCGCGGTGTCCGCCGTCAGCGTGGCGACACCGCTGTCCTGTGCCCACGGCGTGACGGCGCTCGGTGCGTACGGGTCGACGGGGACCTCGGGCGCGGTGGTGAGGTTCTTCTCGGCCTCCTCGTCCGCCTGGAGCGCGGTGCTCTCCGGCAGGTCGGGGAGCTTGACCTCCTCACGGGCCATGCCGGGGCCGGGTATCGCCCACGCCTCCGTGCCGAGACTGCTCACCAACAAGGCCGAGGACAGCAAAAGGACGGTCGCCACGCGGCTTTGCCGGCGGCGCCGTCGTTGTGACTCCGTCCTGACCGGGCGCGACCGCCCCAGCCACGACGGTGGACTTTGAGCACGCATACGCGTCGACCCCACCAAGGCATGCGAAAAACAACAGACAGATGGAGTCCGAACCCTCTGTCATGACCGCCACACGATTCAAGATCGATCTGGTGAGGTTTCCGGAGGTGACTGTGATCCACCTCGCAGGACAAGGATTGACATGACGTCACATTCACGGAGAACGGGGCAAGATGGCGATTGACTGTGCTCATGACCGCACTTCAGGTGATCAAAAGCCGCAGACGGGACATGACAAAGCGTCCGCCAAGCACACACCAATCGATCGTCACAGATTTATAAAGTCTTCACATCTGGACGACCTGTGCGAACCGTGTGATCGTGTGCGCGCCCATGCCCCGCGGTCCGCCGTCCGGGGCTGTCTGTGCTGTCCCAATCCGCCTGGTTCCACACGGGAGTAGACCGCCGCCGTGTCCGCGCCGCCTCGTTTTCTCAGCCCCTTCGTGCGCACGCGCACCAGGCTGGCTGTCACCCTCGGCCTCCTCCTGGCCGCCCTGACCGCCGCGCTGTTGCCCTGGTGGCAACCTGACGAACCCCCACCACCCCAGGCCGGCAAGGCCACCGACGCCCGGCAGGCCGCGACCGGCCCTCGCGACGAGATGGCCGCCCAGGCCGAGGCCCGGCGCACCCACAAGCAGGTGCTGGTCGATACCGCGACCACCGCCACCTCGCAGACCTGGGCGCAGCCGGACGGACAACTGCGCATACGGATCACCGCCCTTCCGCAGCGGGCGAAAACCGCCACGGGGAAGTGGGCGCCGATCGACAACCGGCTGCGGCGGGTGAAGAACGCCGCCCGCGGCCTGGGCGTCCAGCCGGTCAACCCCGCCCAGCCGGTCCGCTTCTCCAGCGGCAGCCCCGGCCACAAGGCCGACCGCGCCGACCGCTCCTTCGCCCGCCGGCCGCTCGCCGAGGGCCCGCAGGCCGAGGAGACGGTGCTGGCCGAGGTGGACATCGACGGCCACACCGTCGCCTACACCTGGCCCGGCACCCTGCCCGAGCCCGTGCTCGACGGGCCGCGCGCCCTGTACTCCGAGGTGTTTCCGGGCGTCGACCTGCTGCTCGTCGCCCGCGAGGAGGGCGGCTTCGCACAGCTGCTGATCGTCAAGAACCGCGAGGCCGCGCAGAGCAAGGCGCTGGCCACCGTGGACTACGGCCTGCGCTCGGCGACCGCCGTGTTCCACCATGACGAGGACACCGGCCGCATCCTGGTGCGGGACCGCTCCGGCAAGGAAATCGGCTCCATCCCGACCCCCTTCGCCTGGGACTCGAGCGGCCGTGACCCCGAGCTCGACGAGGGCAGTGGCACGCCGCGCACCTCGGTCGCCACGCCGGCCGACGTGCTGAGGCTGTCCGGGCTGAGCGGCATCGAGCCGGGCGCGCACAGCGCCCCGATGCCCGTCCAGCTGAAGGGTGATGGCACCGGCGCCGCCCGGCTCGACCTGAGCGCCGCACAGACGGGCCTGTTCACCGACGCCGACGTGAAGTACCCGGTGTTCGTCGACCCGACGCTCAACAGCGGCTGGCTGGCCTGGACCGTGGCGTACAAGCCGTACCCGAACACCAGCTTCTGGAACGGCACCAACTTCAGCTCCGGCACCTCCGACGCCCGCGTCGGCCACGAGAGCGACACCGGCGGCACCGCGCGCTCCTTCTGGCGGATGAACTACAGCTCCAGCCTGAAGGGCGCGAGCATCTCCTCCGCCACCTTCAAGGTGCTCAACAACCACTCCTGGTCCTGCACCACCCGCGAGTTCCAGTTCTACCTCACCGGAGCGATCTCCTCCGGCACCACCTGGAACAAGCAGCCCAGCTGGTCCACACTGCTGCAGAAGAAGTCCTTCGCCCACGGCTGGTCCTCGGCCTCGTGCCCGGACGACTACGAGGACTTCAACGTCAAGACCGCCGCCCAGAAGGGCGCGGACGGGGGCTGGTCGAACATCACCTTCGGCATGCGCGCCACCAGCGAGTCCGACGTCCAGACCTGGCGCAAGTTCAAGGCGACCAGCGCGACCATGGAGGTCGTCTACAACCGGCCGCCCGCCACCCCGAGCAGCGTCTCCAGCACGCCCGGCGGCACCTGCAACCAGTCCACCGCCGGTGCCACGATCGGCAAGACCAACCTGGTGCTGTCGGCGAAGTCATCCGACCCGGACGGCAATCTCGACGGCCTGCGCTTCCGCTTCTGGAAGTCCGGCGCGTCCACGCCGTCCGGCACCCTGGTCACCAGCCTCTCCAGCGGCAAGGGCACGCTGACCATCGCGTCCAGCACCCTGGTCGACAAGGGCGTCTACTACTGGGACGTGCGCGCGGAGGACTCCGGCGGCGAGACGTCCGCCTACTACCCGACCAGCGGCAACCGCTGCACCGTCACCGTCGACGGCTCCGGCCCGCCGCCGCCCACCGTGGACAGCGACGACTTCCCCGAGGCCACCGACGACGGCCAGACCTGGGCGAAGGTCAAGTTCGGCCAGACCGGTGCCGTCACCTTCACCTCCCAGGGCGCGTCGAAGTTCCGCTGGTCCATCGAGGGCAACAACCCCATCGACGTGACCGCCACGAACAACACCGCCACCCTCACCGCGCTGGCACCCGCCCACGCGGGCCCCAACACCCTTCAGGTGTACGCGTACGACTCCATCGGCAACGCCAGCAAGCGCACGGACTACACGTTCTACGTGCCGCCGCGGGACAAGGCCGACGGCCCCATGGACACCGGCGGCGACAACCTACCCGACCTGCTGATCGTCAACTCCGACGGCAACCTGCGCAACTGCGTGGGCGGTGCGGGCGGCGACCTGTACAGCTGCCTGTCCGCCTCGTACGGCGCGGACAAGAAGGCCGACCCGCAGGGCCACTGGTACGACCCGGCCACCGGCAAGGCCGCCCTGATCACGCACTACCAGGACGCCTACCCCGGTGACGGCTCCACGGACCTGTTCGCCGTCACCCCGGACGGCCGCTTCTGGCTCTACCCGGGCGACGGCTACGGCAGCTACGACGTCACCCAGCGCCTCGAGATCCGCCTGCCCTCGAACGTCCCGGCCCCCTCGACCTGGACGCAGATCAAGGCCGTCGGCGACATCACCGGCGACAAACTGCCCGACCTCGTGCTGCGGGCGGGCCCGGCGTTCTGGACGCTCTCCGGCTACACCGGCGCGACGTTCCAGACGGCGACGCAGATGAACGCCGACGCCTGGGCCCGCCGCGAGATCGTCAACGTGGCGGACATCAATGGCGACAAGACGCCCGACCTGCTGTGGCGCAACCTGGACAACGGCAACATGTACGACCGCCAGGGCAAGCCCGGTGCCGTCGCCGACAGCGTCGACCTTGAGTCGCTGAAGCTGGCCGGCAACTCGCTGACCGGGAAGGACGAGCCCTACGGCACCAGCTGGACCGAAGCCAACGTGCCGACGGCCATCGGCATCCCGGACGTCAGCGGCGACGCCATCCCCGACATCTGGGGCCGCTTCGCCTCGGACGGTTTCACGCGGATCTGGAACCCGTCGCGGACGGACACCAATCCTTCGGTGAAGGTCGTCCTGTCGGTGAACTGGAACACGGTCAAGGCCTTCGGCTGACGGTCGGTCCCGTTCCCTCTGGTGGCCCCGGCACTCTGTGCGCCGGGGCCACCCCTTTTCTGCCGGACGCCGGGGTGCCGGCTGCGGCTCTCCGGATGAGGGGCGTCGTGGTTCCGCGTGAACGCCGGTGGACCTCGCAGGTCACCGCCCGCTCGTCCAGTCCCCGCCCTCGATCGGCTTGCCGTACGTGCGCAGCCGGTCCGCGACCGCGGGCGCGGCGAGGTACACCCAGGCCCGCACGATCCTGCCGTCCGCGCCCGACACGTCCCGCTCCACCCGCTCGTACAAGCTGCGGGGATCGCCCGGGCGGTACTCCTCGAGGCGGTCCAGGGCGGCGAGCAGCTCCCCGTACGCGCCGGGCCGAGCGGTGACGATCTCACCGGTGACCGTGCCGCCGCTGCCCGCCACCGCATAGGGGTGTCCGGGCCCGTCGTAGAGCACCGCGCCGCGCAGCAGCCCCGGTTCCTCGGACCGGATGCGGCCGCGCAGGAAGAGGTCGTGGTTGCGCTCGCCGGGGCGCAGGGTCCCGTACACGAAGAACGGCAGTCTCACGCGCCCGCCCCCCGGGGGCTCCCGCCGGTCGGTCCGTCGGCCGCGTCCATGGCCGGTCTCCTTCCGCACCTCTACCGAAGCCTCGCAGGAACGATTCTCTCCCCTCACACAGCTCCCCGAACGCGCTATGGACATGACATGTCATGAACCCTTAAATCGAAGCCACGTCAGGGGTCCCCGCCCCCGACCCCCACACGCGCCCCCGGGCGCCTTCCCGAGGAGACCGATGAGTCGGATACGGCACATCCGAGGTTCCCGTATCGCCGCGGCCGGCACCGCCGCGACCACCGCGGCCCTGCTGGCCGCCGCACTCGCCCCGGCCCCCGCCGCCGGAGCGGCCGACAGACCGAGTCGCGCCACCGCGATCGACCACGCCACGGCGGCCCTGGTGCGCCAGGCCTCGCGCCTGGGCCTTACGGCCGCGGAGGGTACCAGCGTCCGCGACGTCGTGGTGGACGCGGACGGCAGCCAGCATGTGCGCTATGACCGGACGTACCGTCACCTACCCGTGCTCGGCGGCGACTTCGTCGTGCATCTCGCGCCCAACGGCTCCTACCGCGGCGCGGACCGGGCCACGCGGCGCACCGTCTCCCTGTCGACCGTCACCCCTTCGGTGAAGGCGCCCAAGGCCGCCGACCTGGCCGCCGCCGCGCTGCGTGCCGCGAACGCCGGGGAACTGCTGAAGAACGTGACCGCCAAGCCGCACCTCGTCGTCGACGCGCTGCACGGCGCACCCCGGCTGGCCTGGCGCACCGACGCGGCGGGCAAGGACTCGCTCGGCAACCCCGTCGCCCGCACCGTCCTCACGGACGCCCGCACCGGCCGGCAGATCGACGCGTGGGACACCATCGAGACGGCGAGCGGCGACGGAAAGTCCCTCTACGGTGGCACGGTGGCGCTCGAGACCACGCAGTCCGGGTCGACGTACCAGCTCAAGGACCCCACGCGCGGCGACACGTACACGGGCGACGCCGCGAACAAGACGGACCTGTGCTTCCTCGGGATCTGTTTCAGCCGCGCCCCCGCCACGCTGTTCACCGACGCCGACAACCACTGGGGCACGGGCACGACGTCCGACCGCTCCTCGGCGGCGGTGGACGCGCAGTACGGCACCGACGTGACGTGGGACTACTACAAGAACGTGCACGGACGCAGCGGCATCGCGGGGGACGGCAAAGGCTCGTACAACCGCGTGCACTACGGGAACAGCTACAACAACGCGTTCTGGGACGACAGTTGCTTCTGCATGACGTACGGCGACGGCGACGGGACGACGTTCGGGCCGCTGGTGGCGCTGGACGTGGCGGGCCACGAGATGTCGCACGGTGTGACGTCGAAGACGGCGGCGCTGACGTACTCCGGGGAGTCGGGCGGCCTGAACGAGGCGACCTCGGACATCTTCGGGACACTGGTGGAGTGGTACGCGAACAACCCCTCGGACGCCGGTGACTACCTCATCGGCGAGAAGATCGTCCGCTCGGGCTTCGGCAAACCGGCGCTGCGGTACATGGACCAGCCCTCGAAGGACGGCAACTCGGCGGACTGCTGGAGCTCCTCGGTCGGCAACCTCGACGTCCACTACTCCTCGGGCGTCGCGAACCACTTCGCGTACCTCCTCGCGGAGGGCAGTGGCGCGAAGACCGTGGGCGGAGTGTCGTACGACTCCCCCACCTGCGACGGCTCGACGGTGACCGGCATCGGCCGGGACAAGCTCGGCAAGATCTGGTACCGGGCCCTGACGGTCTACATGACGTCGTCCACGAACTACGCGGGCGCGCGCACGGCGACGCTGAACGCGGCGAAGGACCTCTACGGCGCCGGCAGCACGGAGTACAACGCGGTCGCGGCGGCGTGGAGCGCCGTGAAGGTGGGGTGATCGCCGCGCCCTGAGCCGCGGACGCCGGGGCGGCGGGGCGGGTGCCCCCCCCCCCCCCCCCCCCGGCCACCGCCCCCCCGCCCCCCCCGCCCCCGCCCGCCCCCCCCCCCCCCCCCCCCACGGCCCCCGC
>NZ_JBEYUZ010000039.1:0-31734 GCF_040643755.1 Streptomyces sp. NPDC047079
CCGAAAGACGTCGAGCTCGCCGCATAACCTCAGCAACCCCGAACCACCCCAAACCCGACAGGGATGCCTTGACGGAAGACATAGAGGCACCCCCCCGGCATCGTCCTGACGGCGATCAGTGTCCTCCTCCTGTTCGGCGGCATAGCGGTGACCCCCGGGCTAGGGGATGGTGAGCCGAACCCCAAGGGGATCGGGGGAATCGTCATCGGGCTGTTCATGGGCTTCATCAGCGTCACCAGCCTGATGACCACCTGGGTGGCTCGGCGGTCCAGCGTGAGCGTGGACCAGAGGGGGTTGTGGGTCAGCAACGGCAAGGCTCAGAACGTCATCCCTTGGCAGAGTCTCGCCGGGGTCGGGGTGTACTGGAGCAAGGTGGGCAAGGGCCGTGTGAAGACATACTCCATCGAGCTATGCCCCAACGCTCCCATCGACCGCGACGACCCGATCCTGTGGCCCCTGGTCCGCGACGAGGAGCCACTGCAACCCGCCCTTGTCCGGCTGCGTTACCGCCTGCCGGTCCCCGCGAGTTCCCGGGTGGCGCTGGTCACGGCGATCCAGCGGCAGGTCCCCCAGTTGTGGCTCGGTGAGATCGAGCGTGAGGCCGGCTACATGGGCGTACCGGACCGCAAGGGGCACCGGGAACGCACACAAGGATCCCCGCGCTGAAGAAGCGAGGCCACCCGACGGGTGCGGGGAGCAACCTCACCACGGCAGCCCCCACCGCACACAGACAGGCAGGACGTAGTCACCTTCGCGTCTCGGCGCCGAGCGGTCGCCCTCCCCTGCCTGAGACGCCGACCGGCGCGTCCCGCTCGGCGCGTTCGCGCTCCAGCTCCGCTCGCTGCCGCGCGTCCCAGTCCGCGAACCGGGCCTTGGACTGCCGGCGTTCCGCGTACGTCTGGTCGTCGGCGGCCCGGCGGATCCCATCGAGCCGCTGATAGACGGCCTCGGTATAGCGCGGGTCCTGGAAGGCGTCCTTGACGTCGACGCGGCCGCTCAGCACCGCACGCGCCATGTCGCGCAGGTCGGTATCGAGCGATGTCGCGTCGGCGATGGCGCGCAGGGAGCGGTGCAGCCGCAGGGCCTGTTCGGGATCCTGGGCGACGCCCATGAGTTCCTCGTACGGGATCTCCCGGTCCGCGGTCATGGGTCCCGCACGTCCTTCCTGTCGACGGTGAGAGCGGTGAAGGCGGTGAATGCCGTGAAGGCCGTGAAGGCGGAAACGCAGTCAGAGCGGTAGACCCGGTGAGAGGCGGCGGCGTCATCCGAACTCGCTTCGAGCCCACTCCTGCGCGCCCCCCGAGGAGCCGGGGGAGGAACCGGCGGAGCCGGTGTCGGCCGTGGAGGCAGTGGCCACCGCCCTGTTGGACGCCTGCGCGGTGCGCGAGGAGCCGGAATCCGCCGCGGAGACGGCATCCCCGGCGCCGTCGGACCCGCCCGTCGCGCGGTCGCCGTGTCCGGCCAGCGTGTCGACACCCCGCTGTGCGCGATCACCGATCGCCCCGGTGACCTTCTCCGTCGCGCTGCCCACGGCGTTGTCCACGTGCCCGGACACATCCGTGTAGTCGGCGAATGCCGATCCCTCGCCTCCGGTGACCTCATTCTTGAGGCCGTCCACGTACTCGCCGGCCGCCGTCTTGGCGACGTCCGCCGTCTCCGAGAGGTCAATGCCGGACCGCGCGTCGAAGTAGGTCTCGATGCTCTGACGGCCCATGTTCTGCGCCATTCCGATGGCGACCTCTTTGGCCTTGTCCTTGGCGGCGTCGACAACCCGCTCCTGGACGAACTGCTTGGCCTGCTCCTTGATCTGGTCTTTGGCGAACTGCTTCACCTTCTCCTTGGTGACCTTCTCGAGCTGCTCCTTGGCGATCTTTTTGAGGGCGTCCATGGAGGCATGCTCCATGGCCTTGGTGATCGCCTCCATGACCTCCTTCTTGAGCTTTTCCAGCAGCTCCCGGACGACCACCCGCGCTGCCTGCGTCGCACCCAGCGCGCCGATCTCGGACAGTCCGAAGGTGAAGGGGGCCGACGCCTGCGCCGCGATGATCTCCACGGCCAGAGCGACGAGCTGCGCGATCACGGCGAGCTTCGACGTGAGTACGGCCACCGCGGCCGCGTCGAAGGCGAGAGCGATCACTTCGCACGCGGTCCTGGCGTCCGGGATGTATCTGTCCTCCCCGTTCACGCCGGTATAGGCGCCCCAGGCCTTGCTGAAGCCGTCGATGGCCGAGCCGATGTTGCCGGCGATGACGGTGCCGGCGAAGCGTTCGCCCTGCGCCTGGATCTCTTCGAGTTCCGCACCGAAATTCCGCCAGGTCTCGGCGACCTCGTGGAGTGCTTCTTCGTCGACCTCGGGCCAGGAGTAGCCGAGGAGGTCGAGCACCCAGACAAGCTCGCTGGGCAGTGTAAGCGACATGCCAATAGCCCCGTTTTTTTACAGTTAGCGGGAAATCCCGTTCATCAGCACGTTGTTCGACGCGTCCACTCCGTCGTAGTTACGTGCCATGTCCTGCAAGTTGTGCCCGATCCGCTGGAGCCGTTCCGCAAGGCTCCCCATCGACGTCAGGATTCCATCGCGAATCGGCGTGTAGACCTGACCGAAGACCTCCCCGAAGTCCGCGTCCTCCCATGGCTCCCCAAGCCCCTCGAGAGTGTCCGCAAGCCTCTTGGAGGCGTTCGAGAAATCACCCCCGAGGTCCACGAAGTTTCCGCCCTGCTTGCGGAGCACAGCAGTGTCCACATCGAAGGTTTCGAACTCCATTGCCTTCCCCCGTAGTTCACTCGCCATAGTTCATATAGGACGACAGACCGATACCCTAGACTCCTCGCGCACGACCCAGCGAATCCGCCGGTCAAGAGATCGTCAAGTCTTCCAGGGGGACGACCAACAGTGGTGACAACACAGCCGCGTTACGGCAGCACAGGGAGCCTGTGGGCGGGAAGACTCCTCGGATTGGGACTGCTCCTCCTGGCAGCGGTCGCCGCCGCGGTGACCATTCCGGAACTGCGCAGCGAACTCGCCGGCGAGGGCATCGATGGAACCCTCACGGTTTCTTCATGCGAAACACACACGAAGACCCGCTACGGCACGCACAGGCGCACCACAGAACTGAAGTTCAGCTGCACCGGAACGTGGACCGCAGAACACGGTGAGGCCACCTACCAGGACGTCGTGGTGCAAACGTCATCCCGTTTTGAAACCGGGGTGAAGGTCCCCGTGGTGCATGTGGACGATACCTTCGAGCAGCCGCAGGACCGGGACCCCGGACGCGACGCCGCGATTCTCGCGCTCTGCCTCTCCTTGACAGCATTCAGCGTCTACTGCCTCCTCACAGGCTTCGGCGTTCGCAATGGCCCCGGCTTCGCGGTCTCTTGGCAGCGTCTGCCGGCTCCCACTGTCACCGGCCCTCTCCTGGGCGGAATTTTCGTCCTGGGCATCCTGGCAGCGCTCGTTTGCGCACTCGCCCTGTGACGCCCGCATTCCATTCTGAGGAACACTCAATGACACAAGTACACGGGAACACCGCGGCGAACTCCGCCGCGCCGGGAAGGCAGGCCGGCCTCGGCCGCCTCATCGGCGCAGGCCTGATCCTCGTAAGTATCGTGCTCCTGGCCCTCGGCGCCTTCCTCGGTCCCTATCGCTACGGCTCCTCCACACCGGGCAAGCTCACCGTCCAGACCTGCACCGTCGACTACAAGTACCGCTCCAGCGCGTCGAGCAGTTCACGGAAGCGGACCAAGACCAGGTGGTGCTACGGCACCTTCGCCGCCGACGACGGCAGCGCCAAGAACCTCAACGCCGAGCTCAGGAGCGACGCCCTGTACCCTCGCGGCCACGTCCTCGAGGCCCGCAAGTCCGGCGACACCTCCTACCAGCAGGACCACGGCTGGGTCGGCGCCATCGCAGTCGGCTGCGCGTGGTGGTTCGCCGCCCTGATCCCTCTCGCCATCGGCCTCCTCGGCACCGCAACCGGCTTCGCCTTCGGCGGCACCTCCGACGTCCACCGTGCCAGGCAGGAGGCGAGCCAGGGCCTGCTCCGCACCGTCTACGTACTCACCGCGGTGGGCGTGATCGGCTTCGCCATCAGCCTGCTGGTGGTGTTCTTCGCATGACGGAAGCCCCGGCGCGTCTTCACGTAAACGAGGGAGCGCCGGGGCCGACGTGCTCGCCACAGCACTGTCGCCGCACGACAAGCCGATCCTTCTACGACATCCCGAGGGACGCCAGCACGAACGTCAGCGGCAGAGTGGCAAGGGCGAGTGCGGCCGCCGTAGCCGCAATCCCCGTACGGATCTCCCGTTTGCCCCTGAACCCCAGATTCGAAGAATTCCATGATCCGGGACCGTCTTCTCCGCTATACCGCCCGATGGTCGTAGCCACCGCCCACCTGAGGGAAGCCGTCCGCCGCCGAGAACCCGTTGACGGCCGTGGAGATGGCGGCTCCCAGCGCGGTCATGGCCATCGCCACCTTGCCGAAGGCCTCGGCCGCCTCCGCCCACATCTCCATCAGCCGGATGGCCTGCGCTGCGGCCAGAGTGAACATGGCCGCCGAGGCGAGCTGCCCGCCGACGGGGATGGCGTTGACGGCCTCAGCCGCTAGCAGTCGGCTGCACTGTGGGGCGCCTGGGCTATTCACCCTGGTGAACCGCGCCCATATGGCCTGCCTGAACCACCATTACGCGGGTGCCGACAGTCAGAGGACCAGGCCCGTCAGCCATACCAGCAGGGCGGCGACACCGTCCAGGACAACTATTGCCACGCCGACTGCGCAGACTAGGAACAGGGCGTCCGCAGCCTTTCCCCGCGTCGAATTGACCGCAAGCCGTCGCGCGGTCCTCTTCGGCTCGACCGCGTGTGCGCCGCAGAACGCCAGGACGCAGAGGCTCAGCCCCCCCTTCCAGATCTCACCCATCGCGGGCCAGACACCGGTGGCCTGGTAGGCATCAGTGCGGAAACCCCGACGCATTGCGACCACCTTGCCATCCGGATAGTCGGTGGCGTGTTCCAGATGTTGAGGTGTCGCGTCGTCCGGGTCACCGTGCGGAGCGAAGGTGCCGTAGCACTCGTAGTCGGAACGCAGGCTGCTGGGGTTCGTGTCGGAGCAGTGGAGCACTTTGTATGTGCCCGGGTGCCGTACAGCCCTGCGGACAACGCCAGGTTGTCGATGGAGCCGATCAGGTAGCCGGTGGCGAGCAGCGCAGCGATGATCCCGCAAGACCACACGGCAGCCCGGACCAGCGGACTTGTCTTCGGAGCTCTCTGCGTCACTCCATAACTCCTTGTGCAGCGGTCACGCTGCGGTTCGCTTCGCGTGAGGGCCCTCGTCCAGGACGGCACCACCGGCCCCGCAGGCTCCGAGGAAGCCAACGATCCCCGCCGCCCAGCGCCAACCGGTCGCCACGTCGAACGTCAGCAGAGCAGCGCAGGCGATGACGACCACGCAGGCCTGCAAAGCCAGTGGCTGGATGTAGAGGGGCCACTGTGCACGCGGATCGAACAGGCGGAGCGATCGGTCCTCATTCGGAGCAGAAGCTGCTTTCTCCACGGATACTGCGCCGGCGTTCACCAACTGTGTCTCGGCAACGCGCATCATCCCGTGCACCACCAAGCCGGTGTCGAACACCAGCGCCGCGGGCGTGGTGCTGGGAGAAAGCCGCGAGCCTCGGGCTCCCCGATGGGCGTCCCAACACAGCCACAGTCGCCGGTCCGTCATCGCCTCCGGCAGACCGTTCCTGCCCATATCTGTGTAGAAGCGCAGCCGTCCGGCATCCGTGCCGATCTCCAGGTACTTTCCCCTGAGTACCTGCTCCTCCCCCGCCGTATCGAAATGCCCGCCAACTCGGGTGTAGCTGCCCCGAATGGCCTTGTCGTTCTTCCCCAGTCGTGAAAACGCTCGAAGACCGTGCTTGGCCGACAGATAGTTCACGGCCAGGAACCAACTGAGCACCGATGCGGCGACGAGGAACCAGCGCATGTACGCGGGCATCGTTTCCCCACGCAGTTTCCAACCGAGACTGCGGTCGTCCCCGGCAACCGCTCCGAGCCGCGGCTGTGCGGGCGCATACAGTACCTCCACCGGGTCACCGGGACTCAAGGGCTCGGCCGTGGTCGGCTTCACCGTTGTTGACACAGGCTGGGCGCCGGCCCCGACGGGGAGCCGGACAACGACCGTCGCCGTGTAGTGGTCCTTGCCCCTGGAAGACTTGTGCCGGACATCGCTGACCTTCTCGGCTCGTGCGATTCCGAACTCGCCTCCGACCCTGTGGATGCGTTGCACCAACTCCGGCCTTTGCGGAGTCCCTGCAGCCAGGGCGACTATCCCCAAAAGCACGGTGGGGATCCCGATTCCCCAGGCAAGGAATCGAAGCTGCCGGCCTCGCCTCGAGGGGATGGTTCGTGGCAGCGAGACCGACTCCGCGGTCGAGCCACGCGTCTCCAATGCCGCTTCCACACACACGGCTGCGGCGACTTCTCCGAATGGCCTCCAACCTCCTGCCGACCGTTGCAGCAAGGCGACTGTCACAACGCAGACGAGCGCACAGCCAAGGGAAACCAGAACCAACTGCTGCCGCAGGTCCGGGTCTGTGCCGAACAGCCACAGCCACAGCATGTGCGTCGCCGCCACAAAAACAAGGCCCGCACACCACGTGCCGACGAAGGAGGCCTTGAATGGGGTACGAGTCACGTTTCCGTGCACCATCACCCAAAGTCCTCGCGAATCCGGTCCGTTGCCGACCCGTGGCCACCGTTGACGCCTTCCCCGACGCTTCCCCGAGCCCCCCGCGCGTTCTTGTCCACGCTGCCGAACCCGTCCTTCGCAGTATTCGCGGACACGCCTCCGGCCACGGGAGTTGAGGAACCGAGCGCCACATCGGCAGCGGCCTGCTGGTGCTCCGGTCGTCCTTTGTCGTTGAATCCGAAGTCGTTCTCGTTTTTCAGGCCTCGAGCCATGTCATCGAAACCCCTGTCGAGGGCACTCGCCCCGCCACTCAGTCCACCGGCTGCGCCTCCAGTGATACCGGTAACGACGCCCTGCCTGATGTCGAAGTTCTCACCCTTACGAAGCGAGTCCAGATAGTCGCCCGACATGCCACCAGCCGCACCGCCGACCATGCCGCTGACGATCTCTTTACCGCCCAGCGCGGTCACGGCCTTGCCCGCTGCTGTACCGACGGTCGCCCCCGTCAGACCGCCGATCATGTTGGTCCCGACTTCCCAGCCTTTGCCACTCAGTTGGCTGGTGACCATGCCACCTGCGGTACCACCAGCCCAGTTGAGGGCCCCCTCGGTGAGGAGTCTTCCCACCTTCCCCATGCCGTAGAACCGCTGGTACAAGGCGCCGAGCCGCCGTAGGAAACTGCCCAGCCGTCCCGCGGCTTCGAGAGCCCTCGTTACCAGCACGGTAACTCGCGCTGTGCCTGCTGCAGCCGAGACACCAAGTGCGAGGAATGACATGCCCACCGAGACACCGATGGAGATCCCGATCTCCATGTAGATTTCGTGGATCTCCTCATTGACTTCGCGGATGCACTTGGCGGCTTCCTCAAGCCCCTCGGCGGCTTCGTCGAAGTCGTTCGTCGCGTCGAGTACCGCAGCAGCGAACTGGTCCCAGTGAGCCTCGAACGCCTTCGCAGCCTCGCCACGCCACGTGTGCCCGACGGTCCTCTTGACCTCCCTGTCCAGGTCCTTGACAAGGCCCTCGACATCAGATTTCAGCTTGCGCCACGCCCTTGCCGCAGCTTCCAGGTCTTCCGGGCGACCACCAGGATTAATGACCTCGATGCCGAGCTCGATGATCTCCTCGGCCGCGGACTCGTTCCCGCTCACCGGTCACCGCCGGCTTGCTTCCCGAAGAGGACAGCCAGGTCATCGTCGGTGACCTCGGTGTTCCTGTTTACCTTCCGCAAAGCGTCCGCAATCTTGTCCAAGTGCTCATGAACGACTCTCATGGCGCTGGCGACGTCCGCGGAGTAGGAAATGTAGGCGGATGTGACCTCCGCCGATTCGGTCAGCACGCCGAAGCCGTCAGTAATGGCCTCTTCGCCCGTCTTCTCCTGAAACTCCTTGAGGAAAGACCTCAGGTCGTACGCGTGCAACTCAAACTTACGGGCTAACTCTCTTCCCGCTTGGGCCTCGTAGTACGCGGTTCCATCGTCAGTCATCTACTGCCTCATCTTTGAAATGAACATGCCATGACATGCTGGCACCCATACAAAATGACTAAGAGGCCCACGTGCATACCGATCAGGTCGAGCGCGGTCAGCCACAGAAGCTCTCCGGACGTGATGGACATGACCAGAAGCAGCCAAGGGGCACTTAGTGCAGTGCCGAGCAAGATGGCAGTGAAGTGCGTCGCGGTGTGCGACGTCATCTCATTAATAGCAGTACGGGCGTTGAGATCCGCCAGTTCTAAGCCAGAGCGTCTCGGCAACCAGCAGCAGTCATGCGAGCTTCTTGGGGGACAGCGCACGCCATGCCGTGCCAAGAGCCCGTGCACAGCACGGGCTCTGACGTGCGACGCCGTCGCAGCCAGTGGCGAGGTCTAACCAACCGCACATGGGCGCGATTCGTCCCCTACTGGCCTTGCGTCGGGGGCTGTTGAGTGTACGGGTTGGTGTGCTGTGGGGACTGTCCAGGAGGAGTGGAGTGCCACTGCTGGGGAGCTGAGTTCGGATACGGCTGCTGGACAGGCGGGTAGGTGGGGTGCTGGGGATGGTAGCCCGTGCCCTGAGGAGGGATCCCGCCGCCAGAGCCAGGGCCGTTACTACGGCTGTTGCGGCGGCTGCGGATGAGCGCGAAAGCTACGGCTGCGATGACCGCGACGGCTGCGATGCCGGCGATGAGGAAGACGCTTCCGGAAGAGGAACTCTTCTTGTTGCTGGCCTGATTCGCGCTGTCGCTGCCCTTGGAGGCGGTTCCAGAGTTCGTGGACGTTGAGGACGACCCCTGGGCGAGGGGGCCCTCCTTGGGGCCGGCGGGGATGTCCATCGTCAACGCCTTGTACGGGCGGATGATGCCGTATCCGTACTCCTCATCGGGTGCCTTCTTGACATCGTGATTGAGGAAGGTTGCCGACTTGATCAGGCGGTTGATGACCTGGCCTGCGGTGAGGTTGGGGTACTTGGCTCGGACCAGGGCTGCTGTCGCGGAGACGTACGCGGCGGCGTCTGATGTACCAGTTCCCTCTGAGTAGCCACTGTTCTGGGACGGGTCAGCTTCCACGACTTTGACACCGGGCGCAGTGATTGTCACGCCTGCACCATAGTTGGAGTCATCCCAGATCTTCAAAGATTGATCAACTGCACCTACAGCCACTACGCCTGGCAGCTTTGCCGGATAATCTACTTCGGCACTTCCATCATTTCCAGTAGATGCCACGACAACAACGTCTCGCTGCTGGGCGTACTCAATTGCTTTCGCTCCATCCGCACCAGGACGAGCAAGTGAATCCGCGAACGATAGGTTGATTACTGAGGCACCGTGATCTACTGCGTACCGAACCCCATCCGGCCACTGCTCATTGACATGCTCACTACTGTCTCCGGCCTTAATTGGAAGAATTTTGGCCTTCGGCGCCAGACCAATAACACCTGATGAGTTGCCCGGCCCGTGCCCGTGACCCGCGATGATGCTCGCCATGCCAGTGCCATGACCATTGGTGTCGTGATGCGGGTCTTCGTCACTCCCGGTGACGTTTTTTCCTTTCAGGACCTGGCCAACCAGATCGGGGTTACTAGCGTCCACCCCCGTGTCGACTACTGCAACGGTGACGCCCTGGCCTTGTGACTCAGACCACACTTTCTCGAAGTTCATGACGTCAATGACCCACTGTTTGTCGCGGATGTAATCCGCTGAGGCAGTGGGGGCTGAGGTGAGGAGCAAGGCTCCTGTCAGCGCCACGACTCCTGTCGTGGACGACACTCGTTTGAAACCCAATTCCTCGCTCCTCACTCAGCTAGGGCTGGCTACACCAGCCTTCACACATGGTCAGCCAATGGCTCTCTGCCCGACCTGCTTGGATACCTACTCGATGGTCCGCGGTACGTTGCGGCCGCGGTCCTCTTCCGAGATCCAGGTCTCTTCGTCCTCGACAAGGTAGTCGGGACGCTCGCCGCGGCTGTTTTCTTCCTCGGAACGTCGGCCGTTGCGACCGCCCATCCCTCCTGCCATGGCACCTCGCTGAGTTCCACCGCGACTGCCGTGCAGGCCCGCGCCACCACCGGAGCCCTTGCCGGTGGCTCCCTTCGCCGCACCGATCACACCGCCACGGGCCCTCGCGAGAGCTCCACGGCCCCCCACGCTGGCACCGCCTCGGCCCGCCGCGCCACCTCCAGCGCCCATGCCGCCCATGCCGGCTCGACCTCCAGCGCCGCGACCTGCTGCCGCGCCGCCACCGGCCAAACCACTGCGTCCACCGGGAATGCCAATACCGCCCCGAGGGAGGCCGGAGGCTCCGCCAGTACCCACAATGCCGGAGGGCTGAGTTCCACCTGTGCGGATGCCGCCGCCACCGCCGCCGTCGCCGATCCCTCCAGTTCCCGGGCCAGTTCCGGGCGTCGGAAGTGGAGCGATGTCGTCAACCTTCGTCTTGACGGTGGGAAGCTGCGATCCTCCGTGGATGCCCCCGTCTCGAGGAGCCGGGAGGCCTCCTGAGATGCCCCGATCTCCGGGAACTGTGGGAGCTGGCTTGATGCTCGTCGTCGGTCCTGCGCTCCACGGCTTATTGGCCGCACGCCCCGTACCCGGCCCCGCAGGTGAAATGCTGGGGGGTGCAATCGGAGGGGGCATCGTGCCGTCATGCCTCGGAGGATTGACGCCTTCCCTATCGTTCTTCCACGAGTTGTTACCAAGGTTCTTTGTATAAACCTTGTAGTTGGCCGCCAGCTCCTCCATCACGGCAACGGCCTGCAGCTGCCGCTCCTTGGTGAGCGACAGATTCTTCTCGTTCGCCTTGGCGACCGCATCCGCGCTGACGCCTGCTGCGAGGTCCTTCTTCATCTGGGCGTCGTTGCGGCCGTCGTCGTTGAGCTTGTCGCCCGCGCGCTCGGCCAGGGAGGGTTCTTTGATCTCCTCCATCTTCGCCTTGGAGGCGTCGAGGTCCTTGCTGATCGCGAACAGCTGCTCCGCCATGAAGTTGGCGTGCGCGGACCCATTGCGGATCTGGACACCGATGTGGTCTGCCCTACGCCGGAAGGCGTCGGCCGCTTGGCCTTCCCAGTGCTCGAGGACGTTGTCGACGGCCGTTTGGAGCAGGCCGGCGATGCTGCCCTTTGCCGGCTGCGTGTCCACACCGCCGGTCTTGCCATCCCCGTCGCCGCCGGAGAGGATCTCGTGGACCTTCTTCCAGTGACCGCCGACCTCAGAGATCTTGCCGGGGTTGGAGTCCAGGATCATCTTGCGGAGGCCGTTGATCGAGTAGGACATGAAGTCGGTCTTGAGCCCCGTGGGGCGTCCGCCGTGCCCTTGGTGTGCGACCTTGTCGGACTCGACGACGCGGTCGTGTTGCTTCTGGTGTTCTGCGTTCCTCTCCTTCTCCTGGTGTTCCGCGTACTGCTTGCTGGCTTCGTAGTCTCCTCTAGCGTCGGCCACGGCCAACTCCCCTCGTCAGTGCTGCTTTCGGAAAACGACCACTACGCCAACTGGCCCTTCTTGGAGCCACCCGAGCCGTCCCCCACGCTCCGCTTGATCTCGTGTTCCTTGTCGTTGTACTTGTCTCGGATCGTCGAGGTCTTCGTGCTGAAGTCGTCTATCAACTCGTGCAGCTGCTTGATGATTCCTTCGATCTTGGTCTTCATTTCGCCCTGAGCCCCGTGCAGATCCCTGGCTTCTGTGAACATGCAGGACTGGCCGAAGGCATCCATCGGGATCTCTGTGTCGTACTTCGACGTGGTGCCCGCCTTGTCCATGTCGTCCAGCAACGTCCAGAGCTTGCGGATGACCTCATCCAGCGCGCTCAGATCGACCCGCATTCCGTTGCTCATACCCCGTTGTCCTCTCCCCTGTTATCCAAATCTCTCGGCACCGGCTCGGTGCCCAAGTCATTGCCTAGCTCGTGAGCCCGGTCCGTCCGGTCCGCCTGCTCCGCCAGTCCCGTAGGGCCATGCCGCTTCCCGCGATCACGAGTGTCAGCAGCACACCGACGCCCAGGACGTACACGGCGATCCGGCGTTGACGGTCCGTTTCGCTTTCGCCCATCGTCACGGACATCGGGACGACTCCTCCCGGCCGGGCCGCCATGGGCGGGTCCGGTTGGGGGGTGTTGCCCGGGGTGGTGTCGTCCGACAGGGCGGCGACCGGGTCGACGACGCCCCAGCCGATGAAACGGTTGGGGCCGCGGCCCGGGCGGCCGGCGGTTTCCTCGATGCGGGTGGTGATCTGAGCCGCCGTCCAGTTCGGGTGCTTCTCCTTCAGCAGGGCCGCGACGCCCGCGACGTACGGGGCCGCGAAGCTCGTGCCGTCGGCGGTGCACTGGCCGCCCTTCGGGACGGTCGAGACCATGTCGACGCCCGGTGCCGCGACGTCCACGAAGTCGCCCGCCTGTGAGAAGAAGGCGCGTTCGTCGTTGCGGTCGGAGGCCGCCACCGCCAGGACGCCCGGGTACGAGGCAGGGTAGGTCTTCGCCGAGGTGCCGTCGGCTCCGTCGTTGCCGGCGGCCGCCACGACCAGGGCGCCCGACCGCACGGCGGCCGCCACGGCGTTCCGTAGTTCGGTGTTGTCCTGCTTGTTGGCGGTGTCCGAGGAGATGTTGATGATCTTCGCGCGCTTGGCCACCGCGGCGTTGATCGCCCGGGACATGGTCTGCGAGTCGCCCTGCTTGTCCTGTCCGCCCGCGTAGCGGAAGGAGAGGATCTTGGCCTCGGGTGCGAGACCCTCGAAGCCGGTGCCCTTCATCGGACGTGCGGAGATGATGCCGGCGACCCGGGTGCCATGGCCCTCGAGGTCCTCGGTGCCGTGGGTGGAGCCGACGAAGTCGCCGCCACCGGGGGCCATGGCGCCCGTCAGCTGGGGGTTGGAGTCGTCGACGCCGGTGTCGATCACCGCGACCGTGACTCCCTTGCCCGTCGCCTGTGCGTGCAGCTGGTCCAGGAGGAGCCGCTGGAGCGACCAGGGCGTGGACTTGATGACGCCGCCGCCGAAGACGCACTCGGTGCTGGCCGAAAGGCCGAAGCGGGGGTCACCGGAGTCGCTGAGGCGCGTGGGCATCGCCGGGGCGGCCAGTGCCGGCGATGCCGCCGAGGCCAGGCAGACTCCCGTGGCTGCGAGCAAGCCGAAGGCCCACCGCAGTGCGCGGGTTCCGCTGTCGCGGCTACGCGAACGGGCTGTCAGGCCCCCCATGTTCAGGCCCCCAGGGCTTGCTTGCTTCCTTCGAAGCTGGGTCATGTCGGTGTGTGTGGAGATGCGCCGACAGATCTGAAGGCGCGGCCGTGCTTGTGAAGGTTCGCGGTATTTGCTGCGTGCTGCCCCGGGCACAGGGTCGGCCCAGCGGACGCCGCGGCGTCGGCTGGGCCGATTCTCCTCATGTCGTGTCCCTCGGGCCGCCGACGGCTCAGCCCCAGGTCGAGGCGTTGCTCTTCTCCGTGGCCTGGTAGTTCTCGGCCGCGCTCTGGAGCGCCGTGGAGATCTTCAGCAGGGTCGCGTGCAGGTCCGCGGCGGTCTGGTCCCACTCGCGCTGCTTGCGCTGGTAGCCCTCCTGCGCTTCGCCTTCCCAGGTGTTGGCGACGCGCTTGACGGCGGCCTCGAGGTCGTCGAGCTGCTGCTTGATGCGGCCGGCGGTGGTACGGACGTCCGTGGACGCGTTGGTGATGGTTGCGTAATTGACGAGGATCGACATCGCGTTCCCTTTCAGGGAGGGTCGAAGGAAATCGATGAAAAGCGTGGAAAGCGGTGGGAACTCGGGTCCGACGCGGCTGAATCAGCCGAAGTCGGACATGATCTTGCTGATCTCCGAGTTCTGCTGCTCCTCCGACGCGGAGTAGTTGCTCCGCGTGGAGTCCACGGCTTCCTTGATGTCGTTGAGGATGTCGCTCATCCTCTTCGCATCCGCGTTCCAGCGCTCCTGCAGCTGGCGGTAGGACTGGGCCGCCTGGCCCTGCCAACCGCCCGCGATCTGGTCGATCACACCGTTGAGACGGCGGATCTCTCCCTGGATCTGACCGTTCGCGGTGCTGATGTCACCGGAGAGCTTGGTCAGTTCGTCCTCTGTTACCCGGAACTGGCCGGCCATGATGAACCTTCCCCCATGTCGTCGTTGATCCGGGAAACCTGCCCAGGTACCCGGAAAAGCTTCGCAGCTTGAGTGCTGCAAACACTCTATCGTCCGCCTGTCACTCATCCACAGGCAAGGCCAATCAGTTACACGGCTCACACACTTGAGCGATGCTTCTGTGATGGAACGCCCCAACTCGGGCCGTGCGCAGGCCTATTGACCGCTCACTGGGCCTGCGGCTGCGCCGCGTCAAGGGTGTCCAGCGTAGGCCCCTTGGGGATGAATGTCGCCCAGGATTGCGGCACCACCGCGGGGTTGGAGACCTTCTCGTAGCCCAGCCGTGTGCGCGCCTTGTCCGTCTCGCTCGCTCCGTCCTTCGACGAGGACGACGAGGCGGAGGAGGAAGCGGCAGCGGAGGACGGGTCGGCGGCACTGTCGTTGTTCGACGGCAGCGAGTAGCGCAGGCCCGTGTCGGTCAGCAGGTATGTGGCACCGCCGCCCTGCGCCGTCCCGGTGACCTCCTGGAAGAGAAGCCCGGAGCCGGACGAGACATAGGCGCTCAGCGAGTCGGCGACGACCTTCTTGGGGTATGTCGTCCCCGCCCAGGTCGCGAGCTGCGGCTTCCTGTCCTCGCCGATGCTGCCCGTGTAGACGCTGCACGAGGTGGTGCGGGCCTCGTCGGTCGCCGTGGCCGTGGGATTGGCCTGCCGCGGAACGGTCTGGGGCCAGCCCTTGTCCGCGTAGAAGCTGTCCGCCTGGCCGCCGTTGGCGGCGATGATGTCCGGGGTGCCGACCTTGATGTCGGTGATCCCGTCCGTCCCGTACGCCAGTTTGGCGGAGGGCGAGCTCTTCAGCAGGTTGGCCACGAAAGGCGTGATCGCGGCGACCCGGTCCTGGAGGACGACGTAGTACTGCGTGCCCTGCGCGTCCTGCGCCTTGAGCACCCGGCCCACCGTCCGCGCCTCCGGGGGCAGGTTCTGGACCGTGGTCGCCTGGCCGGCGGACGCGACCGTCGGGAAGGCGATGACGCCGCCTTCGTTGAGCGTGTGCAGCCACTGCTCGCTCACGGGCTGCGGCCGGGCGGTGGTGCCGATGACGGCGGCGCGCAGCTGCTCCATGGTGGTGCTGTCCAGAGACGGGCCGCCCAGCTGGAAGGCGTTGCCCTTGCCGTCCACCAGGTATTCCCGTGAGGTCTTGGAGTCGATGACGTACAGGGCCTCGCGGGCGTCGACCTTCCCGCTGTTCCCCAGCGTCTTCGCGTCGCCCGCGTCGAGGACGAAGACGGCACGGCCGATGGCGCCGTCCGATTCGGGGGCCGGCCGCTCGCACACCGCCCAGGTCTTCGCCTTCTCCGCGTCCTCCTTGGCGGGCAGCCGGTCGGGGGCGTACGGGATGCCGAGGGTCGCGCCGTGCGGGATGCCGCTCTTGTCGATCTCCTTGCCGGGCACCTCGATGACGCTGCCCTTGCCCTTGTCGAGGAGCAGCTTGGCGGAGGCGTAGTTGAGGACGGGGTGCAGCGTCGGGGTCGTCTTGCCGTTCGCCGCCTTGTCGTTCAGGACCACGTAGCGCGTCGTGGAGTCGCTGTCGACGATGATGTACTCGCCCGGGGTGTCCCAGCCCTGCGGCGCCGACGGCTTGATCACGCCCCAGGCGATGAATCCCACCACCAGCACGACTCCCATCGCGAGGCTGGGCATCACCGTCTGCATGGGGCGCGGTGCGCCTTCGTCGGATCCGCCCGGCGATGGTGCCAGGAACGCCGCGACGGTGCGCTTGCGAGCGAACGTATAGGCGGCGAGCTCGTCCCGACGCTTTGCCATGGTCCCCAGGTCTCCCGTTTTTGTGACGCTCTGTGTGCTCGAAGTGTGCTCGAAAGGCCGCTCCGGCCGAGCAGGCCCTTACTATCGCACTGCGCCGTGGGGCGACGGTTCATCAGGTGTGCGGCTGCTCCCGCATCTTCACAGAGCCTCACACAGCACTCCACCATGCGGGGCCGGTCCGTGGCAGGCTGGCCGTCTGGGGTTTTCCGGTGTCCCCTGTGTCGCCCCGCGTTCAGCAGCGGGTACCGTGAGCCACGCGCATGGACGTTGTGGGCCATCGGTGCCCCTGGCCCGTCGCCGGGATCTCCGACAGAGGATCTCGGCCCGACGAACGGCCACAATTTCGCGAAAGGGATGTCCCGGGGGATGACCAGCGCTACGAGCACTCGGCGCAGAGGCCGCGCACAGCAGCAACAGGACGGTCCGGACCGCAGACGCGTGCCGGCTCCGGCCCCTGCCGCCGCGTCGCCCCGCACGTTGCCCAGCCCGGGCGGTATGGGCCCGCTGCGGCTGCCTCAGCTCGTTCTGATGGAGCTCGCGGCGGCGGTCATGCTGGCCGCCTGGGCCGCCGACGCCGCCTGGCTGCTGGCCCCCGCCGGTGCCGTGGCGGCGCTGCTGCTGCTCCTGGCGGTCCTGCGCCGGGGCCACCGGCCGCTGCCGGAGTGGTACGAGACCACGCGCGCGCTCAGGCGCCGTCGGCGCGAGGCCAAGCTGCCCGTCCCGCCGGGGACGGACCCGCTGCTGGCCCCCACCGTGGAGTGCGACCCGGCCCTGCGGACGTACCGCTTCGTGTCCCGTGACGACCGCTCGATCGGCATGATCGGCGACGGCACCTTCCTGACCGTCGTGCTCTTCGTGCAGCCGGGAGACCAGCCACTGCGTCCCGAGTCCGCCGGGCGCCAGCTGCCGCTCCACCTGATCCACGACGCCCTGGAGGTCGACGGGATTCGTCTGGCGTCCGCGCAGGTCGTGCAGCACACGCAGCCGGCGCCCGCACCGCATCTGCCGCCGCAGTCGGTCGCCGTACGGTCCTACGGCCCCCTCCAGGCGCAGGCCGGCTCTCCCGCGCTGCGGCTCACCTGGGTGGCCCTCAAGCTCGACCCGGAACTGTGCTCGGAGGCCGTTCAGGCACGCGGGGACGGTGTTCCCGGTACGCAGCGCGCACTGCTGCGGGTGGCCGACCAGCTGGTGAGCCGGCTGGCCGGGGCCGGTTTCAAGGCGACCATCCTGGACGAGACCGAGCTGGTGCAGGCGCTCGCGACCTCCAGCTGCCTGAACCCGCGGGCCAACGCGCAGCACGCGCAGGACGGCCGGCCGGGCCAGCGGCGTACGGTCGAGTCGGTACGCAGCTGGCGGGTCGACGACCGGTGGCACACCACGTACTGGCTCTCCCGCTGGCCGCAGTTGGGGGACGGCGGTGTGGCGCTGCCCGAGCTGGTCACCCGGCTCACCTCGCTGCCGGTGCTCGCCACCACGTTCAGCGTGACCCTGGGCAAGGCGGGCAGCCGGGGTGTCTCCCTCACCGGGCACCTGCGCATCACCGCCCGCGGTGACAGCGAACTCGGCCAGGTGGGACGGGAGTTGGAGCGGGCCGCGAGCGCCGCGAAGGTCGGTCTGGTGCGCCTTGACCGGGAGCAGGTTCCCGGAGCCCTCGCCACTTTGCCGCTCGGAGGTACGTACTGATGTCCCACCCCACTACGGTCATGGACCCGGGGCAGCACGGCCGGGCCGCCGGGCGTACGCCGGCGCACGTGGCCTCCCCCACCGACACGGGAATGATCCCCGTCGTCCGGCAGCCGGAGACACCGCTTGAGCAACGGCGCATCTTCAGCCCCGGTTTCGGACTGCGCGGGCCGCGCCGGAACCGCCATGTGGTGACCGTCGACGAGCTCGCGGCGATCAGCATGCCGATCGGGGACGACGGCGTGATCATCGGTACGGATCCGGAATCGCAGCCGGCCGTGCTCGGCCTGTCCCGTCCCACGTCCTTCGACATCGTCCTCGTCGGTGGTCTCTGGCTCGCCCAGGTGCTGGCGCTGCGCGCTGCGGCGACGGGGGCGCGCGTGGGCGTCGAGACCGGCCGTCCGCAGGCCTGGCAGCAGCTGGCGCAGACCGCTGGCGGCGGCCAGCAGTGCGTGACGGTCTATCCGGTGGGACGGGTGCCCGCGCAGGGGCCCTCGGTCTCCAGTCCGGTGGTGTTGATCCGGGACTGTGGCGTCCGCCCGCCGCGCGGGCGGGTGACCGCCCTGCCGTGGCAGGCCGTCGTGACGGTGCTGCCCTTCGTCAGCGAGCACGCGCCGCGCTGGCTGGCCCAGGCCCAACTGGTGGGAATCCAGCGCATCTCGCCCCAGGAGACGGAGATCGTGCGCGACACCCTGGGCATCCCGGACGAGCATCTCCAGTTGCTGCCGACGCTCTACGACGGCGTCGCCCTGTGGTGCACCCGGCAGCACCGCAAGTTCGTCATGACGGAACCCACCGACGCGGAGACGGGCCTTCTCGGCGCGGCCCGCCGTATGGACTGACGCGTCGTCGTCCGGGGAGGCGCGGTGCCGACCGGTCGCGCCAACGGGCACTTTTCCCTCCCGCGATACGAGTGATTAGTCTTCTGGTGATGCGGTGACGATCGCAGCCGCGTGGGCTCGCCACTCGGTCCGCCCGGCCGCGACGACGACCAACTCAGCAGCAGTGGCTGACCAGGAGGCAAGCAGTGAACAGCGATCGGTCCGAGTACAACGGCGGCAGCCCGTCCTCGGACGGGGACGATCAAGAGGTTGACCTCACCGGCGAATTCGAAATCGTCTACACGCCTCCCGCCTGGTACGCCCAAAGCACGCAGGGTGGCTCCGCGGCCGGCGGACCGCGGGACGCCGGCCAGGCTCCGCCACCGCCGCCTCCGGGACCGCCCGTCGGGTCCCCCACCGGGCCGCCGGGCGCTTCCGCGCCCCAGGCCCCCGCACCGCACACTCCGGCAGCCCAGGTTCCCGCACCGCACACTCCCGCACCCCAGGCTCCCGCACCCCAGGTCCCCGCCCCGGCGCAGCCGTACACCCAGGGCGCGCCGCAGCAGCAGCCCGCGCAAGGCGCACCCGGCGCACCCGGCGCACCCGGCGCGAACCCGTACGCAACGGGCGGTTACGGATTTCCGCAGCAGCATTCCGCGCCTGGCACGCCCCAGGTACCCGGAAGCGCCCCGGCGCCCGGCGGCTACGGCTACCCCCAGCAGGCGGGAGCGGACGCGCCCCCGCCTCGCCAGGACACCCCGGGCGGTTACGGCCAGCCTCAGCCGCGGGTTCCGGCCCAGCCGTCCAGCGCGCCCGGCTTCCCCGTGCTGCGGCCGGTCGACGAGGACGCCCAGGCGAACGCGCCCCAGGCCGGCCCGTCCCAGGCCACCCCGGCGCCGGCCGCCGCCCCGACGGCAAGCGTCCCCCAGCAGGCCGCTCCCGGGCAGCCGATGCCCGCACTCAACCACGCCGCCGCCGACGCCGAGGCGCAGAGGCTGTTCGGCGGTGCCGACGACGAGGAACCGGAGGAGGAGCGCGGCGAGCAGGCGGAGCCGGGTGACTCCGCCGGGTCGATGCCCGGTGCGGACAGCGACGAGACGGCGGACGTGCACTCCGATACGGAGACGGGATCCGCCGCGCAGACCACCCCCGAGGCCGAGGCCGTATCGACAGCGCGACCAGAGCCGGAAGCGGAGTCGCAGGCAGAGACCGGCGCAGGGGCGGAATCAGGGGCCGAGGCGGAGCCGTCTCCCACCGCTCCCGGCGCCCTGCCCACGGCACAGGGACAGCAGCCCCCGGCGCCGTCCGCCGCGCAGCCCCCTGCCGCGCCCCAGGCGGACCACGAGCTTCCCCCGCTGCCGCAGGGCTATGTGTCCGCGCACCCCGTCCCGGGAGTGCCTCGGCAGGCGGGGCAGCCGGGCCAGGCCCCGGCCGACGCCCAGGCCGCCGCCGGGCAGGCCACCGGATACGGCCATCCCCAGCCGCAGCCCCCTGCCCAGCCGCAGCCGCCCGCCCAGCCCTATCCCGGACAGCCCGGCCACCAGGCGCCCCCGCAGGGCACGTTCGGCCCGCCGCAGCCACCCGCGTTCCCGGCGCAGCCGCCCGCGTTCCCCACGCAGGGCGGACAGCCACCGGTCGACCCGCGGCACGCGCCCCAGCCCGGACAGCCCCAGCCCCCGCAGCAGCAGCCGCAGGCCGCCGGTTACGGCTACCCGCAGCCGCCCGCACAGCCGCTGCCACAGCAGCAGCCCGGACAGGTCGCTTACGGTTATCCGCCCCAGCAGCCCGGCTACGGCTACCCGTTGCCCACCCCGCCGCAGCAGCCCGCACCGAACCAGCAGCCCCCGGCCCAGCCGTTGCCTCAGCAGCAGGCGCCCCAGCAGCACCCCGCCGCGCCGCCCGCCCAGCCCGCCGCCTACGGCAACCAGGGCTGGACCGCCCCGGTCGGTCCGCAGACCGGGCCCGGCGCCCCGCAGCAGGCCGCGCCCGGCACCCCGCTCGGTTACAACGCCGCCGTGGAGCTCTCCTCCGACCGACTGCTGCGCAACCAGCCCAAGGCGCGCAAGAACAACGCGGGCCCGTCCCGGTTCAAGTTCGGCGCAAAGAAGGAGGAGGCCGAGCGGCAGCGGAAACTGGGACTGATCCGTACGCCCGTGATGTCCTGCTACCGGATCGCGGTGATCAGCCTCAAGGGTGGCGTGGGCAAGACCACGACGACCATGTCGCTCGGCGCCACGCTCGCCACCGAGCGCCAGGACAAGATCCTCGCGATCGACGCCAACCCGGACGCCGGCACCCTCGGTCGACGGGTGCGGCGCGAGACGGGCGCCACCATCCGCGACCTCGTGCAGGCCATCCCGCAGCTGAACAGCTACATGGACATCCGCCGCTTCACCTCGCAGGCGCCCTCCGGCCTGGAGATCATCGCCAACGACGTGGACCCGGCGGTCTCCACCACCTTCAACGACCAGGACTACCGCAGCGCGCTCGAGGTGCTGGGACGGCAGTATCCGATCATCCTCACGGACTCGGGTACCGGTCTTCTCTACAGCGCGATGCGCGGAGTCCTGGACCTCGCCGACCAGTTGATCATCATCTCCACGCCGTCGGTGGATGGCGCGAGCAGCGCCTCGACCACGCTCGACTGGCTGTCGGCGAACGGCTTCGCCGATCTCGTCCAGCGGTCGGTCACCGTGATCTCCGGTGTCCGCGAGACCGGCAAGATGATCAAGGTGGAGGACATCGTCGCGCACTTCGAGACCCGCTGCCGCGGTGTCGTCGTGGTGCCCTTCGACGAACACCTCGCGGCGGGCGCCGAGGTGGACCTCAACATGATGCGTCCCAAGACCCGCGACGCCTACTTCGACCTCGCCGCTCTCATCGCCGAGGACATCGCCCGTACGCAGCAGGGGTTCGGCAATCCGAACCTCCAGTTCCAGCAGCCCCCGCAGGGGTACGCGCCGCCGCAGCAGCCCCAGCAGCCCTACGCCCAGCCCGGCGGCTCCCCCCAGCCGGGGCAAGGCTGGCAGCAGCCGCCGGCACCGGGCCAGGACTGGCAGCAGCAGCCTCCGGCACCGGGGCAGGGCTGGCAGCAGCCGCCGGCACCGGCGCAGGATCCGCAGCAGACCCACCCGCAGCACGGCGCCGTACCGCCCGGCTGGACACAGCAGTAGCGGACGGACCGGCCGCTGACGGACCGGTCGGCAACGCCAGAGGGCCGGCACTCTTCCGGTGCCGGCCCTCTGGCGCACGCGTACGTCCCGCTACCGCAGATCGAACTCCCCGTCGCGCGCCCCGAGTACGAACGCCCGCCACTCCGCCGCGGTGTAGCGGAGCACCGTGTCGGGATCGGCGGAGTTGCGCATGGCGACGGCGCCGCCCTCCAGATAGGCGATCTCCACCCGCTCGTCCTGGGGACCGTCAGGGGAGCCGACCCACTCGACGCCGCTGATGTCCATGGCGTACAGCGCTTCCTTCTCCTGCTCGGTCGCCACCGGTTCACTCCGTTCCACCGACCTTACGGACGGTCAGGATTCTACAACTGAGCGCGGCGGCACGGTGTTTGCCGGGCGAACCGTGCGGGTTCAGGCGCGGCCTTCGGCGGCCGCGATCAGCTCACGGCAGCGCTTCACGTCCTGCGCCATCTGCTCCAGCAGGGCTTCGAGCGACTCGAACCTGGCCTGGCCGCGGACGAACGCGAGGAAGTCGACGGCGACATGCAGCCCGTACAGGTCCAGGCCCACCCGGTCGATGGCGTACGCCTCCACGGTCCGCTCGGTGCCGTCGAACTGAGGGTTCGTGCCGACGGAGATCGCGGCCGGCATCGCCTCGCCCCCGACGTGCAGCCACCCGGCGTAGACGCCGTCGGCGGGGATCGCGGTGTGCGGCAGGGTCTCGACGTTGGCGGTCGGGAAGCCGAGGTCCCGTCCGCGCTGGGCACCGCGCACCACCACGCCCTCGACCCGGTGCGGACGCCCGAGGATCTCGCTCGCGCCCTCCACATCGCCCTCGGCGATCAGCCGCCGGGTCAGGGTGGAGGAGAACGGCTCGCCGCCGCCCGCCTCACCGGTCACGTACAGGTCCACCACCTCGACCTCGAAGTCGTACGTCTTGCCCTGCTCGGCCAGGAACTCCACGTTCCCGGCGGCCTTGTGGCCGAAGCGGAAGTTGGGGCCCTCGACGACGGCCTTGGCGTGCAGCTTGTCGACCAGGACCTTCACCACGAAGTCGGCGGGCGAGAGCCGGGAGAACTCGGTGGTGAAGGGCAGGATCAGGACCGCGTCCACGCCCAGTTCGTCGCACAGTTCGGCGCGGCGGTGGTGCGGGGCGAGCAGCGGCGGGTGGCTGCCGGGGCGCACGACCTCGCTGGGGTGCGGGTCGAAGGTGACGAGGACCGAGGGAACGCCCAGCTCACGGGCGCGTTCCACGGCGTGCCGGATGATCAACTGGTGTCCGCGGTGGACTCCGTCGTAGGAGCCGATGGTGACGACGCTGCGTCCCCAGTCCTCGGGGATGTCCTCCAAGCCACGCCAGCGCTGCACTGTGACCGCTCCTCGTCGAACCCGTGTCCGTGTTTGCCTCATACGCAGGTCTAAGGGTGCCATGCCAGGGGCCTTCGGCCCGCATCGGCATGGTGGCTGTGACGGGCGGCACGCCCGGCCGAACGGCGGGGCCGGCGCGGCGGTGGCCGATCGGACCGGGGCGGTTCACGCCGTCGCCGGTCAGGCCGGGACTCGCACGGACGCGAGGTTCTCGATCACGCGGCGGGTGCCCGGGCGGACCACGGCGGCCCACTCCCCCGGCGCCTCGGCCAGCCAGCGGGCGAGGAGCTGTGCGAAGCCCGGCACCTGCCGGGCGAGCTCGAGAAGGCCTCGGTCGAGACGGGCGGCGCCCTCCTGGGTACGGGCCAGCAGCAGGCCCGCGCGGTGGACCACACGACGGGCGTGCGCGGCCCCGCCGTCGTCCGTGCCGGGGTGCACGCCCTCGGTGGCGGCCCGCAGCAGGACGTCGAGCACCGCCGGGTCCCGCTCCCGCGTGAGCAGCAGGTCGAGCAGTTCGTGCCGCAGGGGACGGGTTTCCTCGCCGCCGGGCGCGGCGAGGACGGCGGCGAGCGCGGACCGCATCCCCGGCGGTCCGCCGTCGAGCAGTCCGGCGACCAGCGGCAGAAGGACGGCGCGGGCGGCGAGGCCGTGGTCCAGGCGCCGGGCGACATGGGCGGCGATGTGCTCCGCGAGACTCTGCGCCGCTTCCGAGCCTGGGCTGCGCCGCTCGTCCGGGCGCTGTGCCGCGACCTCGCGGACCAGGACGGCGACCCGGCGCGCGAGGGCGGGCGTGGTGGCGTCGGCGAGGGCGCGCAGGCTCTCGCCGGCGTCGGGGCCGGAGTGCCGCAGCCGGGTGCGGAAGGCGGAGAGCACCGGTTCGGGGTGGGTGGTGAGGGCCGTCGCCAGGGCGCTCGGGGGCAGCTGGGGATCTCCGGCGGCGAACCGCGCGAGGGCCGCCGAAAGGTGGCGGGCGCGGGTGCGGGGATCGCGTACGAGGAGGGCGAGGGCTCCGCCGTGCACCGCGCAGTCGGCGGGGCGGGCGAGGACGGCGAGGGCGGCCCGGCGCAGCAGCTCGCGGTCGGGCTCGGTGCGGGCGTGAGGGGCGGCGCGCAGACCGTATGCCATGGCCGCCTCCCGTCGGGCGGGCCGCTCCTCGCGTGCCCACCGGTCGGCGGCCCGGCACACCGCCGACGGCTCCTCCTCGGCGAGCACGCTGAGCAGTTCGTCGGCGCGCGGGTGGGCGCTGTCGGCGAGTGCCTCGGTCAGATCGTCCAGGGCGCGGTGCCGGTGCGTGTGCAGCAACGCCTGTGCGGCGGTCGCCACGGTCGCGTGCGGGGTGGCGGGCAGCGGGCGCTCGTCGTCGAACCAGCGGGTGAGGTGACGTGGTACGGCGACGGGGTCGGCGGCGAGCAACCGCGACACGGCGTCCAGGTACCGGACGGTGTGCGCGGGTTCGTCCGCCGCCACCAGTCTCCTGAGCAGATCGAAGCGTTCGGCCTCCGGCACCGGCAGGGCCTGCCAGAACCGCGGCGCGAACCCGTGGGGGACGCGCCGTCGCGCGGCCCGCCACCGCACGATGCGGTCCGCGAGGAGGCGCAGGACGTGCAGATAGGGTCTCGCGTCGGGCAGGCGGACGAGGGTGTCGGTGAGGAGGTGGGTGGCCCACCAGATCGCCTCGTCGTCCGGCGGGGCGGGGCGGGGCGCCAGCAGTGCGTCCAGCGCGTGCACCAGGTCCTCGAGCCGCAGGGCGAGCCCGGCGGGGCCCTCCCGGCGGACGAGGTACAGCAGCGCCTCCACGACCGGGCCGATGCGATGGCGCGGGACGGGCTGCTCACCGGGCACGGCGGCGGCTCGGCGGATGGTGCGGACACGGCGGCGTGCCGCGGCCGCGGCGGCGAGGGACGACACCGGGCGCTCTGCCGTCCCGGGAACGCTCCGGTGCACCAGGGTGTGCAGCGCGGCGTCCAGATCGAGGTGTCTGCCCTGGAGCCAGTCGGCGAGTTCCTGGTGGGTGAAGCGGTAGTCGCGGCCCGTGGGCTGGATGAGTCCCTCGGTGAGGACGGCGCAGGCCCAGCCGGTGGTCCCGCCGAGCCGTGGTCCGGCCGCTGGCCCCCAGGGGAAGACGGTTTCGAAGGCGGAGGGGTCCAGAGCGCCCTGTCCGGGGCCGAGGCCCCGGCGGGCGGCCTCGTGGACCCGCCCGGCGACCTTGGCGGCGAGGCGGCGTACGGCCGTGCCGTGCAGCCCGTTCTCCGCGGCGAGCCGCACCGCGATGCGCAGGCACATCAGGTCGAGGTGGGCGGAGAAGACCGCGTCACGGTCGACCGGCACGTCCGGCGCGTCGGGGAGCGCGTCGCGCACCTCGCCGAGCAGGCGCAGGGTGAGCGGGTGCCGGGCGTCGGCGTCCTGGAGGAGTCCGTCGGGGATGCCGTGGCGGCCACGGGCCTTGTGTGCCTCGGCCGGGGTGAGGTCGCCGATCACCACGCAGGGAGGCAGATGAGGGGCTGTGGGCTGCCCGTACAGCAGTTCCTGCGGGAACTCGGTCCCGGCCTGTTCCCAGTGCTCCGCTCCGCACGCCTGCACCAGCCGCGCGCCGGTCGTGCGCAGCCAGTGGGCCGTCGCCCTGGTCCACTCGGGGAGCCGGCGGGCGAGGCCGGCCGGCATCTCCTCGGGGCCGTCGAGGAGCAGCAGCAGCGGGCGCCCGGCGTCCCGGGCGACCCGCGCGAGGTGCTCGGGCCGGACGCCGTCGGGCCGGGGAGCCGGCGCCCGTCCCGTGCGTCGCAGCGCCCGCCCCACCGCGTCGGCCAGGGAGGTGTCCGTGTCCCTGAGGTCCGCCCCGCGCAGCCGCAGCACCGGGGCGGGCTCGGAGCCCCGGGCCCGCCGTGCGGCGAGCACCGCCAGTTCCGTCGTGCGGCCGCTGCCGGGGGAGCCGACGAGAGCGAGGACGGCGGAGGTGCTCCTTTCGAAGGCCGCGATCTCCTCGACGATCCGGTCCCGTGCGACGAGGGCGCGGTCGTCGGGCGGGCCGCCGGTGCCCGCCGATGTCGCCGTGAGGTCCAGGACTCCCGCGAGGTTGAGGTCCGGCCCGTTGCCGGGGACGGTCCGCGCGTTGCGGTCCAGCAGCTCGTCGAGGGGCTGTCCGAGCCCCCGCAGCTGCACGGCGAATCCCGTGCCGCGGTGTTCCGTGCGCAGCCTGGTGCCGAGGACGGCCAGCACGGCGCCGGTGGCGGCGTCGAGTACGGGTCCCCCGGCGGCCCCGCCGCCCGGGCGGAGCGCCTCGGTGCCCGCCGTGCCGATCGCCAGTTCAAGGGCGTCGTCGACGAGGCGGCAGCAGTCGGTGGCCCGGTAGGTGACGGCGGTCGTGCCGAGCACCCGGGCCTCGCGCCAGCCGCCCGCGGCGATCCTGACGTACGTACCGGCCTCGATACGGTCCCGTGCCGTGACGGGGAGCGGGTCCAGGCCCAGCCCGTCGGTGCGGATGAGGGCGAGGTCGGCGTACGGCAGCGGCGTCACCGCGTCGGAGTCCACCACATGGGCGCCTCCGCCCGGCGTGTGCAGCACCAGGCGGGCCTGTCCGTCGACGGCCTCGTGGCTGGTGATCACCGTGCCCCTGCGGTCGGCCGCGAACCCGGTGCCGCGCGGGCGTCCCGCCAGGTCGCACACCCGTACAAGGGCAGGCCCCGTGTCATGTTCTTGCCCGCCGTGGTCCGGTGTCCGGGGGCCCTCCACCACCATGCTCGAACCTCCCCGCCGTGCCTGGGCTCGACGGTAGGCCGATGGTGATCACCGGAACAGATCATGGGGCGAACGCGCCCCCTTCCGCTCCCTCCGTTCACTCCGAGCGCCTGCTCGATGGGGTGAATAGGCGAGGGGGGATGGATAGACCTCTGGGAGGGGGAACCGAGGGGGGACCGTGGAGCGGCGGCTGGATGCCCGTGTCCGCCGCTCCACGGGCACCGGCGTCAGCCGAAGACGGCGAGGCTCTTCGCCTTGCCCTTGAACGCCTCGACGAGCGCGAGGAAGCGGCCCTCCGGGTCGAAGACGGCGACGGGGCCGGCGTCCGCGTATGCGTCGGGCATCTCCAGGCGTACGCCGTTCGTCAGCAGCCGGGCCCTCTTGGCGTCCACGTCCCAGCGGGGGAACGCGGCCGCGGCGGCCTCCGCGATGGGCATCACGGTCAGCTCCTCCTGGAGCTGGTCGAGGGTGCGCGCGGCGTCGAGTTTGTACGGTCCGACGCGGGTGCGCCGCAGCGCGGTGAGGTGTCCGCCGACACCGAGTCCGGCGCCCAGGTCGCGGGCGAGTGCCCGGATGTAGGTCCCGGAGGAGCAGACCACGGAGACCACCAGGTCCAGCACCGGGGTGCCGTCCTCGGCGACGGCGTCCCGGACGTCGTACACCGTGAAGGAGGAGACGGTGACCGGCCGTGCGGGGATCTCGAAGTCCTCGCCCTCCCGTGCCCGCTTGTACGAGCGCACGCCGTCGATCTTGATGGCGCTGACCTTGGACGGGACCTGGAGGATGTCGCCGGTCAGCTTGGCGATCCCCGCGTCGATGGCGTCGCGGGTGATCCCGGACGCGTCGGCGGCGGAGGTGACCTCGCCCTCGGCGTCGTCCGTGACGGTGTTCTGCCCGAGCCGGATGGTGCCCAGGTACTCCTTCTCGGTCAGTGCGAGGTGCCCCAGGAGTTTGGTGGCCTTCTCCACACCGAGGACGAGCACGCCGGTCGCCATCGGGTCGAGGGTGCCGGCGTGTCCGACGCGCCGCGTGCGGGCGATCCCGCGCATCTTGGCGACGACGTCGTGAGAAGTGAAGCCCGACGGCTTGTCGACGATGACAAGGCCGTCGGGGGTGCTGTGCTGCTGGGTCATTCGGAGGTGTCGTCCGTGTCGTCGTCGGAGCCGGGCTTCTTGTACGGGTCGGCCTCACCGGCGTACGCGGCGCCCGTGGCCGTCTCGCGCACCTTCGCGTCGGAGGCGCGCGCCTGGTCGAGAAGGTGCTCGATGGTCCGGGCGGTGTCCGGAAGGGCGTCCGCGACGAAGGTCAGGGTGGGCGTGAACTTCACACCCGCCGCGCGTCCGACCTCGGAGCGCAGGATGCCCTTCGCGCTCTCCAGGCCCGCGGCCGCGGCCTTCCGCTCCTCGTCGTCCCCGTACACCGTGTAGAAGACGGTCGCCTCCCGCAGATCACCCGTCACCCGGGTGTCCGTGATGGTGACGTGTGAGCCGAGCCGCGGGTCCTTGATCCCGCGCTGCAGCTTCTGGGCTACCACCTCTCGGATGAGGTCCGCCAGCCTCTTCGCCCGCGCGTTGTCGGCCACTGGTCCGTCTCCCGTTCTTTCCGTCTGTGTTCATTGCTCAGTCGTCGTCGCCGTGGAAGCGCCGTCTCACGGACAGCAGCTCCACCTCGGGGCGCCCGGCGACCAGCCGCTCGCACCGGTCCAGTACGTCGGTCACATGCCCCGCGTCGGCGGAGACCACGGCGAGGCCGATACCGGCCCGCCGGTAGAGGTCCAGGTGGTCCACCTCGGCCGCGCTCACCGCGTACTTCCGCTGGAGTTCGGCGACGATCGGCCGGACGACGGAGCGCTTCTCCTTCAGCGACCGTACGTCGCCCAGGAGGAGGTCGAAGGACAGCGTCCCCACATACATGTATGAATCCGGATGACCCGCCGGTACGGGATCGATGGCCCCGCCGCCGGTAGCGGCAGGGACACGAAAACCGTACAACGAACACCGGAGGCGACTCGACGGGGTTTTCACCGGGCATGCCGACCCGGCCCGCCGTCGAGCCGGAGCGGGGGTCCGGGGCGGCAGCCCCGGGCAGACGGCGCGCTGGCCGACGGGACCTGGTCCCGCCGGCCAGCAGCGATCCGTCCGCGGTCACACCCGCGTTCGGTTGTTACACCCGCGGCTTCTCGCGCATCTCGTACGTCGCGATGACGTCGTCGACCTTGATGTCGTTGAAGTTGCCGAGGTTGATACCGCCCTCGAACCCTTCGCGGATCTCGGTGACGTCGTCCTTGAAGCGACGCAGGCCCTCGATGGTGAGGTTCTCCGCGACCACCTTGCCGTCGCGCAGGAGGCGGGCCTTGGTGTTGCGTCGGACCTCGCCCGAGCGGATGAGCACACCGGCGATGTTGCCCAGCTTGGACGACTTGAAGACCTCGCGGATCTCCGCCGTACCGAGCTCGACCTCCTCGAACTCCGGCTTCAGCATGCCCTTCAGGGCCGCCTCGATCTCCTCGATCGCCTGGTAGATGACCGAGTAGTACCGGACGTCCACGCCCTCGCGCTCGGCCATCTGCGCCGCACGGCCTGCCGCGCGCACGTTGAAGCCGATCACGATGGCGTCCGAGCCCATCGCCAGGTCGATGTCCGACTCCGTGACCGCACCGACGCCGCGGTGCAGGACACGGATGTCGACCTCTTCGCCGACGTCCAGCTGGAGCAGGGAGGACTCCAGAGCCTCGACCGATCCGGACGCGTCGCCCTTGATGATCAGGTTCAGCTGCTGGACCTCGCCGGCCTTCAGCACCTTGTCCAGGTCCTCCAGCGACACACGGCGCGTGCGCTTGGCGAACGCCGCGTTCCGCTCGCGGGCGGCACGCTTCTCCGCGATCTGGCGGGCCGTACGGTCCTCCTCGACCACGATGAAGTTGTCGCCGGCACCCGGGACGTTGGTCAGACCCAGGACCTGCACCGGCGTCGACGGGCCGGCCTCGGCCACGTTGTTGCCGTTGTCGTCGAGCATCGCCCGGACGCGGCCGTACGCGTCGCCGACCACCATCGTGTCGCCGACCCGCAGCGTGCCTCGCTGGACGAGGACCGTCGCCACGGCACCACGGCCGCGGTCGAGACGGGACTCGATCGAGATGCCCTGCGCGTCCTGGTTCGGGTTGGCCCGGAGGTCCAGGGCGGCGTCGGCCGTGAGGATCACGGCCTCGAGCAGGCTGTCGATGTGCAGGCCCTGCTTGGCGGAGATGTCGACGAACATCGTCTCGCCGCCGTACTCCTCGGCCACCAGGCCGTACTCGGTCAGCTGACCGCGCACCTTGGTCGGGTCCGCGCCCTCGACGTCGATCTTGTTGACCGCGACCACGATCGGCACCTCGGCCGCCTTGGCGTGGTTCAGGGCCTCGACCGTCTGCGGCATCACGCCGTCGTTGGCCGCGACCACGAGGATCGCGATGTCCGTCGACTTGGCACCACGGGCACGCATGGCGGTGAACGCCTCGTGACCCGGGGTGTCGATGAAGGTGATCGCCCGGTCCTCGCCGTTGACCTCGGTCGCGACCTGGTAGGCACCGATGTGCTGGGTGATGCCACCGGCCTCGCCCGCGATGACGTTCGTCTTGCGGATGGCGTCGAGCAGGCGGGTCTTACCGTGGTCGACGTGACCCATGACGGTCACCACCGGCGGACGGACGACCAGGTCCTCCTCGGAGCCCTCGTCCTCACCGAACTCCAGGTCGAAGGACTCGAGCAGCTCGCGGTCCTCCTCCTCGGGGCTGACGATCTGAACCGTGTAGTTCATCTCGCCGGCGAGGAGCTGAAGGGTCTCGTCGGAGACGGACTGCGTGGCCGTGACCATCTCGCCGAGGTTCATCATGACCGCGACGAGGGACGCCGGGTTGGCGTTGATCTTCTCCGCGAAGTCGGTGAGCGACGCACCGCGCGACAGGCGAATGGTCTCGCCGTTGCCGCGAGGCAGCATCACACCGCCGACCGACGGGGCCTGCATGGCCTCGTACTCCTGACGGCGCTGCCGCTTCGACTTGCGGCCGCGACGCGCCGGACCGCCGGGACGGCCGAACGCACCCTGCGTGCCACCGCGGCCACCCGGACCACCGGGACGACCGCCGAAGCCGGGACGGCCACCGCCGCCACCGCCGAAGCCGCCGCCACCGCCGGGACCGCCGCCACCGGGACGGCCGGCGAAACCGCCGCCGCCACCCGGACGACCGGCACCGCCGCCGCCACCGGGACGGCCGGCGAAGCCGCCGCCGCCACCCGGACGACCGGCACCGCCACCGGGGCGACCGGCACCGGCCGGGCCACGGCCGCCGGGGCCGGGACGCGGGCCGGCAGCGGGACGCTGCGGCATCATGCCGGGGTTCGGACGCGGGCCCGCGGGACCGCCGCCGGGACGGGGACCGCCCTGCGGACGGGGCATCGAGCCCGGGGTCGGGCGCGGACCGCCCGGAGCCTGCGGACGGGGACCGCCGCCGGCGGCACCCTGCGGACGGGGGCCGCCCTGGCCCGCGCCCTGCGGACGCGGGGCGCCGGGGCCACCGGGACCGCCAGGGCGGGCGCCCTGCGGACGCGGCGCCTGCGGGCGCGCCATACCGGTGGAGCCACCGGAGGTGAAGGGGTTGTTGCCCGGACGGGGACCGGACGGACGGCCACCGGGACGCGGTCCCTGGCCGCCGGAACGCGGGGCACCCGGACGAGCGGCCTGACCGCCGCCCTGACCCTGCCCCTGGCCGGGCGCGGCCGGACGTGCGCCGGGCCTCGGGGCGCCGGGACGGGCTCCCGGACGCGGGGTCGGGGCAGCCGGAGCCGACGGCGGAGCCACGGCACGGCCACCCGCCTGTTCCGCGTCCCAGCGGCCCAGCAGCCGCTCGGCCACGTCCAGCATCATCGGGTGATAGGCCGCCATCGCCTCG
>NZ_JBEYUZ010000040.1:0-31709 GCF_040643755.1 Streptomyces sp. NPDC047079
TTGCGCCGCGCCCGCGACACCCAGCTGTGCAGCGTCCCGGGATGAATGCCCAGATCCTCGGCCACCTCCGGAATCGGCTTCCCGGTCTCCGTCACGATCCGCACCGCCCCCTCACGGAACTCGGCGTCGTAGATGCGCTTCCTGGATGCCATGACCCCCAACCATCCCTCCGGTCACGGTCTCCACAGTAGGAGGGGAGGTGCAAAGGTCGTGAACAGCGAGGCAGTCGACAGTCTGGACGTCACGTTCAACTGGTCCCGGGTGGCGGCGGCACCGGCCGGCACTCCCCTCGAGGTCGCATTCAACCGCGAGGCCATCGCCATCGTGGAAAGGGTGTCCGACCAGCTCAAGACAAGCGTCTACAGCCGCGAGCATGTGATCTACGGTCTGGTGACGGACCTCAGGCGGCACCCAGACGACGAAACGGGGAAGGTGGGCGTCCAGGCCCTCCTCCAACGACGCAGCCGCACCATCTGGATGGATCTTCCAGACGCTGATTACCACACAGCAGTCCATTGCCATGACACCGGCACCGCAGTCCGCGTGCGCGGCGTGCTGACGAGCCCGCCCGGAGGCACCGCCACAATGATGGTCGTCGACTTCGGTCCTGATCCGTCTCTCGGTCAGTGAGCACTCAATGCGAAGCTCAACCCAGGACAGGCCGGCGACTCCGTCAGCTCCGGATCGGTTCACTGCCACGTGCCGGATGTGACCTGCACACCCTGCCTAAATGCGAACTTGCCAGGCTGCCCTCAAGGGAGCATAGATTGGCTCCAGTTGATCGTCAGGGGGAGCGGTGGCAGGGCGGGACCTTCGAACGCTGTTCAGCTCGAACGACCGGAGCATCGCCGCCAGTGAGGCGTTCACGAACCGGCAGGCACAGTGGCAAGCGGTCACCGCCGGCCTCGCTGAGCACATACGGCACATGACCCGTGCGGACTTCGACGTGGAGGACCTGGAGGCTCCCCGCCGCAACATCCTGGTGTTCCACGGTGTGGGCGGGATCGGCAAGTCCACGCTCTCCCGCAAGATCGAGGCGTCGCTCGCCAGCAGCGAGCACCGTCCCGTGCAATGGGAATCGCCGTCCCACCCCGAGGAGCGGACGCTGCCGGTCCGCATCGACCTCGCGCGCGCCGCGGGCATGGACTTCGAGCGCGTCATCCTCACCATCCGTCTTGCCGGCGCCGCGCTCGGCCGGCCGATGCCCGCCTTCGACCTCGCCCTGCGCCGCTACTGGGAGCACAACCACCCGGGCGAACCGATCGAGGACTACCTGCGCCGGGGCGGACTGCTGAGCCGCTTCAGCGCCGCTGCCGCCCTGCCGCAGCAGATGCAGTCCGCCCTCAGCGACGTGGCCCAGGCGCTGCTCCTGCCCGGCACCGTCGGGGGTGCGCTCGGCCACGGGGCCGGCGCGCTCATCAAGGCGTTACGCGAGCGGCGCCAGTCCGTACGCGCCCTCGCCGGCTGCTCCCGTCTGGCCGACCTCCTGGAGGCCGAGCCCGACCTGGACGCCCTCAGCTTCTACCCGCACCTGCTCGCCTGGGACCTGGCTCAACTCCCGGCCGACAAGAGCGCGCTAACCGTGATCCTGCTGGACACCTTCGAGGACACCGGCGACCGCACCCACCGCGACTTCGAGCGCCTGCTCCAGCGCATCGTGTGGCTGATGCCCAACGTGTTCTTCGTCGTCACCGGACGCAACCGTCTCCAGTGGGCGGAAACGAGCCTGGAAGGGCAACTCGACTGGACCGGGCCGAACGCTTGGCCCAGCCTCGTCTCCGACGCAGCAAATAGCGGGTCAGGCGTATCCGGCCGCCAGATCCTGATCGGCGACTTCTCCTCCGAAGACTGCGAGGACTATCTGGCCCGCAGGCTCAGCCGCGACGGGCACCCGCTGATCGACGAACCGGTCCGCCGGATCATCGCCGAGCGCTCCCACGGGCTACCCCTGTACCTGGACCTGTCGGTCATGCGCTACCTGGAACTTCGGCGCAGCGGCAGGCAGCCACAGGTCACCGACTTCGACCACGACTTCCCCGCCCTGATCACCCGCACCCTCAGCGACCTGACCGCCGAGGAACGCCACGTGCTCCGCTCGGTCAGCCTGCTCGACGCGTTCTCCGTGCCCCTGGCCACCCAGGTCGCCGGCGTGGACCACGACGCGCCCGCCCTACGCTTGACCGAGCGCCCCTTCATCCGGGAGTCCCCCTCCGGTGTGTGGCCCTTCCATGTCCACGACCTGATCCGCTCCGCCATTCGCAACGCGGACGACGGCAGTGACGACCGCTGGTCGGAGCAGGACTGGCAGCGCGCGGCCCAGCGCGCCTTCGGCGCCCTGGAATCGCACTGGCGCCAGGACCTGCGACGCGACCGCGCCGTGCTGGTCGGCTGCCTCCAGCAAGGGCTGCTCCTTGCACGGGACTTCCGTCTCGGTCTCGGCTGGCTCTCTGACGCCGCCTTCCAGTACGTAGGGGACTCCGTCTGGGAACCGCTGGCACTCCCGGCCGCCGATGACAGGTCGTCGGGCGGCGTGCAGAGCGCGGCGGATGCCCTGGTGGAGACGCTCAGCGCCATCGCCCGCCGCCAGCACGAGCACCGTGAGCGTACGGTCAGTCGGCTCTCGGCTGTCCTGGCATCTGGGCTGCTCCCCGATGATCTGGTCGAACTGGCCACGTATTACTTGGCGAAAGCCCAGCGAGACCTCGGACTGACCGACGACTCGCGCCGCGGCATGCAGCGCGTCGCCTCCACCGACGGTCGGCTCGCTTCCGCCGCTCGACGCGGCCTGGCACACCTGAGCCGACTGTCCGGAGACTTCCCTGCGGCGGTGGAAGCCGCTGGGAGGCTGGGCTGGGAAGGACGGCACCATCGGGTCCTGGGAGACGTGTGGTGGGTGCAGGGAGACATGGAGCGGGCGACCGCCGCCTACCTGGCAGCCAGGAGCGAGGCCGAAGAACACGATGCGGCCGGCGAGACCGCCATGGTCCAGGCACATCTCGCCTTCGCCGTCTCCTTTACCGACCCGCTTCGGGCGGATGACGAACTCGACCTGGCGGACCGGCTGCTGTCCCGCCTCAGCCTGCGCTCCGGCGAGATGACCGCTCGCATCGCCGCACTCGTGCGCGACGCCGGGTTCGCCGCAGACGTGCCCGATCGGGCGGCCGTGCTGCTCGCCGAAATCGGTGTCTCCGGCATTTCGTACGCCGCTGCGAAACTGCAACTGGCCCTGTGCTTCCACCACGCCGTTCTCGACGCCCAGGACGACCTCACCACCGCCATCACCCGCCTGCGCGAACTCACGCAGAGCGGCGACTACGCCTACTACGTCGAGATCGCGCACTTCATGGCCGGTCCTCCGCTTCCCGAGCATGCTGCGCGAGCGCGGTGGATCGACGGAGAACGACAGACGCGCGAACGATGGCGGCACCTGGTTGAGACCCGTCGCAGTCGCCTCGGCGCGGTTCGTTAGGCCGCAACGGGCAACGTCGGCACGAAGCCAGTGGCCCCACGGTGTCCGGGCGCCATCTGGGAGTCGACCCGCTCCCCAAGCCCCATATAAACCACCGCACCCCAACACCATTACGATCGCCGGTCATGGACTGGCTGGAGCGCACCGCGAAGCTGAGGCAGTGGAGCAGAAGGGGGACCCGCGCTCCGCACAAGCCGCTGCTGTTCCTGTACGCGCTCGGCCGGTTCCAGCAGGACGCCGACGGTGAACTGCGGTACATCGCGGTGGAGGACGACCTCAGACGGCTGCTGGCCGAGTACGGTCCGCCCAACAGAACGACGCCCGCCTACCCGTTCCACCATCTGGTGAGCGACGGCGTGTGGGAAGTGCGCACCGATCGCGGACCGGGCAGCCCGGGCAGTGGCGTGCGGGAGCTGCGGACTGTCGGAGCCGCAGGGCGGCTGGCGCCAGAACTGCGGGCGGCGCTGCGGCGCGAGCCGTCGTTGCTCGGCCGGATGGCACGGGTCCTGCTCGACCTGAACTTCCCGCCCTCGCTCCACGGCGACCTGTGCGAAGCCGTCGGCCTGGAGCTGGAGCCGACGGAGGGCGAACAGTTCTCGGCCGTGCGCAGGCGGCGGGATCCCCGGATGCGGGAGCAGGTCCTGACGGCATACGAGTACCAGTGCGCCTTCTGCGGCTACGACGGCAGGATCGGCGCGGTGCCGGTCGGGCTGGAGGCCGCGCATGTGCGCTGGTGGGCGTTCGACGGCCCGGACGACGTCGACAACGGCCTGTGCCTGTGCTCGCTGCACCACAAGCTCTTCGACAAGGGCGTCCTCGGCATCGGTGACAGTCACCGCATCCTGGTCTCGCAGCGCTTCGTCGGCCACAGTCCTGCCGCCCGCGAGCACGTCATAGCGCTCGTCGGCCGCCCGCTCATCGGGCCTCAACCGGGTGCCCGTCCCGTCGCGGCGGTCCACCGCGCCTGGCACACCAGCCAGGTCTTCCACAGCAGCCCACGCCCCGCCCCGGCTGCCTGATCGCCGAGCGTCGATCACTGACCCACTGGTAAGGAGTGCGATACCAGGAGTATGGTCTCTTGTATGGCGACGAAGAAGGTAACCGTGACGATCCCCGAGGATCTCCTGGACGAGATCCGCGCGGACGCGGCAGAGCGGGGCCTGTCGGCGTATGTCGCCGAGGCGCTGCGCTTCAAGCGTGACCGGGACCGGCTCCGAGAGCTGGTCGACTGGCTGCAGGAAGAACACGGCCCCGTCACCGAGGACGAGCATGCGGCAGCGCTCGACCAGCTGGACGAACTCGACGCCGAGCACGAGCGGCGTCGAACCACCGGAAAGCACAACGCCGGAGAGGCTGCGTGAAGAAGCGAGCCGGTGAGCACGGCCAGCGGCCCCTCCGCGTCTTCGTACTGGACTGTGAAGCCCTGTCCCTCGCAGTACGCGGCGACCGGAAGATGATCGCCTGGCTCGATCTCGCGGCACGCGGGGAAGCCGAGGTGGTGACGTCCCCGATGACACTGGTCGAGGCGTACGACGGCAGAACGACCGAGCAGCGCTGGGACTGGGTACTGTCCCGGCTCCAGGTCGTCGACATCGGGAAGGACGAGGCACGCCAGGCACGCCGACTCCTGGCCGACGCCAAATTGCACGGTCACAAGTACGCGATCGACGCCGTGCTCGCCGTCATCGCGCGACAGCAGAAGGGACAGGTCACCGTCTTCACCTCGGACGTCGACGACCTGGAGAAACTGGTTTCGGACACGATCGTGGTCAAGAAGGTGTGACTCGGCCCGCACCCCTCCAGCACCATCCAGGCAGCAGCACCCTTGGGAGCCATCTGGGAGCCGCACTGCTCCCGAAGCCCCATCCACAGCGCCCGAGACCAACCGGGACCACCCACCTGACCTGCACAAACACAATCCAGGCGGGAAAGATCATTAACAGATCCTCGTTCGGGACGAAGAGGTCGTGGGTTCAAATCCCGCCACCCCGACACTGGTCAGAGGGCAGTGTGCGAACTCGCACACTGCCCTCTTTCATGCTTGGTGGGCCAAACGAAGTTGATCAGGCCACCGCGTCGCCCTCTTCATAGTCTTCCGCGTCCTCCCGTCCCTGATCTTCGGCGAAGATGTCGTCAATCGCCTCGGCACCCTTCGTGATCAGGGTTCGGAGCTGTTTGCGGTAGACCGCCTCTGTAGTCGCCTGACTACTGTGACCGACCAGGAGTGCAATGGTCTCCAGCGGGATGCCGTGGTCGGAGAGCAGGGACACGAAGCTGTGCCGCAGCTCCAGCAGGGTCCACTCCGGCTTCAGTCCAGCTTTCTTCACGATGGCCTTGAAGTCTCGCCGGACATTCGCCGCGTCGAGCGGCTCGCCGCTCCGAGTGGTGAAGGCGCGGCCGGCCGGACTCCGCTCCATCCCTCTCGATGCCCGCTCCTGCTTCTGCCACCGCTTGTGCTTTTCGAGGACATCGACCACCTGCTTCGGCAGGGCGATGGTCCGCCGGCTCTTCTTGGTCTTCGTGTCGCCGTGCTTGCGCCCAGAGCGCCACACCGCGACGTGCGGCGGCACGCCGTCATTCGTCTCCAGGAAGACGTGGTCGCAGGTGAGGGGCCGCGCCTCTTCCGTGCGGACTCCGCTCAGAAGTGAGAGGACAAGGTAGGCGTACAGCCGCGACGGGCGGGCCGCGGCAAGCACGGCTTGCTCGAGATTGAGCGCCTTGCTCGACCGGCCGGGGCGTCACTCCGGGGGCACCAGCCAAAAGACCCCGGACCGATCATGGTCCGGGGCCTTTGACATCCGGCTATCGGCAAGCGCAAGGTCAGCCGACGGCGTAGGCCTGGTTGGAGTAGGTCTGCACACTGTTGCCCGCCGCGTCCGTGACCTTGGCGCTGAGAGAGACCTTGGCCTCGGCGGGGTTCGGGACGTTGGTCGACCAGGTCGAACCGGCGTGGGTGACGTGCAGGCCGTGCCAAATCTTGCCGTAATACGGGTGGAGCAGCACCTCGCTCGACAGCCAGGAGAGGCGCCGCCGCAGCTCAGGGCACCCGCTTGGCGCGGCCCCGATCAGTCGAGCCAGACGATCACTACGTCATCCGCGGCAGCGGCGGTCTCGAAGAACTGGGTTAGGCCGTCGTACCAGTGACGCCCGCACTCAAACCTCCAGGCTCATCCGACCCTTCGCAGCCTGCCGTTCAGGCCCGCGCGGCTCTTCCTGCTTGCGCTTGCTCGCAGCTCGGCGCCGATGTCGCGCGACCGCGGCCACCACGCACCGCCGAGGATGCCCTGACGGGACTCCGTCGTCTCCAGCCGGAGCAGCGCGCACCCCGGCCGCACGGCCTGATGAACGCCGCTCGGCGGATGCAGGAAACCAGGGGGTGTGTCGGCGCCGGTCATGAGGGGGCCGCCCGTCTTCGCAGTCCGGTGCGCACACTGGATTGCTCTTTTTACGCTACTCCGCGTCGCCCCGAGCGCCGGTGCCTCCGGCCCCTCGCCCCCCACGCCTCCGCCGCCTCCTCAGCCTTGGCAGCCTCCGACGCCTCCGACGTCACCATGACCCTGGAGCCCACTTCGATGGGCAGGGAGGACAGGTGCGGGCATACGCTTCAGGGAAGGGGCGTGCGCGGTAAGCGCGGCGTGTGCCCGGGCGCCGGACGTTCCCCGTGGTGATCGAGGATGTCCTCGCGCCGCCCGCAGGAGGTAGGCCATGGATCCAGAGCCATTGCCCTCCGAGGGCCACGCCGAGGTCCGTATCGTCGCGGCGACACCGGAGGTCGCCCGCCGCGTCGCCCAGGTGCTGCGTTGCTGCTTCGCCTCGACCGAGCAGCGCAGCTACCCCGCCGGCCGCGAAGGGGCGACTCGCCTCCATCTCACCATCGACACCGCACACACCGCGGAGCCCGCACGGTCCTGGCTGGCGTCCAGCGGACCGTCCTTCGATGACCACGATCCCGCGGACGAGGTGTGATCGGACAGTGAAGACGACGAAGCCCCGCCCCGTCAGCGTCCGCAACCTCGGTCACGAGTGCGAGAGCAACAGCCATGACGACACTCCGTAAGCGCAAGACGTACCGGGCAGCGGTTCTCCGATCTCTGTACGGGGCCGTCGAACGCAATCGCCCCGAGGTCAGTGGAGCGGCGCTCCGTGACGAGCTCCGTCTGCCCGATGAGGACCTCTCCGCGGCCTGCGCCTATCTGGCCGGCGAGGGCCTGATCACCGTCGAGTGGACATCGCACAGGTCGCCCGCCGCTGTCTCCCTCACGCATGAAGGCATCCGGTTCATGGAGGAGGAAGAAGAGTCGCATGCACCGTCTACGGGTGACTAGGTGCCGTGCCCGGTCATCCGCAGTGATGTGTCCGGGAACCGCTGGGTAGCCGACCTGCTCCCCGTGCAGTCCACCGCGTGCGTCCCGCGAGGGCAACGAAGTGATCAGGCCTCCGGGAAGCAGTCGCCCCGCGCGGTGAGCCTTGCGACGGCCGGCCAGAGGGCGGTTCCGCGTCGAACTCACAGCCCTTCCTGTACGGCGGCAGGAAATCTGTCACGGCGAGGCCACATCTCCTGCCTGTCGGAGTGAGGGTTGGCGGCGAGCCGAAGACGGTGCCGAATCCTTCGGAGCAAGGGTGCCGCGCACACCCGGGCCCTCGCCGCGTACCCGAAACGAAGGTGCAATGCCGCTGAGAACGCCCCTATCGCCGGCAACCTCGACGACGACGGCCACACCGCCTACACCAGGGGGCGGGCGGCCGACGTCCTCGGCACCACCCCCTTTCCTCCCGGGCCATCGGCGAGGCCGAGTTGCTCCGCCCCTGCGGTCGGAAGGCGGCCACCGTCGCTACTCCCGCGGCCAGTTGCGCATCGCCGCCCGCGCACGTGAACTCGTCGACCAGGGCAACCCCATCGATGCGCGGATACCTGGTCCCACCGACGCAGAAATACGTACTCCAGCGGGGTGAGGGTTCCTGGACGATGCCGAAAACGCATGGGGTTTCCACCCGACCTGTGCTAGCGTGATACCAGTTGCAGTTTTGGTTGCCAGAGACTTGTTTCTTTGCAGAGCTTTCCGGATCTTTCCGGAGGGGTGATCATCGCGGCGACTCGGATCCGTAAAGTGCGGACTCCGGCACTGCCCCCCAAGGGAGATTCAATATGGCATCTGGCACCGTGAAGTGGTTCAACGCGGAAAAGGGCTTCGGCTTCATCGAGCAGGACGGCGGCGGCGCTGACGTGTTCGCCCACTACTCGAACATCGCCACCTCCGGCTTCCGCGAGCTTCAGGAAGGCCAGAAGGTTACCTTCGACGTCACGCAGGGCCAGAAGGGCCCGCAGGCCGAGAACATCGTTCCCGCCTGACGCTGACACGAATCATGTGGCTGGGGCCCGCGCTCTTGGGGTGCGGGCCCCAGCCACATGCTTTCCCGCATTTCGCGCATTTCTCGCTTCACTGACGGCACCGGCTTCAGCACTGAGAGGCCCTGCTTTTCGCATTTCCTTCGGCTCATTCTTGTGAATCCCCGTGCGGCTCTCCACCGCTGGGCGGAATTCCTCGATACGTGCCGCATCGAGGAAGGTTCCCCCATGAACCGCACCCGTCGTACCGGCGGCGGCTCCGGTCGCATCCGCGCAGACAGAAGCTCCACGGGCTCGGCAGGCTCCGCTCGCGGCAGCCGCTTCCGCACGCAGGAGACACGCCACCAGGCCCCTCGTCCGGCCACGGGGCGAAAGAACGGCCAAGGAGCACGCTCCACCACACGCCGGCAGGAGTTCGCCCCACCGGTCACCCTCACCGAGCCGCTTCCGGCGGTCGAGACGTTCGCCGAACTGGACATGCCCGAACGTCTGCTGGCCGCGCTCGGCGCCGAGGGCGTAACCGTGCCCTTCCCCATCCAGGCGGCCACGCTGCCGAACGCGCTGGCCGGCCGGGACGTCCTGGGCCGCGGGCGCACGGGCTCGGGCAAGACGCTCGCCTTCGGCCTGCCTGTGCTGGCCCGTCTGAATGGGCAGCGGGCCCAGCCCCGACAGCCGCTGGCCCTCGTCCTCGTACCCACCCGGGAACTGGCCCAGCAGGTCACCGATGCGCTCACCCCCTACGCGCGCGCCCTGCATCTGCGGCTCGCCACCGTGGTGGGCGGCATGTCGATCGGCCGTCAGGCGAGTGCGCTGCGCGGCGGCGCCGAGGTCGTCGTCGCCACCCCCGGCCGCCTCAAGGACCTGATCGAACGGGGTGACTGCCGACTGGACCGTGTCGCCGTCACCGTTCTGGACGAAGCCGACCAGATGGCCGACATGGGCTTCATGCCGCAGGTGACCGCGCTCCTCGACCAAGTCGGTCCGGACGGGCAGCGGTTGCTGTTCTCGGCCACCCTGGACCGCAACATAGACCTCCTCGTACGCCGCTACCTCCACGACCCCGTGGTGCACTCGGTCGACCCGCCCGCCGGGGGCGTCAGCACGATGGAGCACCATCTGCTGCACGTGCACGACGCGGACAAGCACGCGACCGCGACCGAGATTGCCGCCCGCGACGGGCGAGTGATCATGTTCCTGGACACCAAGCACGCGGTGGACCGGCTGGCCAAGCACCTGCTGTCCGTCGGTGTGCGTGCCTCGGCCCTGCACGGCGGCAAGTCCCAGCCGCAACGCAACCGGACGCTCGCCCAGTTCAAGGACGGCCATGTCACGGTCCTGGTAGCCACCAACGTGGCCGCCCGCGGGATCCATGTCGACAACCTCGACCTCGTCGTGAACGTCGACCCTCCCGGCGACCACAAGGACTACCTGCACCGCGGCGGCCGTACCGCCCGCGCCGGCGAGTCCGGCACGGTCGTCACCCTCGTCCTGCCGCACCAGCGTCGCGCAATGGACCGCCTGATGGCCGACGCCGGAATCACTCCGCGTACCGTCCGGATCCGCCCGGGGGAGGCCGAACTGAACCGCATCACCGGTGCCCGGACCCCTTCGGGCGTGCCCGTCACCGTCCCCGCACCGGTCGCCGAAGGACGCGACCGCACGGGAGCCGCCGGTCGCGCTCGGGGCGGACGGGCTGCCGCCCGAGCCCGTCGGTCCGCCCAGAGGAACAACCGATAGCCCAGACACGGGGTTTCGCTCATCGCGGTCGAGGCCACCTCTCGCTCGTCCGCCCTGCACGACCGAAGAGGAGACGCACTTGACGCCGATTCCGCCCCGAACCCAGCAGGCCGAAAACACCGACGGCACCGGTCTGACCGCCCGTGACGCCATGCACGCTCCCGGGCCCCAGGTGGACGACCACATGACCGTGGACGTGGCCCTGTCCGTGCTCATCGGTGCCCGCGTCCCGCACCTGCTCCTCCAGGACGAGGACGGGCGGTGCGCGGGACTGGTCACCCGGGCCCAACTCGCCGCGCACCGCGGCGGCTCCTGGTACAGCGACCGGACGCGGCTGCGGGACATCCCGCTCGACCGGGGACCGTTCACCTCGTCCGCGGCCGTCCTCAGCGAGGCGGAGGACGCCATGCGGGGCCGGACGCTGGACGTGTCCCCCGTGATCGACGAGCAGGGCTACGCCCTGGGCGTTCTCGCTCTCATGAACTGACCGCCCGCGTGCGGCGACCGCTCCGGTGTCTCTCCCCCAACCGCGTTCCCGCTCTCACGCACTGACCGCCCTCGTGCGGCGACCCCTCCGGTGTCTCTCCCCCAACCCTGTGGAGGCCTCCATGCGTTGTGTCATCGCCCGATTCCCCTTCGACCTGATCAAGAGCGAGGTCGAGCAGTCGATGGAGGGCATCACGCCCGAACCCGTCGCCGGGGTGTCCGTGACCATCGGTCGCCGCATCTACCCGGTCAAACAGGTCGGGGAGGTGATCACCAAGCAGGACCGCCGCGACTTCACCGCGGGCGAGATGCGCCGGGCACTGACCCGGCTGGGCTTCACCTGCCACGACGCGCCCCCGGCCGCGCCGGCACGGGATGCGCGAGCCGACCACGGTATGCAGGGCTGGTGATGTCTCGATTCCTCCCCGGTGCTACGCCACCGCTGGACTAGGCTCCTCAGGCATGTCGCACCCTGACGAACTGCTCGTGGGCATCGCCGCGATGGTGGAGTCTCAGCACAGCAGTCGGATGTCCCTGACCGTGGTGGTCCCGGGAGCCGTCATCACGGGACGGCTGGCCCCGGAAGCCCTGTGGAAGGAGCGGGTGGCCGAAGTCCTGCGGGACTCCGAGCACCTGGGGCACTTCGCCGCCGCGTTCACCCCACCCCACGGCGGCGACCAGCCAGAGCCAGGTGGCGGGCCCACGCACCTCCACTTCCACGTCGCCCGTATTCTCCAGGGCAGCTTCGGCATCCCCGACACGGGCGGCATGTACCGCGTCGCACTGATGGACGTGAGCGCCTGGACCATCGGGGACATCGGCTACTCGGACCAGTGAGCCCCCCGGGGGGCGTCCGCGCCTTCCCTACGGCTTGTTCCGGCCCCCATGGCCTTCGCACGGCCCCTTTTCCGGTCTGCCGGACGTACGCTGGACGCACCGAGAGCATCTCGCGCAGCGCGACCACGGCGGTGCCGTTCCCGGCGAACGACGGAAGCGGACGGCCAGGTGCCGCCCGGGACGGGATCGCATGACGGACGTCACCGGAATGTCGGCAGAGGGCGGTTCCCCGGGCGAGGCACGCACCTACCGAATGCCCGCCCCACGGCTGACGCTCACTCCGGGTGTCAGCCACGGCCCGCTGAACGGGGCCTGGTGGCCGCGCTGCGACATGCTGGAACTGGAGCTGCCCGCGCTGGTCGGCTCGCTGGACCCCGGCCTCGGCGCCGTCACCCGCGTCACCGTGGACACCGCCGCCTGGCCCGACGCCCCGCGCACGGTCACGGCACCCGGCCACGTGATCGAAGTGGCCTTGTCGGCCGTCGACGCCGAAGCGCATGCCATCACCCTGGACTGCGGCACCGTAGGCCGCTGGGAGCTGCTGGTCGTCCCGCCCGGTGAATCGGTCGCAGCGGCAACCTGGTTGCTGACCACAGCCGCCGACCCATGGAACAGACTGACGGCCGCGCACATGCTGGCGCTCGCCGAGGCGGGTTTCGCGGGCGACGGCGGCTGATGCGCGGGTGCGGGTGCGGGTCCGGAACGCCGAAGGATGGGGCAGGCAGGCATAAGAGCCGGCCCAGGTACCGCACGCCCTGCTGAGGTGTCTTCGCGCCCGCCCGGATTGCGGGGGCGATCAGTGGGGCGATCCTGGCCGACGCGATGTTTGCCACTGACGAGCGGCGAACTCGGTGCCGTCCGGGTAGTCGTGTCCGGTGCGTTCGAGGTGCACAGAGACCGCGTCGTCGGCGCTGCCGCCGTCCGGCGTGAAATCTCCGTAGCAGTCGTAGTCGGACCGCTTGCGGCTGTCGTTGGTGTCGTGGCAGCTCTCCACCTTGTACGTCCCCCCGAGTGCCGTAGACACCCGCGGAAAGGCGAGGCCGGCAGCCGCGGTGACGGCCCAGAAGGCGGCGACGAACGCCAGGCCGGTGCGATTCGGAGACGCCCCCAGTGCCGCTGCGTCTGAAGCCGTGAGCGTGGGACAGTTCCTCGGCCGGTTCGCGGACGATACCGTCAGGGCCGCGGGCCGGATCGTGACCGCGGATTCCTTCAATCCTGTCGGAGACTTGGTGGCGCGCGCCGCGGGGGGCAGCCAGGCGGTCAGAGCGGGCATGGACTCGGTCTCGCCGGTCGCGGGTGTGGTCACATCAGGCTATGGACTGGCCGCCGACGCCGTCGATGCCTTGCAGAGCGACGGCGGCGGGAACAGCGCCACCGGGGTCGACGCGGCCCGCACGGGCCTGTTCGACGGACCCGGAGCCGTCTCCGTCATCGGCATCACCGCGAGGGCACTGCGATGACACAAGAAGCCGCTGAGAATGCGCTCCGTCTGGTGATCGACGACACCGCCAGGGATCCGAGCTCGAAGATCTGGTACGCCCTGCCAGGCGGGTACTTCGACGTCCCCATCGACGCTCTCGACCCCATGCCAGGCTCGGAGCAGGAGACGCATCTCGACCAGGTACTGGCGCTGGTCCTCGACGTGGTTCCCGAGGACCAGCGTGACCGGTACGCGAGCGCACTGCGGGACGTTCGGTACATGGCTGCCCAGATGCGGAGCGAAGGTGTCGTCGCATGCTCGCTCGGTATGCATTACGCAGACGACGGGTCCGCTGTCATGTCCGTGTTCACCGTGGCACTCAGAGACATCGAATGGGCACCAGCCAAGATCACGGCGGTTCGCGCGGTCTCCGTGCGTGAATGCCAAGAGGAAATAGAGCTGTTGACGCTGCCGGGGGATCGTCCGGCGTCGATCTCTGACACCGTGATCACCATGCCCGCCCTGGCGGGGGTGCCCAGCCAGGACCTCTACCAGTGCAACCTCTACATCCCGACCCCCTCGGGTGCGCAGCTGGGCGTCTTGACGTTGAGCAGCACGGCCGTGGGCTCCCGGAAGCACTACCGCGACATGATGGAAGGCATCGCGCACACGGTGTCCTTCCACGATCCACTGCCGGAGATCGAGCGGGTCGTGCGCGGAGCCGGGCCCGATCGCCCCTCCGACGGGATCCAGGACAGCATCGTCGCCGACTTCGGCTGACCGGGGGTGTGACATGACGACGAACCTGAACAAGCAAGGATTCGACGGGCCGGTGGCGTGGGACACCGCGCGCACCCGTTCCGCTCTCCTCCGCTGGACGCTATGGCACCTGGCCAAATTCCTGGGTTGGGTGGCTCTGTGGTGGGGAGCGCTGTACGTCACAGTCGTCCTGCTGCCCGTGGGAGCCGTTGTGTTCATGGTCGTCGTGCTGTGCGCGTTCGCCGTCCTCGCCCGTCTGGCGCTGGCCAGGCTATGGCGATTCCGGCGGATGCGCCGCGTTCTCCAGGTCTACCCCTGGCGGCAGCAATCGAGTGCCGTCCGGCTCACCAAGGGCAAGGAGCCCGTCTTCGTCCTGCCCAACCCCGACCGTCCCGGAGAGACGGTGTCGCTCAAGGGGACGGTTCGCTGGGTCAGCGCTGCTCGCAAGGGATTCGACGGTGACGTCTGGTACGCGGGTGACCCCCGCTTTGCCTGCGTCATCGCCAAACCGGATTTGACGGCCGTCAGCTACGCGGCTCAGCCCACCGCGTACGACTCCAGGACCTCACCGCGCCGCAAAGGCGTCAGCCCCGAAGCCCGCCGTCGCGCCCGGGCCATCGGTGCGCGCGTCGCCGACTGACCGGCGGCCGTCAGCCCCGGCTCAACGGAAGTAAGTCGAACAATCTGTACCGGTGTTTCGGGAAGGGCAACGGCACCTTCGCTCCGCGCGTGAAGATCGCCGCCTGCTGGGGGGTCTCGTCACCGCCGGGAATCTCTTCCGGCAGGCCGGTCACGGCAACGGGTCCTTCGCCGCGCGCGTGAGGATCGCCACCGGATGCCAGGGCTACAGGGGCATATTCGAGCCAAGTCGTGATGCGGGCCTTGTTCCCAGCGCGGGACTCGGCGAATGCCTCGGCGGACCGCGGCGTTCGGCACCGGTCCCTCCCCTCGTGGGGACCGGTACCGAACGGCGCGGATCGGCGGAAGACCGGATCCGCGGTCGAGGCGACGGCGCCCGGAGGCGCCAGGCTCCACGGATCGCTCCGGTTCCCGCGGCGAGAGGGTCGCCACCGCCACGTCACCGTGGCGGAAGCGACCGGAAACATACGCCGTGAGTTGTCTCCAGAACGCTGAACCGGTGGTCTGTCCGGATGGTGCGCACTGCTGCGCTAGCGGTCATGATCCTGCCAGCCGGTGGGTCCCCCCGAGGAGGTTCCGGTGTCAATCAGGCGACTTAACCGCAGGTCAGCCGTATAGAGTGAGTTTTCCGGTCCGGATGTCCAGCCGCGGGGGAAGTAAGGGGTGGAGACCTTGAGTTCCGACTCAGGGGCACGCACAGCCTTCGCCGAACGACTCGCGCTGCTGTACAAGGAGGCCGGCAACCCTCCCCTCAAGCGCGTGGCCGAAGCGGTCGACCGGCTTCAGCGAGTCGACGAACGAGGGCGGCTCGTACGGGTGTCGGCGCAGCGGATCAGCGACTGGCGACGTGCCAAGAACGTGCCCGCCCAGTTCCCCGCCCTCGCGGCGGTGCTGCACATCCTGATTCCCCAGGCGCGGCGCACGCGCCCCGCGCCGGTGTCCAAGGGCCTGTACGACGTGGCTCAGTGGCAGCGTCTCTGGGAGCGCGCGGTGGCCGATCCGGTCGGCGACCGCCCCGAGACCGCCACCGAGGAGGAGGAAGGGCCTTCGGTGGAGGGCCCGGCCGTCGCAGGTGTGTGCCCTTACCGGGGCCTGGCCGCGTACCGGCCGCAGGACGCCTGGTGGTTCTTCGGCCGGGAGCGGAGCACGGACGCGCTCGTCGCCCAGCTCGGCGCGGCGGAGGAGACGGGCGGGCTGGTCATGCTCGTGGGTGCCTCGGGGGCGGGAAAGTCGTCCCTGCTGAACGCCGGGCTGGTGCCCGCGTTGCAGAACGGCGCGCTGAGCGACGGGAGCGGCGGTACAGGGGAGGTGCTGCACCTCATACCGGGAGGAGATCCTCTCGGCGAGCTGATCCGCCATATCCCTCAGCTCGCGCCCCTGGTCTCCGCGACAAGAGAAACCTTTACCCCGGAGGCCGTTCGGCCGGAAACCGCCGGACGGGAGAGCGTCGCCCGGGGGGCCGCCGCGCAAGAGCCCGCACCGGGCCCCACGGCCAAGGAACCCCCAGCCGAGAACCCCCCAGCCGAGCACCCATCGGCCAAGAACCCCGGCACCCCGGGTTTCGCGCACGCCGTGCGGGAGGCCTTCGTGGCCTGGACGCGCCGCGAGACATCCTCGGCCGGCCGTCCGGTCGTCATCGTGGACCAGTTCGAGGAGGCGTTCACCCTCTGCTCCGACGAGACGGACCGGCGCACCTTCATCCAGCTCCTGCACGCCGCCTGCTCACCGGCCGGCCCCGGCGAGCGGGCCCCGGTGCTGGTGCTCCTCGGCATACGGGCCGACTTCTACGAGCAGTGCCTCGGCTATCCCGAACTGGCCGACGCGCTGCAACACCGGCACATGGTGCTCGGCCCGCTGACCACCGCGGAGCTGCGCGACGCGGTGACGGGCCCGGCCAAGGCGGTGGGCCTCGAACTCGAGCCGGGTCTCGCGGAGCTGATCGTCCGTGAGGTCAGCGCCGACGGCCCGCGCGGGGCCCACAACGCGGGTGTGCTGCCTCTGCTGTCGCACGCCCTGCTCGCCACCTGGCAGCGCCGCAAGGCGGGACGGCTGACGCTGGCCGGCTACCGCGCGGCGGGCGGAATCCAGGGAGCGGTGGCGGCGACCGCCGAGCGGGCCTGGTCCAGCCTCGACCCCGCGGCGCGCACGGCCGCCCGGCTGCTTCTGCTCAGGCTGGTCCGGCTGAGCGAGGACACACAGGCCACCCGCCGCCGGGGCACACGCCGCCAGTTGGCGCAGGAGTCGACGGACCCCGGCAAGACGGAGGAGTCCCTCGAGGCGCTGGTGCGCGCGCGGCTGGTGACGCTCGACGCGGAGAGCGTGGAGATCACTCATGAAGCCCTGCTCCACGCCTGGCCACGTCTGCGCGACTGGATCGACGAGGACAGGAACGGCAACCTGCTGCGCCAGCGGCTGGAGGAGGACAGCAGGGCCTGGGAGGGCTCGGAGCGCGACACCTCGCTGCTGTACCGGGGCTCCCGGCTGGAACAGGCCCACAGCTGGGCGAAGTCCGCCGGGAACACCTACCTGACCCGCAGCGCCGTGCAGTTCCTGGCCGCCTCGGTCAGGCTGCGCAAGCGTACGGTCCTGATCAGCCGAGCCGCCGTGGCGGCGCTGGTCGTGCTCGCCGTGCTCGCGGCCGGTTCGGCGGTGGTCGCGTGGCAGCAGCGGGACGACGCCGTGTTCGAACAGGTACTCGCAGAAGCGGACCGGGTCCAGCACACGGATCCGTCGCTGGCCGCCCAGCTCGACCTGGTCGCACATGACCTGCGGCCGGACGACAAGGGGACGTACAGCAGGCTGATCTCGATCGTGAACGCGCCCCTGGCCACCCCCCTGCTCGGTCACCACGGCGCCGTCTACCTCACCTCGTTCAGCCCCGACGGCAAGCTCCTGGCCACGGCCAGCTACGACCGCACCGTCCGCCTGTGGAACGTGGCCGACCGCAGCCACCCCAAGCCGCTGGGCAAACCCCTCACGGGTCACACGAGCTGGGTGAGCAGTGCCGTCTTCAGCCCGGACGGGCAGACCCTCGCCAGCGCCGGGGACGACGGAACGATCCGGCTGTGGGACGTGAGCGATCCCGCCCGTCCCACGTCCCTCGGCACGCCGCTGACAGGCCATGAGGGCACGATCTATCTGATCGCCTTCAGCCCGGACGGCCACACGCTGGCCTCCGCAGGCGAGGACCGCACCGTACGTCTGTGGAACGTGGCCGACCCGCGCAGGCCGAAGCCGCTCGCCTCGCTGGGCGGCCACACGGCCGCGGTGCGCTGCGTGGGGTTCAGCCCCGACGGGCGCACGCTCGCGGCGGGAGGCGACGACCACACCATCCAGTTGTGGAACACGGCCGATCCACGCCACCCCGTGCGGCTGCGGACGCTCACCGGCCACATGGACCTGGTGCACTCGGTGGCGTTCAGCCCCGACGGGCGCACGCTCGCCAGCGGCAGCGCCGACGACACCATCCGGCTGTGGGACGTCTCCGACCCCAAGCGCGCGGAATCGATCGGCTCGCCGCTCACCGGCCACACGGGGGCCATCTGGTCCGTGGCCTTCAGCCCCGACGGGGGGCGGCTGGCCGCCGCGAGCGCGGACAGCACGGCGAGTCTGTGGAACGTCAGTGATCCGAACTGGCCCTCGCAGGTCGGGGAGCCGCTCGCGGGCGGCAGCGGCGAGATGTACGCCCTGGGCTTCAGTCCGGACGGCCGTACGCTCGCCACCGGCAGCGGTGACAGCAAGGTCCGTCTGTGGTCGATCCCGACCTCGGACATGGCCGGCCGCAATGGGGTGTTCCGCCCGGACGGCAAGCTGCTCGCCACGGTCGCGAGCGACGGCAGGGTCCGGCTGTGGAACGTGGCGGTTCCCGGCCGGCCCCAGCTCGCGAGCAAGCCGTTCATGCCGGCCGACGGCGGCCAGCGTTCGCTGGTGTTCTCCCCCGACGGCCGTACGCTCGTGGTGCTGACCGACAAGGAGTCGGTGTACCTGTGGAACGTCACCGATCCGACCCACCCGGTCGCCACCGGGCCGCGCCTGCCCCTACGGACCCGGTTCATGGGGTCGTACGCACTGGCGTACAGCCCCGACGGGCGGATCCTGGCCACCGCCTACGACCAACGCACCATCCAGCTGTGGGACGTCAGCGACCTCTCCCGCACCGTCGCGCTCGGCAAGCCGCTCACCGGCCACCGGGGCTTCATCAACGCCCTCGACTTCAGCCCGGACGGGCACACGCTCGCCAGCGGCAGCGCGGACAGCACCGTACGGCTGTGGGACCTGACCGACCCCGCTCATGTGACGCCGCTCGGCCGGCCGCTCACGGATCACTCCGGGCCGATCAACGCGCTCGCCTACAGCCCCGACGGCCATACGCTGGCCAGCGGCAGCGACGACGACACCGTACGGCTCTGGGACGTCTCCGAACCCGGTGCGCCGACCGGCCTGGGCTCCCCGCTGACCGGCCACACCGAGGCCGTCACATCGCTGACGTTCAGCCAGTCCGGCGACACCCTGGCGAGCGGCGGCAACGACAACACGGTCCGGCTCTGGGATGTCTCCCGGCCGTCGTCGGCCACCCCCATCGGCCAGTCGATGAGCCCTTACGCCAAGACGGGCAACTTCCTGTCCTTCAGCCCCAACAGCCATGTACTCGGGGTGTCCAGCGGCGCGGACACGGTCCGTCTGTGGCGCCTGGACGCCGACGAGGCCATCCGGCACATCTGCTCGGTCACCCCGGGCGTGCTGACCCCGCAGAAGTGGCACGAGTACCTGCCCCGCCTCTCCTACGAGCCGCCGTGCGGGCGGTGAGCGGCCGGGGGTCCGCCAGGCGTGTTTCATGTGATCCCGCGTGATACCGCTCACAACTCCCCGCTACGGCCGGACAGTCGGCTCCCGCCGCCCGGGCGGCGTTGTTACGCTGGACCACAGCCCGATCGCTGGTGCATCCCCCGTCGCCAGCGGTCGGGCGCTTTCATGCAGATCGTTTGTGCTGCCTTCCGTTCCCACCGCTTCTCCCCCTCACGACCTGACGGCACGTCAGGTTCAAGGTGGACGGCACCCACGGTGACGGCGAGGGTGCCTCCCGGTCCGGCCGTGCGGGCGGCGGTCGCCCCCGGAGCAGGCCGGCGGCGGGGCTCGGCCTTCGAGCGGGGCTCCCCGAGATCGACCGGCAGGCGACCGGGAGGATCGGCGGAGCAGGGCGGTGTCGGGCCCCGACCGCTCCGGGCGCCGTACCGACCATCGAAACCGGGGGTATTGTCCCGTTATGAACTATCCGTCTCGGGAACCCGCCAGGTGCCACGTCCGCACGGGGCGTACCGCGGGCACCCGCCTCCCCGGGGAGGCGGTGGCGGCGCGCCCCACGCGCTGACGCACGGCGCATCCCGGCGGGCCGTGCGCCGGTGTCCGGGCCGGCGGGCCGTGCGCCGATGTCCGGGCCCCAGGGCCGACGGGCCGCCGGCTGTGGCAACACCGGACCGGAGGATGTGATGTCCGGGATCGATGAGGCACTGGGAGGCCGGCCACTGGACGACGCCCTGGCGGAGGCCCTGGCCGACACCGTACGGCGGACCGGGGCTTCCATCGGCGGCGTCTACCTGGTCGAGGAGGCCGAACCGGCGCTGCGCCTGGTGGCCGTGTGCGGTCTGCCGCCCGAGTTCTCGGCCCCATGGCGGCGTCTGCCCCTCACGGCCCCCGTGCCGGTCGCCGACGCGATCCGCGAGGACCGGTTGATCTGGGTCGGCGGCCAGGCCGACATGGCCCGCCGCTACCCGCGCGTCACCGCCGTCCTGCCCTACCGCTTCCCCCTCGCCGCGATCGCCCTGACCGGGGCGGAGCGCTGCTGGGGAGGACTGGTGCTGATGTGGCCCGCGCACCATTCACGGGAGGCCACGCCTCGCGAACGCAGCAACATCGTTGCCAGCGCCGGGCGCCTGGCCAGGATCCTGGAGGACGCTCCCCGCCCGCCCACGCTGCCCGACCAGCCCCGCGCCGTCCCCCTCGACACCCCATCCGTACGCCACCCCGCCCAGACGGCCGCGGTCGCCGCCGACTACGCCGAACGCCTTCCCGAGGGCGCCGCGGCCCTCGACCTGGAGGGCAGGATCACCTTCATCACCGGCACCGCCGCCCGCCTGCTCGGCAGCAGCGCCGACCGACTGCTGGGCACCCGGCCGTGGCAGTCGCTGCCCTGGCTCGACAACCCCGTGTACGAGGACCAGTACCGCACCGCGCTCGTCAGCCGCACACCCCTGTCCTACAACGCCCTGCGCCCGCCCGATCACTGGCTGACCTTCCAGCTCTACCCGGACGCGAGCGGCATCAGCGTCCGCATCACCCCCTGTGGGCAGCAGTCCACGCCGGATGTCTCGTCCCGGGCGGTCTCGGTGACCCCGACCGGCCGCCTGTACCAGCTGATCCACCTGGCCTCCGCGCTCACCGAGACGGTGAGCGTGCGTGACCTGGTCGACCTGCTCGCCGGCCAGATCCTGCCCGCCTTCCGCGCCCAGGGACTGGTGCTGTCCGTCGCGGACGCGGGCCGTCTGAAGATCACCGGCTACCAGGGCTACCCGGCCGAGGTGATGGAACGTCTCGACGGGCTGCCGCTGGACACCGGCCTCACCCCGGTCGGGCAGATCCTCTTCAGCGGCAGTCCCGCGTTCTTCTCCGGTCCGGAAGAACTGGCGCGCAGCTATCCGCGGGCGCTGCGGATGAGCGACAAACAGGCCTGGGCCTTCCTTCCCCTGGTGATCACAGGACGGCCGGTGGGCTGCTGCGTCCTGTCCTACGACCGCCCTCACGCCTTCACGGCCGACGAGCGGGCCGTCCTCACCTCACTGGCCGGTCTGATCGCCCAGGCGCTGGACCGCGCCCGCCTGTACGACGCCAAGCATCAGCTCGTGCGGGGCCTCCAGCGAGTGCTGCTGCCCCGGACCCTGCCCGCCGTGGCCGGTCTCGACGTGGCCTCCCGCTATCTGCCGGCGAGCTACGGCATCGAGGTCGGCGGCGACTTCTACGACCTGCTGCGCCTCGACGAGACCACCGCGGCCGCGGTCATCGGCGACGTCGAGGGGCACAGCATCGCCGCGGCCGCCCTGATGGGCCAGGTCCGTACCGCCATCCATGCGCACGCGACCGCGGGCGCGTCCCCGGACCAGGTCCTGGCCCGCACCAACCGGCTGTTGTCCGACCTGGACTCGGACCTGCTCGTCACCTGCCTCTACGCCCATCTGGACCTGGCCCGCCGGGAAATGGCCCTGGCCAGCGCCGGCCACGTTCCGCCGCTGCTGTGCCGGCAGCCCCGTCACGCCCAAGTCCTCGAGGTCGATCCCGGGCCGCTGCTGGGCATCGACGTGCGCGCCCGCTACCCCGTCACCCGTCTGCCGCTCCACCCGGGCGGCGTGCTGGCCCTCTACACCGACGGCCTCGTGGAAGTCCCCGGGACCGACATCGACCGCACCACCGCGGCCCTCGTCGAGTACCTGGCCACCACCGCCCACGACCAGGATCTGGAGGACCTGATCGACGGGCTCGTCGACCGCACCTGGCCCACCGGACGGCACACCGACGACATCGCCGTTCTGCTGCTGCGCACCCACCAGGAGCCTCCGGCTCCGGGCTGACGCGTCCGGCCCGCCCGGCCGCCCGGGCGCGGGTGGGCGGCTCACTCCTCCTCCGGCGGGCCCCCCTCCGGGCGGGTCCGGCCGGACTCCGGGAGTTCTCCCAGCTGCGACCTGACGTGGAGGACGTCGCCGATGAACAGGTCGTAGACGACCACCCCGATCACTCCGCCGACGAGGGGGCCGACGATGGGGATCCAGAAGTAGTCGCTGAACGCCCCCGCGAGGGTGCCGGGCAGCGCGAGGTCCTGCCAGCCCGCGAGCCAGGTGAACAGACGGGGACCGAAATCCCGGGCGGGGTTGATGGCGTAGCCCGCGTTCGCCCCGTACGACATGCCGATGGCGGCCACGGCGAAGCCGATCACCAGGGGACCGAGGTTGGCCTTCACCGCCGTGTTGCGCAGGTCGACGATCGCCACGACGAACATGACGAGAAAGGCCGTCCCGACGATCTGGTCCACGAGCGGGCCCCACGTGCTGCCTTGGAAGTACGGCGCGGGGAACGTTCCGAAGATCGAAAAGGTGGCGAGGGTGTGCCCGTTCGTCTTCGGGCCCGTCATGGCACGGTCGAAGGTGTTGATCGCGTCGTGGTAGACGGCGTACACCAGCGCGGCCCCGGCGAAGGCGCCGGCCACCTGCGACGCCATGTACGGAACCACCTTGAGCCAGGGGAAACCGCGGCGTACCGCGAAGGCGAGCGTCACCGCGGGATTGAGGTGTGCGCCGCTGACACCGCCTGCCACATAGACGCCGAAGGTCACGGCCAACGCCCAGCCCCAGGCGATGAGGAGCCAGTCACCGGCGCCGAGGAAAAAGGTGGTGGGCCCGGCCGTACGGCCCGATCCCGGCAGCGCGGCAACCGTCATGGCAACCGCACCGCAGCCGAAGGAGATGATTACGAGCACCCCCAGGAATTCCGCGAGGCATTCGCCGAAGAGGCCCCCTCGGCTCCTGAGCCGGGAGGGTTTTACCAGGGGCGGAATTTCCACGGCCATAATGGCCCCCTCAGGGAATGGTCCGGCCCGTGGGGCCCGATGCCACCCGTCCGGGCCTGCGTATTCGAAGGTGACGGCCTGAGTTCCCGGAACGCGTACACATCGCATTCCTGGAACGTGTGCATACAGCAGAGACACCATGAGTATGACTCACGGATTCACGAATCGCCGCCTCGTCCAGCACGATGACCCGTTCGGATGACACCGAATTGCGGGGGCTGATCAGAGGACGGGACAGGGAGCGGACCGGGGGCCGATCAGGGGGCGGCTCCTTTTGTGAAAGAGGCGCAAGATCGCGCGTCAGGAACGCGCCGACGGCGCGTCCCGGCCGACCACGGTCCCCCGGATCACACGGCCGGCACCCGGCGCCGCGTCGTCCTGCTCCTTCAGCGCCCTCGCCTCGCTCCTGAGGATCCGCGTCGCCTTCCCCGCCGAACGCGTCAGCTCCGGCAGCTTCTTGATCCCCAGGACGACGACGACCACGAGGAGGATCAGGGCCAGCTCACTCATGCCGAACATCAGGCGCGCTCCCAGGGCGGACGGGCGGATTCACCGGGCCCGCGGCGCGAAAGCCCTACAGACCTGTAGAAGTCTCCCCTCTCGCGTGCCCGTTCGACAAGTGTGGCGCCTCCGGCACCCCCGCCCCCTGTGGAACCGGCCCGCCCCCAGGGCAGTCTTTCTCCCCGTGGGCGTTCCTCAACAGAACGGGCCGGGTGACACGGCCGCGCACATGCACATGGTCGTGTGCGGGGACGACGGGCTCGCGCACCGGCTGGCCGCCGAATTGCGCGGGGTGCACGACGAGCAGGTGACGCTCGTCGTGCCGCCCGCCACACGGGTCGCCCGGCAGCCGGTGGTGGGCCGAGCCCGTGCCTCCGCGCTGCTCGACCGGGTCTCCGCCGCCGTCACACGCGCGGCGGGCAACGGCAATGGCAACGGAAACGGCGCGGACGGGCGCGGCACCGGCGGCACCGGCACCGGCGGCCCCCGCACCGCCCAGGCATCCGGCACGGTACGGCTGTTGGAGGCATCGGAAGCCTCCGAGGCCGTGCTCGCCGAGGCCGGAGTGGAGCGGGCGGCGGCCCTCGCGCTCGTCTATGACGACGACGAGACCAACATCCGCGCCGCGCTCACCGCCCGCCGCCTCAACCCGCGGCTCCGGCTGGTGCTGCGGCTCTACAACCGGCGGCTCGGCCAGTACATCGAGGCACTCCTCGACCAGGCGGCGGCTCTGGCCTCCGGCGAGAGCGACACGGATGCCGGGGCGTTCGACGCGTCCACGACCGTCCTGTCCGACGCCGACACCGCCGCGCCGGCACTGGCGGCGACCGCCGTGGCCGGCACCACCAAGGTCGTACAGACCGACGGGCTGATGCTGCGGGCCGTGGAACGCCCGCCGCCGCGCCCCGGCGAGGTCGCCGACCCCGGACTGTGCACCCTCGCGCTGCTGTCGGCTACGGCGAGCGACCCCGTCGGCGCCGACGGTTCCGAGGGCAGCGGCGAGCAGGGGCCGCAACTCCTGCCCGACGAACGGGCCGTCGCCGCGGCCACCGGACGCGGCACGGTCGTCCTGGAGACCGTCTCGTACGCGGGTCCCGCGCTGCCCGCCGGACGCAGTGTTCTTCCCCTGGCCTCGCTGCTGTCCCGACGGCTGCGCTGGTCGTTCGCGGGACTCGTGGGCTGTGTCGTCGCACTGGCGGTCGCATCGATGGCGGTCACCGGGGAACCTCCGCTGCGCGCCACCTACTTGACGCTGCTCGACCTGTTCGCGATCAACAACCCGGCCGTCGGGGAGCCCGCGGGGCGGCAGATCCTGCAACTGCTGTCCGGTCTCGTGGGCTTGCTGCTGCTGCCCGTGCTGCTGGCGGCCGTCCTCGAGGCGCTCGGCACCTTCCGCAGCGGAACCGCGCTGCGCAAGCCGCCGCGCGGGCTGTCGGGCCATGTGGTGCTGCTCGGCGTTGGCAAGATCGGCACGCGGGTGCTCACACGGCTGCGGGAGCTGAGGATCCCCGTGGTGTGCGTGGAGGGCGATCCGGAGGCGCGCGGCCTGGCGACGGCCCGGCGGCTGCGGGTGCCGGTCGTGCTCGGCGACGTGACCCAGGAAGGCGTCCTGGAGGCCGCCAAGATCCACCGGGCGCATGCGCTGCTCGCTCTCACCAGCGCCGACACCACGAACCTGGAGGCCGTCCTGTACGCGCGCTCCCTACGGCCCGACCTGAGGGTCGTCCTGCGCCTGTACGACGACGACTTCGCGACCGCCGTCTACCGCACCCTGCGCGCCGCGCACCCGCATGCCTCGACCCGCAGCCGCAGCGTGTCGCACCTGGCCGCGCCCGCGTTCGCGGGGGCCATGCTGGGGCGGCAGATCCTGGGGGCGATCCCCGTGGAGCGCCGGGTGCTGCTGTTCGCCGCCGTGGATGTGGCCGGGCATCCGCAACTGGAGGGGCGGACGGTCGCCCAGGCCTTCCGGGCGGGGGCCTGGCGCGTGCTCGCCCTGGACACCGCGGCGCCCGGCGAACGGGCCCAGGCGCCGGACCCCGAGACGGGCGGTCCTGGCCGCCCCTCGGGGCTGGTGTGGGACCTGCCGCCCACGTATGTCCTGCGGCCGGAGGACCGGGTGGTCCTGGCCGCGACGCGCCGCGGCCTCGCGGAACTCACGGGGCGCAGGCGCCGCGAGACGCCGCGAGGGTAGGCGAGGGCCGCGGCGAGGGCCGTGGCGGGGGCGGACGGCGGGGGTGGAGGATCGGGCGGGGGCGGGACGAGGGGTGGAGGACCGGCGGGGCGGGGCGGGACGGCAAGGCTGGGGGACCGCGCGGTACGGGGCCGCCGGGCGCCGGGTGGCAGGGGGCGGAAGCCCGGGGCCCGCTCCGCCCGGCGCGGTAGCGCCTGGTCAGGAGGCCGCCGCGGAGAGTTGTCCACAGGCTGGGGGCCTGGCCCGCACGATGTGACCCGGGCCAGGCACTATGGGGCCATGACTGAGAGCAACGGCCCCACCAGGCCCCAGCGCGCCGAGGACATGCCGGACTGGGAGAAGCGCTTCCGAGCACCGCGCGTGTCACTGCCGGACTGGGCGGAGGACGCACCACACCGCGCGTTGTTCGTCTCCAACGCCACGGGGACGTACGAGCTGTACGCGTGGGACCGCACCACGGGCGAGCAGCGCCAGGTCACGGACCGGCCGAACGGCACGACGGACGGGGTGCTCTCACCGGACGGCGAGTGGATCTGGTGGTTCGACGACACCGACGGCGACGAGTTCGGCATCTGGAGACGCCAGCGATTCACGCCCGGCGCCTCCGGCCCCCGCTCCGGGACCGACGAGCCGGCGGCCCCCGGCCTGAAGCCCTCGTACCCGGCCGGGCTCGCTATCGGGCGGGACGGGCGGACGGCGGTCGTGGGACGCTCGACCGACGAGGACGGTTCGACGATCCATCTCGTCCGGGCCGGTCAGGACCCGGTCGAGATCTACCGGCACCGCGAGTCGGCCGGGCTGGGCGGCTTCTCGCACGACGGCTCGCTGATCGCCGTCGAGCACACCGAGCACGGCGACGCGATGCACTCCGCGCTGCGCGTGCTGCGGCCGGACGGTTCGACGGTGGCGGAGCTGGACGACACCAAGGGCGGACGCGTCGAGCTCGGCCTGGAGGCGCTGGGCTTCGCGCCGGTCGACGGAGACACCCGCCTGCTGGTCGGGCACCAGCGGCGCGGCCGGTGGGAGCCGCTGGTGTGGGACGTCGTCTCGGGCGAGGAGACGGACCTCGCGCTGGAGCTGCCGGGCGACGTGGCCGCGGAGTGGTATCCGGACGGCTCCGCGCTGCTGATCGTGCACAGCTTCGAAGCCCGCAGCGAGCTGCTGCGGTACGACGTGGCGACGCGCGAGCTGGTGCGGGTGCCGACGCCGCCGGGCTCGGTGTCCGGGGCGACGGCCCGACCCGACGGGACCGTGGAGTACCTGTGGTCGTCGGCGGCCGAGCCGCCGGTGGTGCGGTCGACGTCGGGCGAGGTCGTGCTGGATCCGCCCGGGATGAAGTCGCCGGGGTCGGTGCCGGTGGAGGACGTGTGGGTGGAGGGCCCGGGCGGCCGCATCCACGCGCTGGTGCAGAAGCCGGCGGGGGCGAGCGGGCCGCTGCCGACGGTGTTCGACATCCACGGCGGGCCCACCTGGCACGACAGCGACGCGTTCGCGGCGGCCCCGGCGGCCTGGGTGGACCACGGGTACGCGGTGGTGCGGGTCAACTACCGGGGTTCGACGGGGTACGGACGCGAGTGGACGGACGCCCTCAAGCACCGGGTCGGGCTGATCGAGCTGGAGGACATCGCGGCGGTACGGGAGTGGGCGGTGTCGTCCGGGCTGGCGGACCCGCAGCGGCTGGTCCTGACCGGCGGCTCCTGGGGCGGCTATCTGACCCTGCTCGGGCTCGGAACCCAGCCGGACGCCTGGACGATCGGGATCGCGGCGGTGCCCGTCGCGGACTACGTGACGGCGTACCACGACGAGATGGAGACGCTGAAGGCCATGGACCGGACCCTGCTCGGGGGCACCCCCGAGGAGGTGCCGGAGCGGTTCGAGGCGTCGTCGCCGCTGACGTACGTCGACGCGGTGAAGGCACCGGTGTACATCTCGGCGGGGGTGAACGACCCGCGCTGCCCGATCCGCCAGGTCGAGAACTATGTGGACCGGCTCGCCGCGCGGGGTGCGGCGCACCAGGTGTACCGGTACGACGCGGGACACGGCTCCCTGGTGGTCGACGAACGGATCAAGCAGGTACGGCTGGAGCTGGACTTCGCGGAGCGCCATCTGGGCAGGTGAGGAAGCGGCGGCCCATGGGGGCACACCTGGGGCCGCCCGGCGTGCGGGAAGGGGCGCGTCCCGGTACACCGGGCCCCACGGCCGGGTCCGCGGGGGCGGCACCGTACCGTTGAGGGCGTGTACCGGTTTCTGCTGACGCCCCGCTGGTGGGGGATCAACGTCTTCGTGCTGCTGGCCATCCCCTTCTGCGTCTTCATGGGGTCATGGCAGCTGAGCCGGTTCGAGTCCCGGATGCACGAGCAGCGGGCGGCGAGCGAGCAGGCCACGGCGGGCCGCACGGAGGCGCCCCGGCCGCTTCGGGAGCTGCTGCCGGTCGACAAGAACACGTCCGGGAAGCGGGCCACGGCCACCGGACGGTACGGGAAGCAGTTGCTGGTGCCGGACCGGGAGCTCGACGGCAGGCGCGGGTTCTATGTGCTGACCATGCTGCGCACCGACGGGGGCAAGGCCCTGCCCGTGGTGCGGGGCTGGCTGCCGGGTGACGCGGACCCGGCGAAGGCGCCGGCCGCGCCGACCGGTGACGTCACCGTCACCGGCGCGCTACAGGCCTCGGAGAGCCCGGGGGCGAACGGGGTGGGAGGGGGCGGGGGGCTCCCCCCCGAGCAGACCGCCGCGATCAGCTCCGCGTCGCTGGTGAACCTGGTGCCGTACCGCGTGTACGACGCCTGGGTCACGCTCGACAGGGCCGACAGCGGGATGAAGGCGGTACCGGCGACGGTGCCTCAGGGGACCGGGCTGGATCTGAAGGCGTTCCAGAACCTGGGCTACACCGGCGAGTGGTTCGTCTTCGCGGGCTTCACCGTCTTCATGTGGTTCCGTCTGCTGCGGCGCGAGGTGGAGTACGCCCGCGACGCGGAACTGGGCCTGGTCATCGGGGCCCCGGCGGAGACGGCCGGAGAAGGCACGGCCACCGAGGAGAACCAGGCCCGGGCCGCGGCGACCTGAGAACCGCCACGGCCCGACAGGCACCACGGCCCGACGCGGTGGTGAGCGGGCCAGGTCCGGCTGTGCGACGAGGCCCGGACAGCAGCGGGGACGCCGGGCCCCTGGTTCAGGTCGCCGGGAGCATGCCCGTGCGGTAGACCGTGCCGGCGCAGGCGTTGGAGACCGTTGCCGTGGAGGTTCCGGAACCGGTCACGGAGGTGTGGGAGACGACCACGCTGCCGTCGGCCACGCCGTCCTCCGGCATCAGCTGCGGTGCCGTTCCGCCGCTGTCCGAGATCGTGCCGCTGCCGGTGCCGACGCTCTCCGAGGGGCTCGGGTCCGGTGAGGGTCCGCCGGTGCCGTCGCCCGCGCTGGGACAGGTCTCCGAGGGGACCCAGGCGAACTTGACCTCGTACGCCTCGCCGGGCTTGAGCACCAGCGAGGCGACTTCCTGGGACGGGTCGGGCAGCCCGGTGGCCGGGTCGCCGGCGACATGGTTCACCACGCTGATCTTGGACGGGTCCGCCGCGCCCTGGGGGGCGGTGGTCACGCTGCCGCCGCCCGAGACCGTGCAGGCGGTGGTGGAGACGTTGGCGACACGGAACGTGCCGTAGACCGTGCCGGTGGAGTCCGGTGCGCCCGTGGTGGCCTTCGCGCCGCCGAGCTGGGCCACCGTGCACCCGGGCGCGGTCTGTACGGAGGCCGTCGGGCTGGCCCCGCCGGTGGCTCCGCCGGTCGTGCCCCTGCCCTTGCCCTCCTTGTCCTTCTGGCCGGTCCAGCCCTTGTCCCCGGACGTGCCGCCGGTGCCCGCCACGCTGGTGGAGCCGCCGTCCGGGCCCTTGCTCTGGCCCGTGCCGTCCTGGGCCCGCGAGGCCTGGCCGGCGATGGAGGGATCGGCGTCGAGGCCGGTGGCGTCTGAGACATGGATCAGGGCTGGGACGGCCGTGCCGATGAACAGGGCGGCGGCCGCCATGCCGACCAGGGCCTGCCGCTTGCGCGCCCGCCGGGCGGGCACCGCGTGCCGCAGACGTTCCAGGGCGCCGTCGCGCGGCTCGATGTCATCCACCGCCTGGTGCAGCATCCGCCGTAGCGCCAGTTCGTCCGAAGCGAGCCCCTGGAGGTCCCTCACGGGTTCGTCCGTGTCCGGCGCCTGCCCGGAGCCCGGGCCCTTGCCACGGGAGCCCCCGAGCGCCGCCATGAGCCGGTCCCTCCCGGCGCCGAGCCCGTCGGCGCCCGTACGGCCGTCAACACTGCCGGCGCCCGCACCCGGGCGGTCGTCGGCTTCGTCGCTCTCCCGCTCGAAGCGGTCGGCGGCGGACGCGTCGGGAGCGGCGCGTCCGGGCCAGGCCTCCTGTGGGCCCTGGTCGTCGGGGCGGTGGTTCACAGTTCCGTTCCCAGCATGCTGCTCGTGGTCGTCCTCGCGGGGCGCGGACCGGTCCGTCGGTTCGTGCCACACATCGGGCTCGTGTCGTTCGTGGGAGTCGCGTCCCGGGAAGTCCGGGCGCCGCTCCTCGTGGTCGCTCATGCCGGCGCCCCCATGGCGATACGCAGTGCCGCGATGCCGCGCGACCCGTACGCCTTCACGGAGCCCAGCGATATCCCCAGCGTCTCGGCGACCTGGGCCTCGGTCATGTCCGCGAAGTAGCGCAGCACCAGCACCTCGCGCTGGCGGCGCTGAAGGCCCTTCATGGCCCGGATCAGCGAGTCGCGCTCCAGCTGGTCGTAGGCGCCCTCCTCCGCGCTCGCCATGTCCGGCATCGGCTTGGACAGCAGCTTGAGGCCGAGTATGCGGCGGCGCAGCGCCGAACGCGACAGGTTGACGACGGTCTGCCGCAGGTAGGCGAGCGTCTTCTCCGGGTCTCGGACGCGCTTGCGCGCCGAGTGGACGCGGATGAACGCCTCCTGGACGACGTCCTCGCAGGAGGCGGTGTCGTCGAGGAGGAGTGCCGCGAGCCCGAGGAGGGAGCGGTAGTGGGCACGGTAGGTCTCGGTCAGATGGTCCACCGTGGTGCCGGCGGCCGTCGTCTCCTCAGCGCCCTCGCGCTGGCCGGGTATGCGGGCGGGCCGCGCTGCGGGCATGGGGGCGATCACCGGCATGCCGCCGGGCGCGCCGGACATGCGGGGGCGGGGCGGGCGGAGGGCCGTGCCCCTCGTCCGTACCGCGGTGAATTCGAGTACCTCTGCCACGCCAGTTGGACACGTCTGCCCCCGTCAGGGTTGTACGCGACTGGCATCACCTTTGCGTCAGGCAGCACGTCCGTCTGCACGTCCCCTCGTGCGCCCCCCAGCGCAGCGGACGGTGCGTCTAGTGCCCTCATCTGTACCAGCTCTTCCCCTATGCCCCGTGTGTGGTGGTGCCCGCCCCCCGGAGGGCGACCGCAAAGACGCTCCCCGCTCCGCAAGCGGTTGCGGAGCGGGGAGGGAAATCTTCGAACGCCCAAAGACCTCGGTCCAAGTGGTCCGGCCATACGGCCGGACGACGATCCGACATAGATCCTACAAACGTTTCAGCCGGGGGCCAGGGGGCTTCCCGCCTGGTGGGACCGCCGGGCGGCGCCGCGTGCAGGGGGCTAGAGGCAACGCCGTTCAGTTAAGGCGGGGCTGTGGGTGTCAAGGGCTGTTCGTAAGCATGGCGATGCTGATGGTGGCTCTGTAGGTGGTGCGGTCGAT
>NZ_JBEYUZ010000041.1:0-31291 GCF_040643755.1 Streptomyces sp. NPDC047079
ACGCCCGGTTACATTCCGAACCCGGAAGCTAAGCCTTACAGCGCCGATGGTACTGCAGGGGGGACCCTGTGGGAGAGTAGGACGCCGCCGAACAATCTTTGGAGGACCCCTGGTCCCAGCGACTCGCTGGGACCAGGGGTCCTTTTGTTTTTCCGGAGCGCGCCGGGTACCCGGCTGCGCGACAATGGCTTTGCGGTACCAAAGACAGGAGTCACCCATGTCCACCAACTCTCCCGACGAGCGTCCTGAGCGCGACCAAGGCCGCCGGGACAGTGGTGACCGCGGCGGTTACCGCGGGGGTCCGCGCCGGGGTGATGACCGCGGTGGTTACGGCCGCCGTGACGACCGTCGTGGCGATGACCGTGGCGACCGTGGTGGTTTCCGCCGTGACGACCGCCGTGATGACCGTCGTGGCGATGACCGTGGCGACCGTGGTGGTTTCCGCCGTGACGACCGCCGTGACGACCGTCGTGGCGATGACCGTGGCGACCGTGGTGGTTTCCGCCGCGACGACCGCCGCGATGACCGTCGTGGCGATGACCGTGGCGACCGTGGTGGTTTCCGCCGCGACGACCGCCGTGACGACCGTCGTGGCGATGACCGTGGCGACCGTGGTGGTTTCCGCCGCGACGACCGCGACCACGGAGGACGCCCGCCCTTCCGCCGTGATGACCGGTCGGCCGGCCCGCGTCGTGATGACCGTGACCGAGGATTCCGTCGTGAGGGAGACCGCCCCGGATTCCGCCGCGACGACGACCGTGGTGGCTATGGCCGCCGTGACGACGACCGTGACCGCGGCTTCCGCCGTGACGACCAGCGCGGTGGCTTCGGCCGCCGTGACGACCGCCGTGACGACCGTCGCGGCGATGACCGCGGCGACCGTGGCGGTTTCCGTCGCGATGACCGCCGCGACGACCGCGGCGGGTACCCCCGTCGCGATGACCGCCGTGATGACCGCCGTGGCAGCGACCGCGGGGACCATGGCGACCGCGGCGGGTTCCGCCGCGACGAGCGTCGCGATGACGACCGTGGGAGTTTCCGCCGGGACGACCGCCGTGATGACCGTCGCGACGACCGTGGCGATTTCCGCCGTGATGACCGTCGTGACGACCGTGGCGATTTCCGCCGTGACGACCGTGGCGGTTTCCGCCGGGACGACCGTCGCGACGACCGTGGCGGTTTCCGCCGGGACGACCGTCGCGACGACCGCGGGGGCTACGGCCGCCGTGACGACCGCGGTGCGCGCGGTCCCCGTCGTGATGACCGCGGCGGCCGTCCAGGCGGCTTCCGGGGGCGCGACGACCGGCGTGACGACCGGCGCGGCGGCGGCCGGTTCCGTGAGGAGCGGGATCGTGACCGTGAGCCGATCAAGCGGCTGCCGATCCCCGAGGACGTCACCGGCGAGGAGATCGACAAGGACGTACGGCAGGAGTTGCAGAGCCTGCCCAAAACGCTTGCTGACGACGTCGCCAGGAACCTGGTCATGGTGGCCAGGCTCATCGACGAAGACCCCGAGGGGGCGTACGCGTACTCGAAGGTGGCGCTGCGTCTCGCGTCGCGTGTCGCCGCCGTGCGCGAGGCCGCCGGTTTCGCCGCGTACGCCAATCAGAAGTACGGCGAGGCGCTCGCCGAGTTCCGGGCCGCCCGGCGTATGACCGGGAACGTCGATCTGTGGCCCGTCATGGCCGACTGCGAGCGTGGCCTCGGCCGGCCCGAGAAGGCGCTGGACATGGCCGGTGCGCCGGAGGTGCACAAGCTCGACAAGGCCGGGCAGGTCGAGATGCGGCTCGTCGCCGCCGGTGCGCGCCGGGACATGGAGCAGCTCGACGCCGCCATCGTGACCCTTCAGAGCCCGGAGCTGGCGTCCAGCTCCGTGCAGCCGTGGACCGCGCGGCTGCGGTACGCGTACGCCGACGCCCTCCTCGCGGCCGGGCGCGAGAGCGAGGCGCGCGAGTGGTTCGCCAAGGTCGTCGAGTCCGACAAGGACGGCAGCACGGACGCCTCCGACCGGCTCGCCGAGCTGGACGGCGTGGAGTTCGTCGACGCGCTGGACGAGCAGGCGGGCGACGAGGACAACGGCGAGGGCGGCGGCGACGGGTGCACCCCCGAGCCGTCGGCCCCCGACGCCGAGGGCGCCAAGAGCGCTGACGGAGGGGCCGAGGGCGAGGCCGGCGACAGGGGCTGACGCCCGAGTACGCGGCGGGGCGGGATCCGGCTGGGGTCCCGCCCCGCCGCGTTGTCCGGGTGCCTCAGGTGGTCAGCGTGCGCAGGACAAGCCCCGACGCCGGTTTCGGACCGAACGACGTCGACTTGCGGGGCATCGTCACGCCCTGCCGGGCCAGCTCGCGTACGACTTCCTCGCGCACCGGGTGCATGAGCACGGCCGTTCCGCCGACGCGCTCGGCCTTCTCGACCGTGGCGGCGGTGTCATGGATGTAGGCGATGTGCTCCGGCGAGTCCTCGGGGATGCGCCAGACGTGTTCCAGCAGCGTCGAGTGCAGGACGGTCGCGTCCAGGGTGCGCCAGGTCTCCGGGCGGTCCGTGGGCACCGTGCGGGCCAGCAGTTCGGGGGACGGCCGGTCCACGAGATGGAAGGCGCCGTCGCCCGCCAGCAGATAGGCGTTGCCGCGCTCGGCCGCGTCGGCCAGCGCGTCCAGGGCCTGTGACAGGGGAAGGTCCAGGTCGCGGACGCGGAACAGCCCGGTGAGGGCGGACAGGGCGTCGGTCAGGGGGAGGCGGTGCAGCAGACGGTGGATCGCGCGCACCCGAAGGGGGTAGCGGGCGGTGTCCACCAGGAGCACCAGGCCGTAGTCCCAGGGACTGGGGGAGTCGTGCTCCGCGCGTAGACGCAGATATGTCGCCCAGCGGTGATGGCCGTCGGCGATCAGGGCCTGGTGCCGGGCCAGCTCCGTCTGGATCTCGGCGACCTCGGCCGGATCCGTGACCGCCCACAGGCGGTGGCTGAAGCCGTCCTCCGTGGTGGTGCGCAGCAGTGGCGAGCGTTCGGCGGCGCGTTCGATGACGGCCCCCGCGCCGGTCGCGTAGCCGTCGCCCCGGTAGGTCAGCAGCAGGGGTTCGAGGTTGGCGGAGGTCGCGCGCATCAGGGCCGCCCGGTCGGCGATCACATGCGGCATGACGTCCTCGTGGGGGAGGACCACGCCGTCCGACGGATGTGATACGCGCAGTGCGCCGATGACACCGCGCTGGAGCAGACCGTTGCCGCGCTGCTCGTAGACGTAGAGGCCGGGCTCGGCGTCGGCCCTGAGGACGCCCTCGTCGAGCCAGCGGCGCAGGGTGTGGGCCGCCTGCTTGTTCCGTGCCGCCGGGGTGGCCGCCTGGGGCAGGATCAGACGGACGATGTTGTGGGGATCGGCCGACTCGAGGTGCAGCAGGCCGTCCGGGCGTACGACGACGTCGTACGGCGGGGAGGTGACCGCCGCCAGACTGCCGACGCGGTCGGGGTCGTAACGCAGGCCCCGGAAAGGGGTCAGTTCAAGGCCCTTGCCCGCTGGTACGTCCTTGGGACCTGCAGTGTTCATTGGTGCATCGTAAGTGTGTCGGTGCCGTGCGGGATGATCGGGGAAACGAGCGAACGAGGAGCGATGCTTAATGAGCCAGACCGTCAGGACGCGGCCCGAGGGCAGTGCGCGCCCCCTGAGCGAGGCGTACGACACGGCGCTGCTGGACCTGGACGGGGTCGTGTACGCGGGTGGCAGGGCGATAGCGCACGCCGTGGAGGCGCTCGGAACCGCACGATCGGGCGGCATGCATCTGGCGTACGTGACGAACAACGCGTTGCGCACGCCGGACGCGGTGGCCGCGCACCTCACCGAGCTGGGGATACCGGCACAGGCGTCGGACGTCATCACCTCGGCGCAGGCGGTCGCCCGGCTCATCAGCGAGCAGGTGCCCGCCGGGTCGCGGGTGCTGGTGGTCGGCGGTGAGGGGCTGCGCGTCGCGCTGCGGGAGCGGGAGCTCGTACCCGTGGAGTCGGCCGACGACGATCCGGTGGCCGTGGTCCAGGGGTACGGCGGGCCCGAGCTGCCGTGGGGGCGGTTCGCCGAAGCGTGCTACGCCATTGCGCGCGGAGTGCCGTGGTTCGCGTCCAACACCGATCTCACGATTCCCAGCGCGCGCGGCATCGCCCCGGGGAACGGGGCGGCCGTGGAGGTCGTGCGGATCGCGACCGGTGCCGAACCGCGGGTGGCGGGCAAGCCGCTGCCGCCGATGCACCGGGAGACGATCCTGCGGACCGGCGCCCGGCGGCCGCTGGTGGTCGGGGACCGGCTCGACACGGACATCGAGGGCGCGTTCAACGGCGGCGTCGACTCGCTGCTCGTGCTGACCGGGGTGACCGACGGCGCCCAGCTGCTGGCCGCTCCCGCGCGCCACCGGCCGACGTACGTCGACGCGGACTTGCGGGGGCTGCTGACCGGCCAGCCGGACGTCGAGGCGGCGGGCGACGGCTTCCGCTGCGGCGGCTGGACGGCGACGGCGGGGAAGGAGCGACTGGAACTGGCGGGTGACGGCGAGGCCCTGGACGGTCTGCGGGCGCTGTGCGCGGCCGCCTGGACGGCGGCCGGGGAGGGCTCGTGCGAGCTGGACCGGGGGAAGGCGCTGGCGCGACTGGGGCTGTGAGCCGGGAGGGCGGCCCCTCGGTCAGCGAGGGTAGGCTAACCTAACCTCGTGTTGGTCGACAGTCCTCCCGAACCTCGCGCGGAGACCGCCCCCGCGCCCCCAACCCGCCGGGCGATACGGGCCTTTGGGCTCCTTCTCTCGCTTGTGGTCCTGGCGCTCGTCGCGCTGGCGAGCATCGCGATCGGTGCGAAGGGACTCTCGCCGCAGCAGGTCTGGCACGGCCTGTTCCAGGACTCTGGGACGTACGCCGACGTGGTCGTCGGCGACCGGCTGTCGCGGACGGTCCTCGGGCTGGTCGCCGGTGCCGCCCTCGGCCTGTCCGGTGCCGTCCTCCAGGCACTCACCCGCAATCCGCTGGCCGACCCGGGACTGCTCGGCATCAACGCGGGCGCGTCCGCCGCGGTCGTCACCGCCATCACGTACTTCGACGTCACGAGCCTGAGCGGCTACGTCTGGTTCGCGTTCCTCGGCGCGGCCGCCGTCGGGGCCCTGGTGTGGTTCCTCGGCGGCAGCCGGGGTGCCACTCCGGTGCGGCTCGCGCTCGCCGGGACCGCGATCAGCGCGGCCCTGTACGGGTACCTCCAAGCCGTGATGATCATGGACAATGCGGCGCTCGGCAGGATGCGCTTCTGGACGGTCGGTTCGCTGGCCTCGGCCACCGACGCGACCATCCGGCAGGTTCTGCCCTTCCTCGTGGCCGGCACGGTGCTCGCGCTGGCCCTCGCCCGGCCGCTGAACGCCGTGGCGATGGGCGACGACACCGCCCGCGCCCTCGGCGCGAACCTCGGCCGCACCCGTGCCCTGTCCATGGCCGCGGCCACCGTGCTGTGCGGTGCGGCGACCGCCGCCTGCGGCCCGATCGTGTTCGTCGGGCTGATGGTCCCGCACGTCGTACGCTCCCTCACCGGCCCCGACCTGCGCTGGATCCTGCCGTATGCGACCGTCCTGTCGCCCGTTCTGCTGCTCGGCTCCGACGTCATCGGACGCATCGTCGCCCGGCCCGCCGAGCTCCAGGTCGGCATCATGACCGCGGTCATCGGCGGCCCGGTCTTCATCTACCTCGTACGACGGCGCAGGACGGCGCAGCTGTGAAGACCATTCGCATCCCGCGCACCCCGGCCGGCCTCTCCGTCCGCCTCGACGTCCGGGCGTGCACCGTCGTCGCCCTGCTCCTCGCCGCCGCGCTCGCCGCGAGCGTCGTCCTGATCGGAACCGGCGACTTCTCGATCCCGGCCGGCGACGTCCTGCGGACGCTGCTCGGCGGCGGCGACCCGGGCCAGAGGTTCATCGTCACCGAACTCAGGCTGCCCCGTGTGCTCGTGGGCCTGCTGGTCGGGGCCTCGCTGGGGCTCGGCGGGGCCCTGTTCCAGTCCATCTCCCGCAATCCGCTGGGCAGTCCGGACGTGCTCGGCCTCGGGCAGGGTTCGACGGCCGGGGCGCTCGTGGTGATCGTGCTGTTCTCCGGCAGCGCCACCCAGGTCGCCCTCGGGGCGCTCGCCGGCGGGCTGGCGACCGGCCTCGCCATCCATCTGCTCGCCTGGAAGCGGGGCGTGCACGGCTACCGGCTGGTCCTCGTCGGCATCGGCGTCTGCGCCGTCGCGACGGCGGTCAACGGCTATCTGCTCACCAAGGCCGACCTGGTCGACGCGGCCCGCGCGGTCGTCTGGATGACCGGTTCCCTGAACGGGCGCGACCGGGAGCAGGTGTGGCCGCTGCTCGCGCTGTGCGCCGTCCTCGTACCGCTCGTCCTCGGCCAGGCCCGGGGGCTGCGGATGACGGAGATGGGCGACGACGTCGCGTATGCCCTCGGGGTGCGTGTCGAGCGGGTACGGCTGCTGCTGATGGTGTCCGCGGTACTGCTCACCGCGGGAGCCGCCGCCGCCGCGGGCCCGGTCGGATTCGTGGCGCTCACCGCGCCGCAGCTGGCTCGCCGGCTGACCCGCTCACCCGGGCCGAACCTGGTCGCCTCCATGGTCATGGGTGCCACCCTGTTGATCGTCGCGGACTGGGCCTCGCAGCGTGTCTTCGGCGCGGACCAGCTGCCCGTCGGAGTGGTCACCGGTGTCCTCGGCGGCCTCTACCTGCTGTGGCTGCTGGTCACCGAGCGCAGGGCGGGCCGCATATGAGTGCCCGCAGCGGACCCGACACGACCGACACAAGGAGCCCTGTGAACCGTCTCTGCGCCGACGACGTCACCCTCGCCTACGACCAGCGCGTGATCGCCGAGGAGTTGTCCGTCCAGATCCCCGACAACTCCTTCACCGTGATCGTCGGCCCCAACGCCTGCGGCAAGTCCACCCTGCTGCGGGCGCTGTCCCGGATGCTCAGGCCGTCGCGGGGGCGGGTGCTGCTCGACGGCCAGGTCATCCAGTCGATGCCGGCGAAGAAGGTCGCACGGACCCTGGGCCTGCTGCCGCAGTCCTCGATCGCGCCGGACGGCATCACCGTCGGCGACCTGGTGGGCCGCGGCCGCCATCCGCACCAGGGGATTCTGCGCCAGTGGTCGGGCGAGGACGAGCGGGTCGTACAGGAGTCGATGGCGCAGACCGGCGTGGCGGAACTCGCCGACCGCTACGTCGACGAACTCTCCGGCGGGCAGCGGCAGCGCGTCTGGATCGCCATGGCGCTCGCCCAGCAGACCCCGCTGCTGCTGCTGGACGAGCCGACCACCTATCTCGACATCCAGCACCAGATCGACGTGCTCGACCTGTGCGCGCAGCTGCACGAAGAACAGGGACGGACGCTGGTCGCGGTGCTGCACGACCTCAACCACGCCGCGCGGTACGCCACCCACCTCATCGCCCTGCGCGGCGGCAGGGTCGCCGCCGAGGGCGCGCCGAAGGACATCGTCACGGCGGAGCTGGTCGAGGAGGTGTTCGGACTGCGCTGCCAGGTCATCGACGACCCGGAGACCGGCACACCCCTGGTGGTCCCGGCGGCGCGCAGGGCACGCGCTCGCGTCACGGCCGAAGGCTCCTGAGCCGCGACCGCCGCCCACGGCGGGGCAAGCTCCTGTGAGCGGTCCCCGCCCACGGTGGCCGGGGGAAGCTCACAGGAGCTTGCGGAGCCGCAGCAGATCCAGCAGGGCCGCCTCGAGCTTCACCCGGCCCGAGGCCCACGCCTTCGCGAAGTGCAGCTCGCCGTCGACCATCGCCACCAGGTCGTCGCCGGTCATGGCCAGCCGGATCTGGGCCTTGTCGGGCGGGGGCCCCTGGAGCGTGTCGACCACCCGGATCCGGCCGTCCTCGAGGCGGCCGACGAAGGTGACGTCCAGGTCGGTGATACGGCAGCTGAGCGAGCGGTCCAGGGTCGCGGCCGCGCGCACGTCCCCTTCGGAGCCCGCCAGGTTGTCCGAGAACTTGTCGAGTGCCCTGCGGCACTCCTCAATGGTCGCCATCGTGAGCGACGGTACCGCAGCGCTTCGAGGTAGCGTCGGGGCATGAGCGACTCTGTGACCGCGGCGGGGGTGACGGCGGAAGCGGCAGCGGCGCAGGCCGACCCTGCCGTCGAACCTGAGTACGACCCCGCCGCCCCGGCTCCCCTGAACGTGGACCGCATCCCCACCGGCAACGCCGACGTCGACGCCCGGCTGGAACGGCTGTCCGACGCCGACCACCTCGCCACGGACGGCCACGTCGAGGTGTACGAGGATGTACACAAGGGGCTGCGCGACGCGCTCACCGCGCTCGACGCCCGCCCGGGACCTCCGGCGCCCCCACGACCATACGAAAACAGGAGCTGAACCGAACGTGGCAGGAGTGGCACGCCGCCGTCTCGACGCGGAGCTGGTCCGCCGGAAGCTCGCGCGCTCGCGCGAGCACGCCGGCCAGCTGATCGCCGCCGGCCGGGTCACCGTCGGCAAGACCGTCGCGACCAAGCCCGCCACCCAGGTGGAGACCGCGGCCGCCATCCTCGTGGCCCAGGACGACAGTGAACCCGACTACGTGTCCCGGGGCGGTCACAAGCTGGCGGGCGCGCTGAAGGTCTTCGTACCGCAGGGTCTCGCGGTCGAGGGCCGGCGGGCGCTGGACGCCGGTGCGTCCACCGGAGGCTTCACCGACGTCCTGCTGCGCGCGGGTGCCGCCCGTGTCGTCGCCGTCGACGTCGGGTACGGCCAACTGGCCTGGTCTCTCCGCAACGATGAACGCGTCACCGTCAAAGACCGTACGAACGTACGGGAGTTGACGCTGGAAGCGATCGATGGGGAGCCTGTGGATCTTGTCGTCGGCGATCTGTCCTTCATCCCGCTCGGACTGGTGCTGCCCGCCCTGGTGCGGTGCACGAAGCCGGACGCCGATCTGGTGATGATGGTCAAACCGCAGTTCGAGGTGGGGAAGGAACGGCTGGGCAGCGGCGGTGTGGTCCGCAGCCCCCAGCTGCGCGCCGAGGCCGTGCGGGGGGTGGCCGGGCGGGCCGCGGATCTGGGGCTCGGTGTGAAGGGCGTGACGGCCAGTCCACTGCCCGGGCCTTCGGGCAATGTCGAGTACTTTCTGTGGCTGCGAGCCGGGGCACCCGCACTGGACCCGGCCGACGTTGACCGTGCAGTGGCGGAGGGGCCGCGTTGACACAGAATTCAGCTCGTACTGTTTTCCTGCTCGCCCACACCGGGCGGCCCGCGGCCATTCGCAGCGCCGAGCTGGTGGTCAAGGGACTGCTGCGCTGCGGGATCGGCGTGCGTGTCCTCGAGGCCGAGGCGGCGGACCTGCCCCTGCCTGACGAGGTGGAGCTGGTCAAGGAGGCCACCCCGCAGTGCCTCGACGGGTGCGAGTTGCTCATCGTGCTCGGCGGAGACGGGACGCTGCTGCGCGGCGCCGAGTTCGCCCGCGCCTCCGGGGTGCCGATGCTCGGCGTCAACCTCGGACGGGTCGGCTTCCTCGCCGAGGCCGAGCGCGACGACCTCGACCGGGTCGTCGACCGGGTGGTGATGAAGGCGTACGAGGTCGAGGAGCGGATGACCGTCGATGTCGTCGTGCACAAGAACGGCGACATCGTCCACACCGACTGGGCGCTCAACGAGGCGGCCGTGCAGAAGGTCTCCGCGGAGAAGCTCCTGGAGGTCGTCCTCGAGATCGACGGGCGGCCGGTGACCGGCTTCGGCTGCGACGGCATCGTGTGCGCCACCCCCACCGGTTCGACCGCGTACGCCTTCTCCGCGGGCGGGCCCGTGGTGTGGCCCGAGGTGGAGGCCCTGCTCATGGTGCCGATCAGCGCGCACGCCCTGTTCGCCAAGCCGCTGGTCACCTCGCCGGACTCCGTGCTCGCCGTGGAGGTGCAGCCTGACACCCCGCACGGGGTGCTGTGGTGCGACGGGCGGCGGACGGTGGAGCTGCCGCAGGGGGCTCGCGTCGAGGTGCGGCGGGGGGCGGTGCCGGTCCGGCTGGCCCGGCTGCACCACGCCTCGTTCACGGACCGGTTGGTGGCCAAGTTCGCGCTTCCGGTGTCCGGGTGGCGAGGCCGACCTCACTGACCGCCTGCGGGCGGCTCGCCGGGCGCGGGCTGTCCGCGGCTGCTGGGCGCCGATTCCCGCGCCCCTGCCAGGGGCGCGGTTACCCCCACCGAGTGACAAGGGCCGCTCGCACATCCCCCGCCCGACCTCGTAAGGTCTTCTCCGTGTTGGAGGAGATGCGGATACGGTCGCTCGGAGTCATCGACGACGCGGTCGTCGAGCTGTCGCCCGGCTTCACCGCCGTGACCGGTGAGACGGGCGCGGGTAAGACCATGGTCGTCACCAGCCTCGGTCTGCTGCTCGGCGGACGCGCGGACCCCGCCCTCGTACGGATCGGCTCGAAGAACGCGGTCGTCGAGGGGCGGATCACCCTGCCCGGGGACGCCTCCGCCGCCGTACGCGCCGAGGAGGCCGGAGCCGAGCTGGACGACGGGGCACTGCTGATCAGCCGTACCGTATCCGCCGAGGGACGCTCGCGGGCGCACCTCGGCGGGCGTTCCGTGCCCGTCGGGGTCCTGGCGGAGCTGGCCGACGAACTGGTCGCCGTGCACGGGCAGACCGACCAGCAGGGGCTGCTGAAGCTGTCCCGGCAGCGGCAGGCGCTCGACCGGTACGCCGGTGACGCCGTCGCCGTGCCCCTCGCCAAGTACGGGGAGGCCTACCGGCGGCTGCGCGCCGTCTCCACCGAACTGGAGGAGATCACCACGCGCGCCCGCGAGCGGGCCCAGGAAGCCGACATGCTGCGCTTCGGGCTCGACGAGATCGCGGCCGTGGAGCCCCGGGCCGGTGAGGACGTGGAGCTGGCCGAGGAGGCCGAGCGGCTCGGGCACGCGGAGGCGCTCGCCTCGGCGGCGACCGCCGCGCACGCGGCACTGGCGGGCAACCCCGAGGACCCCGAGGGCGTCGACGCGGCCACCCTGGTCGCGGGCGCACACCGGGCCCTGGAGGCGGTGCGGTCGCACGACCCGGCGCTGGCGGGCCTCGCCGACCGGATCGGTGAGATCGGGATCCTGCTGGGCGATGTGGCCGGGGAGCTGGCCGGGTACGCCGACGACCTGGACGCCGATCCGCTGCGGCTGGCGGCCGTGGAGGAGCGGCGGGCCGCCCTCACCGCGCTGACCCGGAAGTACGGCGCGGACGTCGGCGCCGTCCTCGCGTGGGCGGAACGGAGCGCCGCGCGGCTGACCGAACTCGACGGCGACGACGACCGGATCGAGGAGCTGACCGCCGAGAGGGACGGTCTGCGCGGCGAACTGGGCGCGCTCGCACAGGCGTTGACGGACGCGCGCACGGAGGCCGCCGAGCGGTTCGCCGCCGCCGTCACCGCCGAGCTGGCCTCGCTCGCCATGCCGCACGCGCGCGTTTCGTTCGAGATCCGGCAGACGGACGACCCGGACGGCGTCGAGGTCGGAGGGCGCACGGTCGCCTACGGGCCGTCGGGCGTCGACGAGGTCGAGCTGCTGCTCGCACCCCACCCGGGAGCGCCGCCGCGGCCCATCGCCAAGGGTGCCTCGGGTGGTGAGCTGTCGCGCGTGATGCTCGCGGTGGAGGTGGTGTTCGCGGGGACGGACCCCGTGCCCACCTATCTCTTCGACGAGGTCGACGCGGGCGTCGGCGGCAAGGCCGCGGTCGAGATCGGGCGCCGCCTCGCCCGCCTCGCGAAGACCGCGCAGGTCGTCGTGGTCACCCACCTGCCCCAGGTGGCGGCGTTCGCCGACCGGCAACTGCTGGTGGAGAAGACCAACGACGGGTCGGTGACACGATCGGGGGTGAAGGTGCTCGAGGGCGAGGACCGCATCCGCGAACTGTCCCGGATGCTGGCGGGCCAGGAGGACTCGGAGACCGCCCGGGCGCACGCGGAGGAACTGCTGGCGACGGCACGGGCGGACGCCTAGCAAGGCTGCGAGCGAGGCTCACCGTCTCGCGACGCCCGGCACGGCATCTCGCCGCGTTGTCGCATCACCCGAGTACATCCGGCACGCGGGCGATCCTCCGCCTTGCGATGCTCCCCGAGCTACCACTGGGAGGTGCCCCCGGCACCGGACGCCGCGAGCTTTTCCGGCAGACCTTTCCGGCCACAGCACCAGGGAAAGCTGCGCCGGGCGGCTCGCGTAGGGTGACGGGATGATCACGGGTATCCGCAGGACCGTCTCGTTCGCCCGCGCCGCGGCCGTCACCGGCGCCACTGCCGCCGCCCTGCGCGCCCTGGCGCCGGGCGGGCCGGGGCGCTGGGAGCGGAAGAACCACGCGGGGCGGACCGTCGAGCTGTATGCCGGGCCCGCGTCGGCCCTCGCCGTCGCGCTCGGCGCCGGGCGGGTCCACCCCGCGGCCGGACTCGCCGTACTCGCCGCCGGTGCCTGCGGCGCCTACGACGACGTCGCCGGTGCCGGAGATCCCCGGCGCGGGTTCCGGGCGCATCTGTCGGCCCTGCGGGACGGTGAGGTCACCAGCGGTGCGGTGAAGCTGTTCGGGATCTCCGCGGCGGCGCTCGCCGCGGGGGCCGCACTGCGGAAGCGGCCCCTGGAGAGGGTGCTGGCAGGTGTGGTGATCGCCGGGGCCGCCCATGTCGTCAACCTCGTGGACGTACGGCCGGGGCGGGCCGCCGGGGCCGTCCTCGCCCTGGCCGCCCCGGGGCTGCTGAGCGCCGGAGCCGACGGGGAGCTGTGCGCCGCCGTGACGGGGGCAGCCGCCGCGGTCCTGCCCGACGACCTGGGTGAGCGTGCGATGCTCGGGGACACCGGAGCCCATGCCCTCGGTGCCGCGCTCGGCGTCGCCGTCGTCGCCGGCCATCGCGGACTCGGACTCCTCGCCCACGCGGCGGCCTGCGTGGCCGCCGCCGTCTTCGGGGAGAGGCTGAGCGAGGCGGCGAGGACCTGGGGAACCCTCTCGCCCGTCCCAGTGCCACCCGGACCCACCGCGCGCGCTCACCCGGGGGAGTGACCGGGCGCGCCGCCGGTCGCTCGGCCCGCGGTCGTCGCGGCCTTCCGCCGGTGCCGCACCACCCCCGCTCCCTGGCATGCTTGAGTCAGCCGCGGAGCACCTCGCGCGGTCCACCCCCACCGCGCGATCCTTCTGTACGTTTCTTCGTGACCGCCCGATGCCGAACCAGGAGCCCCGGCCACGTGAGCCTCGCGAGCAGCCACTCACCGCACGGCCGGACGCCGCTGCGTACCGTTCAGGTGCTCGGCGGGGGCAGCGCGGGCAGCAGCGGGCATGTGCGGTCGCTGGCCTCGGGCCTCGTCGCCAGGGGCGTGCGGGTGACCGTGTGCGCCCCCGTCGAGGCCGAGCGCACCTACGATTTCACCGGCGTCGGAGCCCAGCACGTGCCCGTGCCCCGCAGCACGGACCCCGCCTCGCTGGCAGCACTTCGTGCCGTCTGCGCCGACGCCGACCTGGTGCACGCCCACGGGCTGCACGCCGGCCTGCGCGCCGCGCTCGCCCTCGGCGGGCGGCGCACCCCCTTCGTGGTCACCTGGCACACCCGGGCGCACGCCGAGGGCGCGCGGGCCCATCTCCTGCGCCTTCTGGAACGGCGGGTGGCAAGGGCCGCGTCCGTCGTTCTCGGTACCTCCTCCGACCTGGTCGACCGGGCCCGCCGCCGTGGCGCGCGTGACGCCCGGCTCGCCGCCGTCGCCCTGCCGGCACCCCGCCGGTCTCCCGAACACGACGACCCGGAGCGGCCCGGCCCCAAGACCAGGGCCGAACTCGGCGTCACGGAGCGGCCGTTGCTGATGGCCGTCGGCGCCCTCGAGCGGTACCGCGGATACGATGTGCTCCTCGACGCCGCCCGTGTCTGGCGGCGCCTCGACCCGGCGCCGCTGGTCGTCATCGCGGGGGAGGGGCCACTGCGGACGGCCCTTCAGCGGCGCATCGAGGACGAGGGGCTGCCGGTGCGGTTGGTCGGGCGACGGGAGGACGTCGGAGAACTGCTCGCCGCCGCCGACCTGGCACTGCTGCCCAGCAGTTGGGAGTCCCGGTCCGTCCTCGCTCAGGAGGCCCTGCACGCGGGCGTGCCGCTGGTGGCCACCGCCGTCGGCGGGATCCGCGAACTCGTCGGCGACGCGGCCGAACTCGTCCCCTACGGAGACGCGGCGGCGCTCGCCACCGCCGTCGTACGGCTTCTCGAGGACCCGGCGCGCCGCGATCTGCTGCGGGAGAAGGGCAGCCGGCAGGCCGCCACCTGGCCTACCGAGGACGAGACCGTGGCCCAAGTGCTGAGTGTCTACGACGAGTTGACCCAGGCGCGGCCCTACCCGTGAGGCGCCCGGGCACGCCGGGAGCGGGCCCAGCCTGCGGGCCACGGACCCCACGTGCGGGCCACGGACCCCACGTGCGGGCCACGGACCCCACGTGCGGGCCACGGACGTGCGGGCCAGGGACCCCGCGTGCGGGCCACGGACGTGCGGGCCAGGGACCCCGCGTGCGGAGCGCGGCTCCGCGTGCGGGCGCGCCCTACCCCTGGTGTACGTGCCGGCGCGCCCGCAGCGCCAGGCTCAGGGCCAGGACCGTCTGCGGGTCGTCGAGGTCCGTGCCCAGCAACTCCCCGATCCGGGCCAGCCGGTTGTAGAGGGTCTGCCGGTTCAGATGCAGCTCGCGGGCGGTCTCCGCCTTGCGGCCCGCGTGCGCCAGATATGTCTCCAGCGTGGGCAGCAGCGGCGGCCTGGAGCGATGGTCGTGGTCGCGCAGCGGACCGATCGCACGGTCCACGAAGGCCGCCAGGTCCGGATCGTCGCGCAGCCGCCACAGCAACAGGTCGATGTCCAGGCGCCGGGCGTCGTGCCAGGGCCGCTCCGGCAGTCCCTGCGCCGCCGTCGCGGTCTCGGCCGCGTGCCGCAGCCCGGCGGACGCCGCCGCCCAGCCGCCCCCCACGGCGACCACCACGACCGGTGGCCGGGCGCCCGGCCGCTGCATGCCGGCCCGCTCCACCCCGGCCCGCAGCGCCGCGGCCACCCGGTCGGCTACCGCGGAACGCTCCGACTCCGAGCGCAGGCCCAGCAGCAGCGGAACCCGTCCCTCCACCGGCCGCACGCCGAGCAGGACCGGCACACCCACCGACCCCAGTTCCTCCGCCACAGCCCGCGCCAGCACCGCCCAGCCCCCGCCGCCCGGCGCGGGGCCGTCCGCCAGCCGCATCACCACCGGCAGCAGCGGGCCGCCGCCCGGCTTGAAGCCGAGCACCCGGGCCTGCGCGGGAGCGTCCTCGGCGGTGATCCGTCCCTCGGCGAGGTCGGTGAGGAAGTCGCCGCGTCCGCGCGCCGCCAGCTCCTCCTCCTGCCGCGCCTGCATCAGCACCACCGCGAGGATGCCCGCGGCCCGCTCGGCGGCGATCCGGTGCACCGGGGCCACCGGCGCGGTGACCGGCAGCAGCACCAGCCGGGCCCGCACCGCGCCCGTGCCCGGACCGCCACCGGGCACGTCCACGATCGTCGTGCCGGCCGGCGGCGCGTCCTTGTGCTGTCCGCGCAGTCCCTCCCACACCTGGAGCGGATCCGTGTCCGCGGGCCCGGTCCCGGCGGCGTACAGCAGCCGGCCGTCGGCGGTCTCCAGGAACACCGGGTTGCCGCCGAAGTCGGCCAGGATCTTGAGTACCTGCGGCACACCGCCCCCGCCGAGCAGCGCCTCGGTGCAGCGGCGGTGCACTTCCTCGGCGCGCTGGAGCAGCGCGTAGTGCCCGTTGACGATCTCGGTGTGGATCTCCTCGGTGACCGCCACGAACGGCACCTCACGATGCAGCTGGACGAGCGGCAGCCCGGCCGTGCGGGCCGTCTCGACGAGGGCGGCGGGCAGCCGGGTGAAGCGCGGGCCGAGCTCCACCACCAGGGCCGCGATGCCGCGCTCGGCCAGCGTGCGGACGAACGCCCGCTGCTCCGCGGGCCGGGTGCCGAGGCCGTATCCCGTGGTCAGGAGGAGTTCGCCGCCCTTCAGCAGCGAGGCGATGTTCGGGACCTCGCCCGCGTGCACCCAGCGCACCGTGCGGTGCAGCCGGTCGGCACCGGCGAGCACCTCCGGCAGGCCGCTGCGCAGCCCGGGCAGCTCCAGCGCCCGCTGCACGGTGATTCCGGCGCCCTGGGAGCCCTGGGGGTCGAAACGGCTGTCCATGCGGTGACGCTACCCGCGCGGACGCCCCGGGCGCACCGGGGGCCCGGCCCACCCGTCATGAGCACGGTCAGGCGGGCAGGATGTTGTGGTTGTACCGGAACACGTTGTCGGGGTCGTACTGGCGTTTGACCCGGGCCAGCCGGTTGAGGTGCTCGGTGCCGAGTCCGGCCACCACCCGGTCCCGGCCCTCGTCCCCGATGAAGTTGAGATAGACCGCCCCGGTGCTCCAGGGCCGGGCGTCGGCGCGCACGTCCCTCACCCACCGCAGGGCCCGCTCGTCGTCCGCCGGGTCAGCCCACACCCCGAACGGATGCACGGCCCAGGGCGCCTCCCGGAAGGGGACCGGGTACTCGGCGGGCCCGGAGGCGATCGCGCCGCCCTGCGGGAACAGCACTTGCCGACAGGAGGAGGGGACGGGCATCGAGGGGGCGCGGGCGCAGAAGACGTCGACCAGCTCGTCGGGCAGCGCACGCACGTACTCGACCGACCAGTAGTTCCGCAGACCCGGTGGATCGTCGAGCATGCGCTGGAGATCGGCGTACGGAACCGCGGAGACGACCTCGGACTCGTGCGGCAGCGCCAGCAGTGGCTGGGCGAGCTTGCGCAGGGCGTCCTCGCCGCCGGCGTAGGTGACCAGCACTCCGCACAGCAGCGTCCCCACCAGGTGCTGGGGGACGAACGGCGCGGGCGGACCGGTGAGGTACAGCACGGCCCCGCCCACCTCCGGCGCGGCGGAGGCGAGGAGGTCACGGTAGGTCCGGACCGCCTCCGGGCCCCTCTCGGGCAGGAACATGAGCAGGGCGATCGAGAACTCGGACAGCTCGTGCAGCTTGAGCGTCAGCGCCGTGGCGATGCCGAAGTTCCCGCCGCCGCCGTGCAGTGCCCAGAACAGCTCGGGATTCTCGTCGGCGGTCGCGAGGAGCGGGGTGCCGTCCGCGGTCACCAGCTCCACGCCGAGCAGGTTGTCGACGGCGAGGCCGAAGGCCCTGTCCAGCCAGCCGGTGCCGCCACCGAGCACGAAGCCGCCTACACCGGTCGTGGAGACCCGGCCTCCGGTGGTCGCGAGAGCGTGGGGCTGGGTGGCGCGGTCCAGATCGCTCATCACGGCGCCCCCCTCGACCCGTACCGACGCGGACCCGGGATGGACCGTGACCCGGTGCATCCGGCGCAGGTCCACCACCAGACCGTTGTCGTTGACCGCCATGCCCGCCACGCTGTGGCCGCCGCCACGGACCGCGATCTTCAGATCGAGGTCCCGGGCGAAGCGCACCGCGCGGATGACGTCGACCTCGCTCGCGCACTGCGCGATGACGGCCGGATGCCGGTCGATCATCGCGTTGAAGACGAGCCGGGCCTCGTCGTAGCCCGCGTCGGCGGGAGCGAGGACCTCGCCCTCCAGGCGCGCGCGGAGTGCGGCGAGCGCCGCGCCCGCCTTCGAAAGGGGAGCCATGGCGGCCGCCCCCTTCCCGCAGGGGACAGAGCTGCCTTCAGCCTAGGCGGGCCCGGCGTGCCGGTCCTGTTCAGCGGGGGTACGGGGTCTCAGCCGCCGTACGCCCCGGACGCCGTCAGCCGCAGCGCCGTGTCGATCAGCGGCACATGGCTGAAAGCCTGCGGGAAGTTCCCGACCTGGCGCTTCAGGCGCGGGTCCCACTCCTCGGAGAGCAGGCCCAGGTCGTTGCGCAGGATGAGCAGCTTCTCGAAGAGCCTGCGGGCCTCGTCCACGCGGCCGATCATCGCCAGGTCGTCCGCCAGCCAGAAGGAGCAGGCGAGGAAGGCGCCCTCGTCACCCGGCAGCCCGTCCACGCCTTCATCCTCACCCGCCGTCGGGTAGCGCAGGATGAAGCCGTCGGGCGTGGACAGCTCGCGCTGGATCGCCTCGATCGTGCCGATCACGCGCTTGTCGTCCGGCGGCAGGAAGCCCATCTGCGGAATCAGCAGCAGCGAGGCGTCCAGCTCCTTGGAGCCGTAGGACTGTGTGAAGGTGTTGCGCTCCTTGTCGTACCCCTTCTCGCACACGTCCCGGTGGATTTCGTCGCGCAGCTCGCGCCACCTCTCCAGCGGTCCGTCCACGTCCCCGGACTCGATCAGCTTGATCGTGCGGTCCACCGCCACCCAGGCCATGACCTTGGAGTGCACGAAGTGACGGCGGGGGCCGCGCACCTCCCAGATGCCCTCGTCCGGTTCGTCCCAGTGCTGCTCCAGGTAGCGGATCAGCTTGAGCTGGAGCAGGGAGGCGTAGTCGTTGCGGGCGAGGCCGGTCATATGGGCCAGGTGCAGGGCCTCGGTGACCTCTCCGTACACGTCCAGCTGGAGCTGGTGGGCGGCGCCGTTGCCGACGCGGACCGGCGCGGAGTTCTCGTAGCCGGGCAGCCAGTCCAACTCGGCCTCGCCCAGCTCACGTTCGCCCGCGATGCCGTACATGATCTGGAGGTTCTCGGGGTCGCCCGCCACGGCGCGCAGCAGCCATTCACGCCAGGCACGCGCTTCCTCGCGGTAGCCGGTGCGCAGCAGCGAGGACAGGGTGATCGCGGCGTCGCGCAGCCAGGTGTAGCGGTAGTCCCAGTTGCGCACGCCACCGATCTCCTCGGGCAGGGAGGTCGTGGGCGCGGCCACGATGCCGCCGGTCGGCGCGTAGGTGAGGGCCTTGAGGGTGATCAGGGAGCGGACGACGGCCTCGCGGTAGGGGCCGTGGTACGTACAGTGCTCCACCCACTCGCCCCAGAATTCCTCGGTCGCCTCCAGGGACTGCTCGGGCTCCGGCAGCGGCGGCGGCTCCTTGTGCGAGGGCTGCCACGAGATCGTGAAGGTGATCCGGTCGCCCGGGGCCACGGTGAAGTCCGCGTACGTCGTCAGCGCCTTGCCGTAGGTCTCGGCAGGGGTGTCGAACCACACGGAGTCGGGCCCTGCGACGGCCACCGTGCGCCCCTCGTGCTTGTGCACCCAGGGCACGACGCGTCCGTAGGAGAACCGCATCCGCAGCGTCGAGCGCATGGGAACCCGGCCCGTGACGCCCTCCACGATCCGGATCAGCTGGGGCGCGCCGTCACGCGGCGGCATGAAATCGGTCACCCGGACCGTGCCGCGGGGGGTGTCCCACTCGGACTCCAGGATCAGGGACTCGCCGCGGTAGCAGCGCCGGGTGGCCGTGGGCGGCTTGACGTCCGCCGCGTGCGCCGGACCCAGCCGCCAGAACCCGTGCTCCTCCGTGCCGAGCAGTGCTGCGAAGACGGCATGGGAGTCGAAACGGGGCAGGCACAGCCAGTCCACGGTGCCGTCCCGGCAGACCAGCGCCGCGGTCTGCATGTCTCCGATGAGTGCGTAGTCTTCGATGCGCCCGGCCAATGCAACTCCAGTCGAACGGCCACGTCGCCCCAGGTGGGGCGGTCGCTCTAGCGGTCATGGGGTCGGTGAGAAAGACGTTGTTCACCGACTCATTCGAAAATGAAGCAGTCGATGTTCAACGAACTGACGAGCTGTTGTTGTTCCGGTGACGGGCGGGGGTGGTGCCGTTTGCCGGGAGTGCTCGGCAGCGAGTGTCCGAGCAGGATACGACGCACGTGGATGATCCGCGTGCCCGTCCCGCCAACGGTACGGCTCCGAACGAGTGAGGCGGGAATGGCGGTGGCGGATCCGTGGTGCCCCGTGCGCGGAGCGTGGCCGGAAGCAGCCCCGTCCGGGCGCTGATACGCTGGTAGCCCGTGGACCGGTGGGCACGAAACCCCGGAACCGCAGCGACGGCACCGCCGGACATCCTTCGGAGGCGAGCCGCACCGCACTCCAGACCGCGACCACGGGAGCCCCCTCTTGGCCATGCCGCCCAAATCCACGACGACCAAGCACATCTTCGTCACCGGGGGTGTCGCCTCTTCGCTCGGCAAGGGTCTGACGGCCTCCAGCCTGGGCATGCTGCTCAAGGCGCGGGGCCTGCGCGTCGTGATGCAGAAGCTCGACCCGTACCTGAACGTCGACCCGGGCACGATGAACCCCTTCCAGCACGGTGAGGTCTTCGTCACCAACGACGGTGCCGAGACCGACCTGGACATCGGCCACTACGAGCGGTTCCTCGACCGCGACCTGGACGGCTCCGCCAATGTCACCACGGGGCAGGTGTACTCGACGGTGATCGCCAAGGAGCGGCGCGGCGAGTACCTGGGTGACACGGTGCAGGTCATCCCGCACATCACCAACGAAATCAAGCATCGCATCCGGCGTATGGCCACCGACGAGGTGGACGTCGTGATCACCGAGGTCGGCGGCACCGTCGGCGACATCGAGTCGCTGCCGTTCCTGGAGACCGTCCGCCAGGTCCGCCACGAGGTCGGCCGCGACAACGTCTTCGTGGTGCACATCTCGCTGCTGCCCTACATCGGCCCGTCCGGCGAGCTGAAGACCAAACCGACCCAGCACTCGGTCGCCGCCCTGCGCAACATCGGTATCCAGCCGGACGCGATCGTGCTGCGCTGCGACCGAGAGGTCCCGACCGCCATCAAGCGCAAGATCTCGCTGATGTGCGACGTCGACGAGGCCGCCGTCGTGGCGTGCCCCGACGCCCGCTCGATCTACGACATCCCGAAGGTCGTGCACACCGAGGGACTGGACGCCTATGTCGTCCGCAAGCTGGACCTGCCCTTCCGTGATGTGGACTGGAGGACCTGGGACGACCTGCTGGACCGCGTCCACAACCCGAAGGACGAGATCACCCTCGCCCTGGTCGGCAAGTACATCGACCTGCCCGACGCCTATCTGTCGGTGACCGAGGCGCTGCGCGCGGGCGGCTTCGCCAACAAGGCGCGCGTGAAGATCAAGTGGGTCACCTCCGACGACTGCAAGACCCCGGCCGGTGCCAAGGCGCAGCTCGCCGACGTGGACGGCATCTGCATCCCCGGAGGCTTCGGCGACCGCGGTGTGCTCGGCAAGGTCGGCGCCATCCGCTATGCCCGCGAGAACAAGATCCCGCTGCTGGGCCTCTGCCTCGGCCTCCAGTGCATCGTGATCGAGGCCGCGCGCAACCTCGCCGACATCCTCGACGCGAACTCCACCGAGTTCGACTCGGCCACCGCCCACCCGGTCATCTCGACCATGGCCGAGCAGCTGGACATCGTGGCCGGCGAGGGCGACATGGGCGGCACCATGCGCCTTGGCATGTACCCGGCCAAGCTGGCCGAGGGGTCGATCGTGCGCGAGGTGTACGGCGGCAAGGAGTACGTCGAGGAGCGCCACCGCCACCGCTACGAGGTGAACAACGCCTACCGGGCCGAGCTGGAGAAGAAGGCGGGCATCGTGTTCTCCGGCACTTCGCCGGACGGCAAGCTCGTGGAGTACGTCGAGTACCCGCGCGATGTGCACCCTTACCTGGTGGCCACGCAGGCGCACCCCGAGCTGCGCTCGCGCCCGACCCGGCCGCATCCGCTGTTCGCGGGGCTGGTGAAGGCGGCTGTGCAGCGGCAGCGGCAGGAGACCGCGCTGAAGAACGGCGAGTGACACCAGGGCTGTACGGTGACCGGGGTACGCGTCCTTCGGGAGGCGCACCCCGGTTTTGTGCAAGGTGTGGGAGGAACAGGGCGACATGACGATCAAGGACACCCCCGAGGAGTGGGAGATCAGGGCGAGTGAGACCCCGTTCGTCGGCAAGAAGACCTCCGTCCGCGCCGACGATGTGGTCATGCCGAGCGGCTCGGTCGTCCGCCGTGACTACCAGGTCCACCCGGGATCGGTGGCCGTCGTCGCCCTCGACGACCAGGACCGTGTGCTCGTCATCCGGCAGTACCGCCACCCGGTGCGCCAGCGGCTCTGGGAGGTCCCGGCCGGCCTGCTGGACATCCCGGGGGAGAACCCGCTGCGCGCCGCCCAGCGCGAGCTGTACGAGGAGGCGCACGTCAAGGCCGAGGACTGGCGGGTGCTGACCGACATCTACACAACGCCCGGCGGCAGCGACGAGGCCGTGCGCATCTTCCTGGCCCGCGATCTGTCCGAAGCCGACGGGCAGCGCTTCGAGGTCGAGGACGAGGAGGCCGACATGGAACTGGCCCGCGTCCCGGTGGACGAGCTCGTCCGCGGTGTGCTGGCCGGCGAGCTCCACAACACCTGCCTCGTCGTCGGCGTCCTCTCCCTGGTCGCGGCGCGCTGCGGCGAGGGCCTCGAGGCCCTGCGGCCGGCGGAGGCGCCGTGGCCGGCCCGGCCCTTCGAGGCATGACCCCCGTCCGGGCCGTGGCCTGACACCCGGGGCTGCCGGGCGCGGCCCCTCGGGTGGGGTGTGTCCCGCCCGGGTGCGGGGTGTCCCCTTCCGTCCCTGCGGTCGTACCATCGCCTGATCCGATCGGGGGATGTGTCCGCCATGCTCCGCCCGGGTCGTCGCAGAGCGTGAACTAGGCTCTTCGCAACGACCCGCCCCCGGACCCGGCGGGCCGGTGTGCGCAGTGGGACGGGAGCGTGACCCGTGACGGATCAGGCGGTGGCGGCTGGCGGCAACGAGCTGTCGCAGGACGCTGGACGTCCAGCCGCCACGGAAGGTCAGTTCCTCGGGCGGACAAGGGAGTTGAAGGAACTCCACGTCGACATCGAGCGCGCCGGCCTCGATACGATCTCCGGCCGCAAGGCACCCCGGGCCCGCGTACTGCTCATCGCGGGACGCCCCGGTTACGGGCGCACCTCGCTCGCCGAGGAGCTGGCCCGCCAGGTCGCACACCGTTACCGGGACGGCGTACTGCGCGCGCGCCTGAGCGAACCCGACGGCACCCCCGTACCGACCGAGCGCACCGCCCGCGAGCTGCTGACCGGTCTCGGCCTGCCGACCCCGGCCGGCGCCGACGAGGACGAGCTGGGCCAGGCGCTGCGCGAGGCCCTCGCGGACCGCCGGGTGCTGCTCCTGCTGGACGACGCGGTAGCCGCCGAGCAGGTCGACGCGCTGCTGCCGGACACACCTGAGTGTCTCGTCGTCGCCGTCTCCGGAGGCCCACTGACCGGGATCGCCGACGTGCGTCCGTGCACCCTCGGCGGTCTGGATACCAAGTCGGCCCTGGAACTGCTCACCCGGTACACCGGCTCGGTTCGGATCACGGTGGACCCGAGCGCCGCCGAGGGCCTCGTCGAGGAGTGCGCGGGCCGGCCCGCCGCGCTCGTCCTCGCCGGCGGCTGGCTCGCCGCCCACCCCAAGGCGGCCGTCGCCGATCTCGCCAAGCAGCTTCGCACCGCCGGCGAGGAGGGCTCGCCGCTCGCCCGTGTCTTCCGGCTGGCGTACGAGGCCCTGCCCGGCGCCGCCCGGCGGATGCTGCGACTGCTCTGCCTGGCCCCCGCCGGTCTCGTCGACCCGCACACCGCCTCCGCGCTGGCCGGCTGCTCGCTGGAGACCGCCCGCGCCACCCTCGACGAGGTCACCGCCCTCGGCTTTCTGCGCGGCGTGGACGGGCCCCTGCCGCAGTACGAGGTTCCCGGCTGTCTGCAACCGCTGCTGCGCACGCTCGCCGAGAGCCAGGATCGCCCGGCCGAGTTGCAGCTGGCCCGCGCCCGGATGCTGGAGCGCACCGTACGGCTGCTTCAGTCCTGCCGCGCGATCACCGAGACCGACAGCCCCCAGGCCCGCGAGAAGCTCGCCGGGCTGCCCCGGGCCCTGCGCTTCCCGACGCCCCGGGCGGCCGAGGAGTGGCTGCGCGTCCGCCGGCCCGCCCTGCTGGGCGCCGCCCGGCTCGCGGTCGCCGACGGCGAGCTGGACACGCTCGCCCGCCGTCTGATGGCCGCGCTGGTCAGGGCCATGGTCGCCCACTACGGCACCCAGGCGGTCGCGCCCGAGCTGTACGGCATCCACCGGCTCGTCCTGGATGTCGCCGAGCGCCGCGACCTTCCCCGAGAGCAGGCGGCGGCCCTGCTGAACCTGGCCGACCTCGACGCCCAGACCGGCCGAACGGCCAAGGCCCTGGCCCGCTACCGGGCCGCGCTGGACGCCGGGCGGGCGGCGAACGACCCGTATGCGACGGGCCGGGCGATGGAATCCGTAGGCGGTGCCCACCAGGAGCTGGGGGACTACGACCGGGCCGCCGACTGGTACGGCCGGGCGCTTGCCCAGCGGCTCGCCCGAGACGAGCGCGTGGACGCCGCCCGGCTCTACGGACGCATCGCCACCGTCCACACCTACGCGGGCCGCTACGGCGAGGCGCAGCGCAACTGGCGGGCGGCGATCGCGGGACACCGCAGGAACGGCGATGTGGCGGCCCACGCGCGGGCATTGAGCGAGCTGGCCCGCGTCCAGGAGTACGCCGGACGGCACGAGGAGTCGCTGGGCACCTGCCAGGAGGCGGTCGAGTGGGCTCGGCGCGCCGAGGACGCGCGGCTGCTGGCGGCGCTGCGGCTCAGGCTGGCCGACACCCTGGAGCGGCTCGGCGACCCGGCAGCGGCGCGTCTGCACCGCGGCGCGGCGGAGCGCATGCTGGGCGAGGAGCGCCACGAGGACCCGTCGGCGCGGAAACAGAACGCCAACGCCTGCGAAATCCGTAGTACACCTGGTGAAGATTGATGCAATGAAAGGCTAGACAGCGGGAACACCTTCATTAAACTGGCTCTGCCGCACGTTCTCCTGCGGTGTCTCCCGGTGTACCCGTGTGGGTCCGGGTATGTCTTGCAATGCCCCCACATTCCCTGAGCCAAGGACCGTGATCGACGTGAAGGTCGGCATCCCCCGCGAGGTCAAGAACAACGAGTTCCGGGTGGCCATCACCCCCGCCGGCGTGCACGAGCTGGTGCGCAACGGCCACCAGGTCGTCGTCGAGCGGAACGCCGGTGTCGGCTCCTCGATCCCGGACGACGAGTACATCGCCGCCGGCGCGCAGATCCTCCAGACCGCCGACGAGGTCTGGGCCGCCGCCGACCTGCTGCTGAAGGTCAAGGAGCCCATCGCGGAGGAGTACCACCGCCTCCGCAAGGACCAGATCCTCTTCACCTATCTGCACCTGGCCGCCGCCAAGGAGTGCACGGACGCCCTCCTGGAGTCCGGCACCACGGCCATCGCGTACGAGACGGTCGAGCTGCCGAACCGCGCCCTGCCGCTGCTCGCTCCGATGTCCGAGGTCGCGGGCCGGCTGGCCCCGCAGGTCGGCGCCTACCACCTGATGGCCGCGAACGGCGGTCGCGGTGTGCTGCCCGGGGGTGTCCCGGGTGTGCCGGCCGGCAAGGCCGTCATCATCGGCGGCGGCGTCTCCGGCTGGAACGCCGCGCAGATCGCCATCGGCCTCGGCTTCCACGTGACCCTGCTCGACCGGGACATCAACAAGCTGAAGGAGGCCGACAAGATCTTCGGCACGAAGATCCAGACCGTCGTCTCCAACGCCTTCGAGCTGGAGAAGGCCTGCCTCGACGCCGACCTCGTCATCGGTGCCGTCCTCATCCCGGGCGCCAAGGCCCCGAAGCTGGTCACCAACGAGCTGGTGTCCCGGATGAAGCCCGGAAGTGTCCTTGTCGACATTGCGATCGACCAGGGCGGCTGCTTCGAGGACTCCCATCCGACCACGCACGCCGAGCCGACCTTCCGGGTTCACGAGTCGGTCTTCTACTGCGTCGCCAACATGCCCGGCGCGGTCCCCAACACCTCCACCTACGCGCTGACCAACGCCACGCTGCCCTACATCGTGGAGCTGGCCAACCGCGGCTGGGTCGAGGCGCTGCGCCGTGACGCCGCGCTGGCCAAGGGCCTCAACACCCATGACGGCAAGGTCGTTTACAAGGAGGTCGCCGAGGCGCACGGCCTCGAGCACGTGGAGCTGACCTCACTGCTCGACTAGCCGAGCGCCCGCCCGGGTTCGATTTTCCGGGCGCCCCAAGGCGATCGGTCAAGACACACCGTCAACACCGCTCACCCGGCCGGACCTTGCCCGACAAGGTCCGGCCGGGTGTGTGTATGGTCACTTTGCGACACTCGTTCAACTCGCCTCGAACGTAACTCTTCAACCGTTTCGCACACTGGTGAAACCTGGCGAACGGTGCCCGGACACCCTTGACAGCGGGATGTTTCATTGCCGACACATCGGGCCGGGTCCGGCGGATTGTGTTGCTGCGGACCGCCGACACGCCATAGAGTCGCCAACCGTCGGCATGGTGCCACGCTGACCTATCTAGAAGTTTCCTGGTCACCAAGGAGGTAAGACGACTTGTGAATGAGTCGACATTTACTCCCGGGGGTGGTCAACCAGGAACGCCTGTGCGGGGCACGGGCCCCACGGGGCTCGAGGCTGTCGGCTCCGTCGCTGTCCGTACCTTCGCAGCCCACCAGAGCCAGAGCCCCCACCTGGCTCAGACAGCACCCCAGAGCATGGATGGCCCACACGTGAACGCCATGGCCGGCGGCCCGAGCGGCGAGGTCCACAACCACTTCGCCGACTACGACGAACTGCCCGACGGGCACTTCTACGACCCCGACGCCGAATACGAGCCCGACCCCGAGTACGCGGCCACGCTCGCGCCCGACGCGGCCCGACAGCGCCGCGAGCGCATCGGCCCGACCGGTCGCCCGCTGCCGTACTTCCCGATCCCCGGCCCGCTGACCGACCACGGTCCCGCGAAGATCATCGCGATGTGCAACCAGAAGGGCGGCGTAGGCAAGACCACGTCGACCATCAACCTGGGTGCCGCGCTCGCGGAGTACGGGCGCCGGGTGCTGCTCGTCGACTTCGACCCACAGGGCGCGCTGTCCGTGGGCCTCGGCGTCAACCCCATGGAGCTCGACCTCACCGTCTACAACCTGCTCATGGAGCGGGGCATGTCCGCGGACGAGGTCCTGCTGAAGACCGCCGTCCCGAACATGGACCTGCTGCCGAGCAACATCGACCTGTCGGCGGCCGAGGTCCAGTTGGTGTCGGAGGTCGCGCGCGAGTCGACGCTCCAGCGGGCCCTGAAGCCCCTGATGGCCGACTACGACTACATCGTGATCGACTGTCAGCCCTCGCTCGGCCTGCTCACCGTCAACGCGCTCACCGCCGCGCACAAGGTGATCGTGCCGCTCGAGTGCGAGTTCTTCGCGCTGCGCGGTGTCGCCCTTCTCACCGAGACCATCGAGAAGGTCCAGGAGCGTCTCAACCCCGAGCTGGAGCTCGACGGCATCCTCGCCACGATGTACGACTCCCGGACCGTGCACAGCCGTGAGGTCCTCGCCCGGGTCGTCGAGGCGTTCGACGACCACGTGTACCACACCGTGATCGGCCGGACCGTGCGCTTCCCGGAGACCACGGTCGCCGGTGAGCCGATCACCACCTACGCCTCCAACTCCGTCGGTGCCGCCGCCTATCGCCAGCTCGCCAGGGAGGTGCTCGCCCGGTGTCACGCCGAGTGAGTCTGCCGGGGGCCGACGAACTGTTCCGTACCACCGGGGGAATGGGGCTCCAGGCCTCCACCCCCAGGCGCCAGGCCAACGGCGAGGCCCGGGTGCCGGCTCCCGCGGGCGAGAGCGACGCGACGGCCGCGGCGGAGGACGCGCCGCTGTCGGTGCCCGTGCAGGGCGGCGACGGGGAGGGCGACGAGCACGTCGCGGCGGACGTCGCGGACTCGGAGGCCGGGGAGTCGCGCTCGCGCTCGGCGACCGCCGAGCGGTCCGCGCGGCGGCAGACCGCGCAGGAAGGTTCTGCCGGTGCGGCAGCGGCCCAGCCGCGCAAGCGGGGGCGTGCGGCCGGGCGGCGGCCCAGCGGACGGGAACGGCACGACGAGAAGATCACCGTGTATGTGTCCGCGGAGGAGCTGATGGACCTCGAGCACGCGCGACTCGTGCTCCGGGGCGAGCACGGGCTCGCGGTGGACCGCGGCCGGATCGTGCGGGAGGCGGTCGCCGTGGTGCTGGCCGATCTGGAGTCCCGAGGGGACGCGAGCATCCTCGTACGTCGGCTGCGGGGGCGGTAGGCGGGTAGCCTGCGACGGCTATGACCTCGTACGACGGCTCCGCTCCCGCTCCCGGTTCCTCCGGCTCAGGCGGCCGTCGGCGTGCACTGGGGCGAGGACCGGGCACTTCCCTGCCCGAGCGGCCCGGACCCCCCGCGCACGACGCGGACGCGCGGTCTGTGGACGCCGGCGAGTCCGAGAACGCGGCACCCGCAGTCGCCGGCGAGTCCGAGAACGCGCCACCCGCAGTCGCCGGCGAGTCCGAGAGGGGCCGGGAGGCCGTCGAAGCAGCGACCGGACCGGTGACCGCCTCCCGGGAGGACGACGCCGCGCGTGGCGGGCCGACCGAACACGAGAGCGCGAACGGCCCAGGGGCCGCCGAGACCACCGTGAGCCCCGACGGCCCCGAGCCGGGCCCGGATCCGGCCGGGGAGCCCTCCGACCCGGCCGAGGGGCCCGAGACGGGCCTCGGCCTCCCGGCCCGGCCGTCCGGCGGCGTCGCGCTCTCCGTCGCCGTGACAGGGCCCTCCTCGAACGCCCCGGCCGACGCGCCGGGCCGGGGAGCCGCCGCCGAGGCGGAGCCCTTTCCGGGCCCGGTGGCTGTGGCCGGGCCGGAAACCGCCGACGGTGTCTTCAAGGTGCGGCTGGCCAACTTCGAGGGGCCCTTCGACCTTCTCCTCCAGCTGATCTCCAAGCACAAGCTCGACGTCACCGAGGTCGCGCTGTCCAAGGTCACCGACGAGTTCATGGCGCACATCCGGGCCATGGGGCCGGACTGGGACCTCGATCAGACGACCGAGTTCCTCGTCGTCGCCGCGACCCTGCTCCATCTCAAGGCGGCACGGCTGCTGCCCACCGCCGAGGTCGAGGACGAGGCGGATCTCGCACTGCTCGAAGCCCGGGACCTGCTGTTCGCACGGCTCCTGCAGTACCGCGCCTACAAGCAGATCGCCGAGATCTTCAACGGGCGCACCGAGGAGGAGGCGCGGCGGTATCCCCGTACCGTCGGCCTCGAACCCCACCACGCCGAGCTGCTGCCCGAAGTGGTCATCAGCATCGGGCCCGAGGGGTTCGCCAAGCTCGCGGTCAAGGCGATGCAGCCCAGGCCCAAGCCCCAGGTGTACGTCGACCACATCCACGCCCCGCTCGTCAGTGTGCAGGAGCAGGCCGGGATCGTCGTGGCGCGCCTTCGGGAGCTCGGAGAGGTCAGCTTCCGCGTGCTCGTGGAGGACACCGACGACACCCTGACGGTCGTCGCGCGCTTCCTCGCGCTGCTGGAGCTGTACCGGGAGAAGGCCGTGGCGCTGGAGCAGGAGACCGCCCTCGGTGAGCTGGTGGTGCGCTGGACCGGCGGGGACGGGGACGAGACACCGGTGGTCACGGACGAGTTCGACCGGCCGCCCGAGGAGCCCGAAGAGGAGAAGAAGGCGTGAGCGAGGAGACCGCGGAGACCCCGTCAGGCCTGAGCACGGTGGCCGGACTCGATCTCAAGCCCGCCCTGGAGGCCGTCCTCATGGTCGTGGACGAGCCCGCCACCGAGGAACACCTGGCGAAGATCCTGGAGCGGCCCCGGCGGCAGATCGCCGACGCCCTGCGGGAGCTCGCCGACGAGTACACCGTGCAGGGCCGAGGGTTCGAGCTGCGGTTCGTGGCGGGCGGCTGGCGCTTCTACACCCGGGCCGCCTACGCGCCCGCCGTGGAGCGCTTCGTGCTCGACGGCCAGCAGGCCCGGCTCACCCAGGCCGCGCTGGAGACGCTGGCGGTGGTCGCGTACCGCCAGCCGGTCAGCCGCAGCCGCGTCTCCGCGGTCCGCGGAGTCAACTGCGACGGCGTGATGCGCACCCTCCTCCAGCGCGGTCTGGTCGAGGAGGCGGGCACGGAACCCGAAACAGGTGCGATCCTGTACAGGACGACGAACTACTTCCTGGAGCGGATGGGCCTGCGCGGCCTGGACGAGCTTCCGGAGCTCGCGCCCTTCCTCCCGGAGGCGGAGGCGATCGAGGCCGAGACCCAGGAGGGCGCTTTGTCGTTCGACCCGGATGCTCCGGACGCACACGACGATCACACGACGAACACGACGACGACGGAACTTTGATGCGAAGCAGCGGCAGCGGCAGGAACGGCGGGCGCGGCAACCAGCGCGCGGCCGGCAACAACAGGGACGAGAAGCAGGGTCAGGGCCGTCCCCGCAAGCCCCGCCCGGAGGAGCGCCGCTACGACGTGGGCCCCGGCGCCTCCCAGGGCGGCCCCAAGGCCGGGCGCGGCGGCGCCGCGCGCGGCGGTGCCAAGGGCGGCCCCAGGCAGTCCGAGCAGCGTGGTGGCGGCCGCACGGCGCCCGCGCGCTCGCGTGAGTACGAGGCACGCGCCGAGGAGCGCAACCGCGAGCGGTACGCGGGCAAGAAGGACGTGAAGCTGCCGAAGACCTTCCCCGGCGCCGAGCAGGAGGGCGAGCGGCTTCAGAAGGTTCTCGCGCGCGCCGGCTACGGCTCCCGGCGGGCCTGCGAGGAGCTGATCGAGCAGGCCCGGGTCGAGGTCAACGGCGAGATCGTCACCGAGCAGGGGATGCGGGTCGACCCCGAGAAGGACGAGATCAGGGTCGACGGGCTGACCGTGGCCACGCAGTCGTACCAGTTCTTCTCGCTCAACAAGCCGGCCGGTGTCGTCTCCACCATGGAGGACCCGGAGGGGCGCCAGTGCCTCGGGGACTACGTCACCAACCGCGAGACCAGGCTCTTCCACGTCGGCCGGCTGGACACCGAGACCGAGGGCGTCATCCTGCTCACCAACCACGGTGAGCTGGCCCACCGGCTGACCCACCCCAAGTACGGCGTCAAGAAGACCTACCTGGCGCACATCGTGGGCCCGATCCCGCGGGACCTTGGCAAGCGCCTGAAGGACGGCATCCAGCTGGAGGACGGGTACGCGCGCGCCGACCACTTCCGGGTGGTGGAGCAGACCGGGAAGAACTACCTCGTGGAGGTGACCCTGCACGAGGGCCGGAAGCACATCGTGCGCCGCATGCTCGCGGAGGCCGGCTTCCCCGTCGACAAGCTCGTGCGCACCGCCTTCGGGCCGATCACCCTCGGCGACCAGAAGTCGGGCTGGCTGCGCCGTCTGTCGAACACCGAGGTCGGCATGCTGATGAAGGAAGTCGACCTCTAGAGCCAACGCCGTTCAGTTAAGGCGGGGCTGTGGGTGTCAAGGGCTGTTCGTAAGCATGGCGATGCTGATGGTGGCTCTGTAGGTGGTGCGGTCGAT
>NZ_JBEYUZ010000042.1:0-31234 GCF_040643755.1 Streptomyces sp. NPDC047079
CGTTGTCCGCACCCGCGCCCGGCACCGGCGCCAGATCCCCCGCCTCATACGCCTCCAGCACCTCACGCTGCGCGTCCACCACCACCAGCACCCCGCCGAACACCCCGTCCAGCAGAGCCACCTGGGCACCACCGGTCACGACGACGGACGCCCCGGCATCGGCCAGGGCATAGCCGAGGCGCTCCACGGGATGGGCGCTGTCCAGGGGCACATAGGCCGCTCCCGCCTTCAGCACCCCGATCAGCGCCGGGATCAGCTCCGCGTCCCGTTCCAGGCACACACCGACCAGGGACTCCGGGCCCACGCCCAGCGACCGCAGATGCCGCGCCAGCCGGTTCGCCCGCTCGTTCACCTCCCGGTACGTCAGCACCACCTCACCGGCCACCACCGCCACCGCGTCCGGCGTCCGCGCCACCTGATCCTCGAACAGCTCGTGCACCGTCCGAGAAACCCGCTGTACGGGGCGGGCGTTGTGCGGTCCGCCGATGAGGAAGGCACGCTCGTCCTCGTCGAGGATGTCGATGCGGGACAGCGGGGCCGACTCGTCCTCGACGGCCCGCTGCAGCAGGCGCACGAAGTGGCGGGAGATGCGCTGCGCGGTCTCGTGCTCGAAGAGCGCGGTGCCGTAGACGAGTTGCCCGCTCATGCTGCCGTCAGGGGCCTGGTTCACCTGGAGTTCGAGGTCGCACTTGGCGATCCCGCCGGTGACCGGGTAGGGCTCGACGGTCAGGGACGGCAGGCTGATGGACTCGGTGCCCCGCTCGTGGAGGGTGAGGGCGATCTGGTAGAGGGGCGAGCGCGACATGTCCCGCTCCGGCTGGAGCTCGGTGACGAGCCGGGAGAAGGGCGCGGACTGGTGCTCGTAGGCTTCCAGGAGGCCCGTCTGCGCCTGGTCGACGAGGTCGGCGAAGGTCGGATCGCCGTCCCAGCGGCCCCGCATGACCAGGTTGTTGATGCCGTACCCGATGAGCTTCTGGAGCTCGGGACGGGTGCGTCCGGAGACCACGGTGCCGACGGGGACGTCCGGCAGTCCCGTGTAGCGCGCGACGAGGGCCTGGAAGGCGGCGAGCAGCACGGCGAAGGGTGTGGCGTGGTGCCGCAGGGCCAGCTCCCGGACCTGCGCGGAGAGCCCTTCGGGCAGAGTGAACGGCGCCTCGGCGCCCTCGTGGCTGCGGTAGGGGGGGCGCGGGCGGTCGGTGGGCAGGTCGGTCGGGGGAAGGCCGGCGAGCCGCTCCCGCCAGTAGTCCAGGTGCGCGTCCAGTTCCCCGTTCTCCTCCGCGGCTCGCTGCCAAGCGGCGAAGTCGGCGTACTGAACGGGCAGTTCGGGCAGTGCGGGGAGCCGACGGGTGGTGAAGGCCTCGTACAGGGAGGTGAGTTCCGAGACCAGGACACCGGTGGACCACGCGTCGAACGCGATGTGGTGGAAGACCACGTGCAGGAGGTGGTCGTCACTGTCGATGCGCACCACGCCCGCCCTGACGGGCCAGTCCCGTTCCAGGTCGAAGGGGACGACGGCGGCGTCGCGGACCAACCCGGCGGCGCCATCCTCCCGTTCCGCAGCCGAGTCGCCCGGCGCGTCCCGGACGGGCAATTCGACGTCCTGGGCGGGGTCGACGACCTGGACGGGTGTGCCGTCGGCGAGCGTGTAACAGGTCCGCAGGATCTCATGGCGGGCGAGCAGCCCGTTCCACGCGTGGGTGAGGGCCGCGAGGTCGAGTGGGCCGCGCAGGCGGAAGGCCAGCGGTACCAGGAACTCGGGGCTGTCCGGCTCGAGCCGGTTCAGGAACCACATCTGCTGCTGTCCGAACGACAGCGGCAGCGGGCCGGAGCGGTCAACGGGTGCGATCGCGGAGCGGCGGGCCCGGGAGCGGCCGCCGAGCCGGGCGCGCAGAAGCTTCTCCTGAAGGGCGTCGACATCAGAGTTCCGCTCGTGGTTTCCGCCGCTCATCCGTTTCCCGTCCTCCTGCTACAGCCGCTGGATGCGGAACCGGTTCGGTGTCCGACCGGAACCGGTCGTGGGTATTGACGTGCGTGACCGCCCGGAATCAGTGAGCGGCGTGCTGCTCCATTCGGCGGCGCAGACCCAACGGCCGCATGTCCGTCCACACTTCACCGATGTGCGCGAGACATTCCGACCGCTTTCCCTGCTTTCCCTCCGCATGCCATCCGGCGGGCAATTCGCGGTCGGCCCACCAGATGGAGTACTGCTCCTCGTCGTTGACCACGACGCAGTAGATCTGTTCGTCGTCCCGCTCGTCCGCCATGGTGAATCCTCCGCTGAAGTGGTGCGTTCGTGATGCGTTCGTAGAGCGTGCGGAATTCCGCAGTACCAGCTCTTATGCGCGACAGCACTCTTCAGGAGCGCCCGATACTCCTTCTATAGCGCCGCTATCGGCTCTCGGCCGGGTCGGCCGGCGATGCCTGGCAACGAAAGAGGCTCCGGCCGGAGCCCGGGGATGATCGGGCTCCGGCCGGAGTCTTCGGTCGGGTGCGCGCACCCGCGGGGTGCGGTCAGGGGTGGCGGGCGCCCTCGACGGGGCGGGCCGGGTGGCCGCTGTCGGCGGCGGCCGCCTCGGGCCGCGGCCGGTCGTTGCGGCCGAGCAGCCGCTCCAGGCCGCGCGGCAGTTCCCAGGCGCGGTGGCCGAGGAGGGACATGGCCGCGGGCAGCAGCACCCCGCGCACGACGGTGGCGTCGATGAGGATGGCCACGGCCATGCCCACCCCCATCATCTTGTTCTCGATGGCCGAGAGCGTGATGAAGATCGTGAACACCGCGGTCATGATGACGGCCGCGCTGGTGACCACGCCCGCGCTGGCGGCGATGCCGTCCACGACCGCCTCCCGCGGGGTGGCACCGGCCTGCCGACGTTCCCTGATCCGGCTGAGGATGAAGATGTGGTAGTCCATGCTGAGCCCGAACAGGACGACGAACATGAACAGCGGCAGCCATTCCGCCACCCCGCCGTAGGGGGTGAAGTCCAGCAGCGAACTGAGGTTCCCGTCCTGGAAGACCCAGGTCAGGATGCCGTAGGAAGCACCCATCGACAGCAGGTTGAGGGCGATGGACACCAGGGGGATGACCACGGAGCGGAAGGCCAGGAGCAGCAGCGCGAAGGCCAGGACGAGTACGAAACCGATGACGACGAACGTACGTTTGCCCAACTGTTGGGCGAAGTCGTGGGCGAAGGCCGTGCGGCCCGCGGTGGCGTACTCGACGCCCTGCACCTTGCCGAGTGTCGCGGGCAGCGCCGTCTCACGCAGGGTCGTCAGGGCCCGGTGGGAGGCGGGGTCCGTGCCCGAGCCGGCCAGCGGCACCCGTACCACCAGGAGATCGTCGACGCGCACCGTCGAGACGGGCCCGGCCAGCCGGCCGCCGCTCGCGGTGATCTCGTCGTGCAGCCCCCGGACCGCGGTGCGCACCTGCGGGGTGTCGGGCGAGCCTCCGTCGACGTTCCACACCGCGACGCGTGCCGGGGTGGGGGCGCCGGGGAACGCCTGCTGCATCCGGATCGCCGCGTCCACGGCCGGGGCGCTACGCGGCAGGCTGTTGACCACGGCGGCGTCCTGGAGATGCATGGAGAACATGGGCAGCGCCATCACGACCAGGGCTGCCGCGGCGGCGCCGCCCCACACCAGCGGTCGCTTGACCACGGCTTGGGCCAGAGCCCGCCAGGTGCGGGACTCCAGTGCCGTGGTACGGCGCCTGCCGAGCCAGGGGATGCGTCCCTTGTCCACCCACCGTCCCAGCGTGGCGAGCAGGGCGGGCAGCACGGTGACCGAGCCGATCATCGCCAGGCCCACGATGACCACCGTGCCGAGGGTGAGGCCGCGGAAGACATCCAGGCCGCTGAAGAGGAGCCCGCTGACGCAGAGCATGACGGTGACACCGGAGACGGCGACCACATGCCCGGACGTCTTAGCGGTGATCCGCAGGGACTCCGCGATGCCGCGTCCGGCCGCCCGCTCCTCACGCTCGCGCCGCAGATAGAACAGCGAGTAGTCGATGCTGACGGCGACGCCGATCAGCAGGATCATCGACGACACCGCGCTGTTGACGGCCACCCACTGGCCGAGCACCCCGATGAGGCCGAAGGCGGCGGCGACGGCGGTGGCGGCCAGCAGCAGCGGGATGGCGGCGGCGACCAGCGCCCCGAACACCACGAGCAGGATGATCAGGGTGATGGGCAGCGAGGTGTTTTCGGCGCTGGCGAAGTCCTTTTTCACCGCGTCGTCGACGGCACGCGAAAGACTCTGGTCACCGGCCTGTACGACGCGGATTCCGCGGTGTTCGTCCGCGACCTTCTTCACGGCCGCCACCACCGCGTCGTAATGCGCGTCCATCTTCTCGTTGGGTCCGGCGACGAAGAAAGTGACAAGCCCCGAACGGCCATCGGCGGAGATCTGTTTCTCGCCCTGTGGATTCAGCGGGGTCCGCAGCTGCGACACCGCACCCGGCGACTTGCCGAACTCGGCGGCCAAGTCGTCGACGGCCCGCTGGAGTTCTGGGTCGTCCTTGAACTTGCGGCCGTCCGGTCCACGCGACTGGACGAGTACGTTCTCCAGGACGGGTTCCCAGTTCCTCTGCTTGTTCAGTACTTTCTGGGCCACTCCGGATTCGCCGGGGTCCTGGGTGACCGCGCTGTCCCCGGAGACCAGGGCGGTGGACAGTACGGCCAGCACCACCAGCGCGAACCAACCGCCGATGGCCAGGGCACGGTGCCGGATCGACCATCCGGCGACCCGCTCGATCAGCGTGCCGTGCGAGGTGGGCCGGGGAGCGCGAGGGCGCGCTTCCCCCGTTCCGTCCGGGCCGGTGCGGCCCGAACTGCCTTTGCCGCGTAACAGCTTGCCCTTGGGCAGCATGAACTAGAGTCCTTCCGTGAAGGGGTGCTTCTCAGACACTCGCGTGGCGCGAGGCGGTGCTTCTTCGACCGGGCCGCCGAGTTGCCGCTCGACGGCCCGGATCCTGAATACGGTTACTCGATCTCCTTGAGGATCCGCTCGACCGACTGCATACGGGTCTGGACTTCGGCCAGGCGCTCGTCGATCCCGGCGAGTCGCTGCTCGGTGACCTCCTGGGCCCGGGCCGTCTGCTCCGCCAGCGTCCGGTAGGCGTGATCACGCGCCAGGATCGCTCTGGCACGCCAGGTCGTGGCCATGTGCCAGATGACGATGGTGATCACCGCAGCGAACGCACCCACCAAGCCGACGGTCCCGATGACTTCCTGCCAGCCGTGGTAACTCATTGCGGGGATCCCTTCTCGCCTTCCTGCTGGACGGAGTCGTGTGTGCTGAGAGTCGTCACCGCGTCCGCGATGCTCTCAGGTGTCAGATGAAGCGCGAAGGGGGTCACCTCGTAGAACTTCATCGCCTTCCCATCGCTCGAGATCTCCAACTGGGCCGAGACGAGGCCCGCTGCCTGCAGCTTCCTCAGGTGGGCCTGCAACAGGGCACGGCTGATCCCGAGCTCTCGCGCAAGCTGGCTCACGTAGCGGCGGCGCCGGGACAGGGCCGCGACAACGCGAAGGCGGTGCGGGTTGGCCAACGTACCGAGCATGTGCACCAGTTCGTCCCCGGTCGGGGAGGGGGCGGTCACGTCGGCACTCCACACATGCCATGGAACGTTAGCAGGTGCCCACTGACGTATGCCGGTCTCTTCACTCCGGACCTCATATTCGACATCACCCAGCAGTCCGTTCACCGTGCGCCACCGGCCGTCCGCCGCCAGACGCCCCAGCGGACGGCCGTCACCACGGCGGCGGTCAGCAACGACACGGCCGGCCCCACGCACAGCAGGACCAGGCTGTTCTCGACGAGTCGGCCGCCCAGATAGCCGAGGCCGAGGGTGCAGAACACGAAGACCGCCTCGGCGACCAGGGCGCCGACCAGGTAGCTCCTCAGGGGGAGAGCGACGATCCCGGCGGTGACACCACCCAGGCCGCGCCCGCTGGGCACGAACCGCATGGCGATCACCGACGACACTCCGTACCTCCGGAACTGGCCGGAGGCCCAGTCCAGCATCGAACGGCGCCTGGCCCGGCGCGATATCCAGCGGACGGCTCGCCCCCTGGCCAGACGCCCCGTCCAGAACATGGTCATGTCGCCCACCAGGGTGCTCGTCAGCAGGAGCAGCACCAGAAAAGGGAGACTGAGGCTCCCGCTCGCCGCGAGGGCACCCGCTCCGGCTAACAACGCGGAGTTGGGGACCATGGGAGGCATCGTGACAAGCACGAGCAACACATACATCCAGTACGTGCCATCCACACCGATCAGCTCCTCCGCGCCCCATGCGCATATCCGCATCATCACCTGCTCATAAAGAGTTGCAGGTGCTCCGGACGCTCTTCAACGCTCTCCGGAGGACCCCAGGGAGATCTGCGGGCCGACCCCTAGGGGTGCCCGGGGATGATCCCCAGAGACCCTCAGGGGGAGGTCCCGGAGGGGCGGCGCAGGATCGTTTCAGCAGAGTCTCATCGCCGCGTTTGCACGCGAAGAGGGACCGTGGCGTGGCCGTGTACCGCGTCAAGTGTGCACTGTGGGGCGGACGTTGACAGCGTCCGTACTCGCCGAAGCCGAGTACACGCGCGGGCAGGGCGCCCGCGACGGGCGATGCCTCCGGAGCCGTGTGCGCAGGTTCGAATCCTGCCGGGGGCACCCTGCATGAGGTGCCCAAAGACCCCGTCACCAGCGCAAACGCTGAGGCCGGGGTCTTCGCGTATGTGCAGGTGTACGCAGCGGCGCGAGGAGGTCAACAACAAGTTCCCCTGCACCGGTATCTCGCTTGCACCTGTGCGTCTTGCCTTGCGGCGACACCCCAGCAGACTCGAAACCCAACTCTGTCAGCGCAGCCACAAGCCGACGCAGACTTCCCAAGAGGCTGATCGCGGGGCGTCAGCGCAGTGCAACCTCGCCCGCGCGGACGGCACGCATGGCGCGCTCGACAGTCTCCTGGTTTTCGCCGACCGGAGCCACGTAGCCGACGACGTCGCGCGCGGCGTCCTCCCCGAGCATGCGGGTGATCACCCACGTGGCGAGATACTGGGACGCCAGGCAACCGCCCGCCGTCGCGATGTTCCCCTGGGCGTGGAACGGCGCGTCCAGGACGGTGACGTCGCAGGCTTCGACAAAGGGCCGGGTCTTCATGTCCGTGCAAGCCGGCATGCCATCCAGCAACCCCAGCCGGGCGAGCACCAGCGCGCCGGAGCACTGCGAACCGATCAGCTGTCGCGAAGGGTCGAGCAGCAGCCTGGCGATCAACCGGTCGTCGGCGACCACGTCCCGCGCCTTCACGCCACTACCGATCAGCACGACCTCGGCCTCTGTCACGAACTCCATCGGGCGCTGCCCGGTCACCTCGACGCCGTTCATCGACGTGACCACCGGCGTCGGCGTCGTGATGAAGGCTTCCAAACCGTCCTTACGGCACCGGTTGATCAGGGCGGAAGCTATGAAGCTGTCGAGCTCGTTGAACCCGTCGAAGGTGACCACGGCTACCTGCATCACAACTCCTTCAATCACGGCACCGGATCCGCAGTCTCCCCTGGCGCGCCGTTCCGGGGCGAGGGCCAATCAGCTGCTGGTGGCATGCCTACGGGAGGACCGTGCGGCCGGGCCGGGGCACGCACACAGCGCTTCCCGGCCCGCCTGAAGACACGCCCCGGCCCAGGATGATCGCCCCAGACCGCCGGGCACGGCAGCGCCAAGGGCGACGCTCATATGGCCGGAGGTCAGCGTGCCGGTCTTGTCCAGGACGACCCTGTCAGTTCCGGCGCATGCATGCGGCAGGTGTCACACGAGGGAGTGCCGTGGAACCACTGCGAAGGCGCCTGACCCGCCGGGCGACTCGGACGAAGTACTGCCTGGCGAGCGCGCACGGTCACCGGCCTATTCGTAATGGGACCCATTTTCATGTAGCGTGACGCGTCGCCCGTCAGCCCACCCAGGAGGTCTCCATGGCCGTGCCCAAGCGGAAGATGTCCCGCAGCAACACCCGTCACCGTCGCGCCCAGTGGAAGGCCACCACGCCGCAGCTCGTGCCGGTCACCGTCGACGGCGTCCCCTACCTGGTGCCGCAGCGGCTGGCCAAGGCGTACGAGCGCGGGCTGCTGCGCCCCGAAGGCTGAGCGCCATGCCACCGAGCGACTGGACAGCGGGGCCTACGGGCAGATCCTGCGCTCCAAGGGCTTCTTCACCCTGGCCGGCCGCCCGCACGTGACGGGCCTGTGGTCGCAGGCCGGGTCCGTGGCCCGCTTCGAACCCTCCGCCGCCCGCGACGCGGAGAGCCCCGACGCTCAGGAACTGGTCTTCGTCGGAACCCACTTGCACCCGGACGCCTTGCAGGCGGCCCTGACCGACTGCCTCATGGGGGACGACAAGGCTCAGCCTTCCACCGACCCGTTCCCCGCCTGGGACACCTACGGCATCGACGACACCTGCGAACACGAGCAGCCCGTACTCGCAGCAGGGCCCTGAGACCCCGGGTCGGGCGGTGGTCGCAGCCACGGCACCGCCCGGCCCGGTACGGCTCAACAGACCCTTGCTCACACCGTCCACCCTCAGTTGAGGTGCGCGACATGCCGCGGGCCGGGCCCCGCCCGCAACCTGTCGGGCAGTGTGCCGTCGTCCGGCATTCCCGCCCGCAGCCAGGCGCCCACCGCTGCGCCGTCGGCCGCGGTGACGAGCGGGCCGAGACGCACGACAGCTCCGGTGGGCCGGCGATCCACCGCGGACGGCTGTACGGCAGCGTGCAGCCCCCGACGGCCCGCGCAGTCGAGGATCTCCCGCAGGCATCCGGTGGAGATCATGACCCCGTGAGCGCTGTCACGGACCACCCGGCGCAGCTCGTCCCTCACCTGATCGGTGGCGGACTGACAAGAGGTACAGACGGCAAGGGTGAAGGGATGGCCCCGACCGCCGCGGGCTGCGTCACTCATACGTGCGCTCCTGCCCGATTTCACCGTAAACGACTTCCACTTTCAGCCTCATCTCTCGCATACGTACCGACGGCGACCACGAGCAGGCCGGGAGTGTCCGGGCGTGGTCGTACCGTCCTGGGCGGGGCGCGACTCGGAGCGGAGACGCGCCCCCTGGCGTCCCTCCGTCAGCGCGGGGGAACCGCCGTCACCAGGACGACTTGGTGACACCGGGCAGGAAGCCCGCGTGCGCCTGCTCCCTCACGCGGACGCGGGAAAGCCCGAACTTGCGCAGATGCCCCCGGGGGCGGCCGTCGACGCTGTCGCGGTTGCGGACACGGGTGGCGCTGGCGTCGCGGGGCTGCCGACGCAGTTCGGCGATCGCGGCGCCGCGCTCGGCCTCGGCCTCGGCCGAAGAGGGACGGCGAATGATCTCTTTGAGTTCGGCCCGTCGGGCGGCGTACCGCTCGACGACGGCCTTGCGCTTCTCGTTCTTTGCGATCTTGCTCCGCTTGGCCATCAGACCTTCCCTCCCCGGGCGCGGATGCGCGCGACAGCCGCCTCCACACCGATGGTGTCGACGATCTTGATCGCTCGGGCACTGAGCGTCAGCCGCACATGGCGGGACTCACTGGGCAGCCAGTACCGCTTGTGCTGGATGTTCGGGTTGAAGCGGCGGGAGGTGCGCCGGTGCGAATGGGAGATGCGGTTGCCGAATCCCGGCTGCACGCCGGTCAGTTGGCAGTGGGCGGACACAGGATGACCTGCCTCTCGTCGAAGAGCCGAGTTATCGATAATGGAAATCGTTCCCATATAGTAGCGTGCATGGCTCGCAACGAACTCCGCCCGGTCATCAAACTCCGCTCCACCGCGGGAACCGGCTACACCTACGTCACCCGCAAGAACCGCCGCAACGACCCGGACCGCATGGTCCTGCGCAAGTACGACCCGATCGCCGGCCGGCACGTCGACTTCCGCGAAGAACGCTGACCCGACCCCCTACGCCACCAAGGAGCCCGCCATGAAGCCCGGCATCCACCCCGCCTACGGTCCCGTCGTCTTCCGCGACAAGGCCGCCGACTTCGCCTTTCTGACCCGTTCGACGCTCACCAGCGACAAGCGCATCGAGTGGGAGGACGGCAACACCTATCCCGTCGTGGACGTCGAGATCTCGTCGGCGAGTCACCCCTTCTACACCGGTACCGCCCGTGTCCTCGACACCGCGGGCCGCGTGGAGCGCTTCGAACGCCGCTACGGCCGATCCGGAGGCCGCTGATGCGCGAGGAAGGCCGACTGCCGGTCGTCATCGTCGGCGGCCTGCACACAGACGCCCGCACGCATGTTGTCGACCGCCTGCTGAAGGCGGTGCCGGGCAGCGTCGCCCTCCACCACGACCTGGCCACCGCGAGCCGGGGAACCGTACGACGTCACGTCCGGGACACGTCAGGCACACTCGCATCCGGCGAAGCACCGCTGGTCAACGACTGCGCCTGCTGCGCACTGCGCGAAGACCTCGTCCCGGAACTGCAGCGCCTGGCCGGCCACGGACTGACACGGCTGGCGGTCGTCGAGCTGTGGGACTCGGTCGAACCCCAGGCCATGGCAGAGGTCATCGCCACCCACGGCGGCGACGACCTGACACTCACCAACGTGATCACCGCCGTCGACCCAGCTCTCGTCCTGCCCTACCTCTGCAACGGGGACGACCTGGCCGAAGCCGGGCTCGCCGCAGCGGCGACCGACCAGCGCACCGTCGCCGACACCTGGGCCCGCCAACTCGAATACGCGCCCGTCCTGGCCCTCGTGGACAGCGAGGACGCGGACGAACAGGACCACGCGCTGCTGACCCAGCTGCACCCCACCGCACGCCACGTCGACGCCGCCTCAGGCGAACTCGCCCAGCTCGCCTTCGCCGGATTCGACACAGAAGCAGCGGCCACGGCCCAGCACCCCGCCTGCGCACTCCTGCCGCAGGAAGCCGACCACGCAGGAGTCACGACACTCGTCTGGCACCGCACCCGGCCCTTCCACCCCGAACGCCTCCACCAGGCACTGGAAGACCTGTGCTGCGCGGCAGCACGCAGCAGAGGCCGGTTCTGGCTCGCCGACCGCCCCGACACCCTGCTCTCCTGGGACGCCGCCGGCGGCGCCCTGTGCGTCGAAAGCACAGGCCCCTGGCTCGCCTCCCTGCCCGACGCGGCATGGGAACTGATCCCACCCATGCGACGAGCCGCCGCCGCACTGGACTGGCATCCCCAGCACGGTGACCGCTGCCAGCACCTCGTCTTCACCTCACCCGGACTCGACCGCTCCGGCATCGAGCAGCTCCTCGACTCCTGCCTGCTCACCGACACCGAGTACGCGGCCGGCCCCGAGGCATGGCAACACCTCCCCGCGGCCTTCGACTCCCTCCTCGACGCCGCCTGACCCACCAACCCGCACCACAGCCACCACCACGACCCGAGGAATCCCATGACCCGACGCACCAACACCCGCAAGCCGGTCAAGCACCGCTCCAACCCCCTCGTCGCGGCCGGCATCACCTACATCGACTACAAAGACACCACTCTGCTGCGCAAGTTCATCTCCGACCGCGGGAAGATCCGCAGCCGGCGCGTCACCCATGTCACCGCTCAACAGCAGCGCCAGCTCGCCGCCGCCATCAAGAACGCCCGCGAGATGGCCCTCCTCCCCTACTCCAGCAAGCGAGACTGACCTTCGGCGCTCACCGACCGTCGCAGCGAGCCACCCAACTGGCCCTTGGGATCGGCCAGTTGGGAACTCCGTTCCGGCATGGCCGAGTTCGCGGACGATTAGACCCCGCCGCCGTCCGAGACCGAACGCGGCCAGTTGCTGCGCGCGCTGTCCAGCGACGCCATCCGCGGCAGCCTGGAACGGCACTGCGGGGTGGCCCTGGCGTTCCAGCCGCGGGCGGCACCGCGGTCGGGCTGACCACGGTGTACCGGACCCTGCGGACCCTGGAGCGGACGGACCTCGTCGACGTCGTGCGGGACAAGTCCGGAGAACGGCTCTACCGCCCCCGACCCACCGAAGGACACCGCCACTACCTCGTCTGCCGTCACTGCGGCCCCAGCCGGGCCGTGGAGGCCGACGCCGTCGAGCGCTGGGCGGACGCCGTGGCCGCCGTCACGGGATACGCCGAGGTCGAGCACACCGTGGAACTCACGGGGATCTGCGGTCCCTGCCGGTCAGCGCCGGGTCGGGCCGTATCGCATCCGTAGCAGGTCGTGTCGACTCCGCAGCGAGCGCGCCAAACCTTGGCAACGATTTTCATATCGATCAGATCAAACTATGGTCGTGACATTCATTTCCATCTAGCGTGGTAACTGCCCGGCTTCGACCGGCGACCCACCTCTTGCGAAGACTCCCGTTCCAACCTGTCGTGGAGGACCCATGCCCTCGTCCCCGTCCCGCAGCCTGGCGCTGATCACCGGCGCCTCCCTGGCCCTTCTGGCAGGCTGCGGCAGCTCGTCCGACTCCGGGGGCGACGGGAGTTCCGCGTCGGACTCGGCCTCGTCGTCCACGTCCAGAATCTCGGTGGTCGCCTCGACCAACGTGTACGGCGACATCGTCGGGCAGATAGGCGCCGGAAAGGTCGACGTCACCTCGCTCATCAGCGACCCCGGCCAGGACCCGCACTCCTACGAGGCCAACACCCAGAACCAGCTCATCCTGTCCAAGGCGAAGCTCGTCATCGAGAACGGCGGCGGCTACGACGACTTCATCGACCGGATGCTGAAGAGCAGCAACTCCTCCGCCGAAGTGATCAACGCCGTCAAGGTCTCCGGCAAGACCGCCCCGAAGGGCGGCGAGCTCAACGAGCACGTCTGGTACGACTTCCCTGCCGTCGCCAAGATCGCCGACAGCATCGCCGACGCCCTGGGCAAGGCCGACCCGGACAACGCCGCCACCTTCACCAAGAACGCCGAGACCTTCAAGTCGAAGCTCACACCGCTCGAGACGAAGGAGGCGCAGCTCAAGAAGGAGCACAGCGGCGGGGGCATCGCGATCACCGAGCCGGTGCCGTTGTACATGACCGAGGCGAGCGGCCTGGTCAACAAGACACCCGAGGAGTTCAGCGCAGCCGTCGAGGAAGGCAGCGACGTCTCCCCGAAGGTCCTGCAGGAGACCCTGGCACTTTTCACCGGCAAGCAGGTCAAGGCCCTGGTCTACAACGCCCAGACCTCCGGCCCGCAGACGGAGAAGGTCGAGAGCGCTGCCAAGTCGGCCGGCATTCCCGCGGTACCCGTGACCGAGACCCTGCCGAAGGGCAAGGACTATCTCGGCTGGATGACGTCGAACGTCGACGCGCTCGCGAACGCGCTGGCCAAGTGAGGCGAGCGGCCGTGGCCCCCGTACCCCAGGCCCGCCAGGGCGACGCCGAGGCCGCCGGCAGCGGCGCCACTCCGGTGCTCAGCCTGCGTGGCGCCGCCGTGTCCTACGGCGAACGCGTGGTGTGGCAGGGTCTCGATCTCGACGTACGGCCCGGGGAGTTCCTGGCCGTGCTGGGACCGAACGGGTCGGGCAAGACCAGCCTCGTCCGTGCCCTGCTGGGCCGGCAGCCGCTGTCCGCCGGCACGCTGACCGTCCTCGGCCGGCCTGCCCACAGGGGCGGCCGGCACATCGGTTACGTCCCTCAGCAGGCGGCACTGTCCGCGCAGGCGATGCTGCGCGCCCGTGACCTCGTGCGCTTCGGAATCGACGGGCACCGCTTCGGACCGCGGCTGCGCACCGGCGCCGTCCGCCGCCGGGTGGACGAGATCCTCGCCTCGGTCGGAGCGTCGGCCTACGCCGACGTCCGCCTCGGCATGCTCTCCGGGGGCGAACGGCAACGCGTACGCGTCGGGCAGGCCCTTGCCACCGACCCGCGGATCCTGCTGTGCGACGAGCCGCTGCTCTCCCTCGACCTCAATCACCAGCGGGCCGTCACCGAACTCGTGGACGTCCGGCGCCGCTCCCACGGCACGGCGGTGGTCTTCGTCACCCACGAGATCAACCCGGTGCTCGGTCTGGTGGACCGGGTGTTGTACCTGGCGCGGGGCGGCCACCGGATCGGGACACCTGAGGAGGTCCTGTCGTCCGAATCGCTGTCCCAGCTGTACGGCACCCGGGTCGACGTCGTCCGCGTGCACGGCCGGGTCGTGGTCGTCGGAGCGCCCGACGAGGTCACCTCATCCCCTCACCACCCGGCCCACGAGACCGACGGAGTCCGGTCATGACGCTCGCCGACGGGATCTGGCACCAGATCTTCAGCTTCGACAATTACAGCGAACTGCTGACGCTGGTCCGCAACTCCCTCATCGCCGGCGCCGCGCTCGGCCTGGTCGGCGGCCTGGCCGGGGTCTTCGTCATCATGCGCGACCTGCCCTTCGCGGTGCACGGCATCAGCGAGCTGTCCTTCGCGGGCGCGTCGGCGGCACTGCTGATGGAGCTCAACATCGTGGCGGGCTCGATCGTCGGCTCACTCGTCGCGGCCGGCGCGATCGGCGTCCTCGGCGCGCGAGCCCGGGACCGCAACTCCGTGATCGGCATCCTCATGCCCTTCGGCCTGGGACTCGGCGTGCTCTTCCTCGCCCTCTACAAAGGCCGGGCCGCCAACAAGTTCGGCCTCCTCACCGGCCAGATCGTCGCCGTCGACACCCCGCAGATGACCTGGCTGCTCGGCACCGCCACCCTCGTCCTCGTCGTCCTGACGCTCATCTGGCGCCCGCTGGCCTTCGCCAGCGCGGACCCGGACGTGGCCGAGGCCCGCGGCCTACCGGTACGCGCACTGTCCTTCGCCTTCATGCTGGTGCTCGGACTCACCGTCGCCCTGTCGGTGCAGATCGTCGGTGCCCTGCTGGTCCTCACCCTCGTTGTCACCCCCGCCGCGGCCGCCGCCCGCGTCACCGCGTCACCGGTCCTGCTGCCCCTGCTCAGCGTGGTCTTCGCCGTGGTCTCCATCGAGTGCGGCATCCTGCTCGCCCTGGGCAGCAGCATCCCCATCAGCCCCTACGTCACGACCATCTCGTTCACCATCTACGTCGTCTGCCGGCTGGCGGGCAGCTACCGCACCCGGCGGTGGGGGGCCAGGAGGTCAACCCCACAACCCGCATGAACCACGGGAGCGCCCGTCCGCGGCCGCGTGCGGGTGGGGTGACGTGCTCGGCACCCGGCTGTTCGACCTGGAACGCGCCCAACAGGCTCCCGGGTCTGGGCCCCGGCCTTCTCGCGATGATCGGCTGAGACCACGACACAGCCGTTCCCGTACTCTTCCTCAGAGCCGTAGCGCAGGCCCGGCTTCGGAGGGGGCACGGACAACCGCGAGGGAGACGGCATGGGAGCCGCTGACCGGCAGAGTGCCGGAGACTGGAACGAGGTCGGCAACCGGCACCGAGCCAGGGGTGGTCGCACGGGCGAGTACGGCCACGACTACGAATACGGGGGGCATCCCGAGGCGGCGGCGCCTCACCCCGGCTACGGACGCGATGCCGGCGCGGGCCATATCCCTTCTTCGGCCATGGGCCACGGGCACGCCCCAGTGATGGACCACGGGCGCGCCACAGTGACTGGCACCGGACATGGCCCTGGCCACGCCCCCGGGGCGGGCGCCGGCGGTGACGGCCACGCGCACAGCCACAGCCACGGGCCTGCCGCGCCTGTCTCCAAGCACCTGCGCAAGGTCATCGCGGCGATCCTGATCCCCTTCACCGCCGCCGTCGTGGTGGGGCTGGTGGTGCTGTGGCCGGGCGGTGCGCCTCCGCACAAGCGCACCGGTGTCGGCTTCGACCGCCAGACACAGCAGGCCACGGTCACCAAGGTCGTCGAGGTGAGCTGCAAGTCGGTGAACGCCTCGGGTGAGACTCCGACCGGCGACACCTCCACCGCCGAGGGCACCTCGGCGCAACTGGAGGCGAACGGCACCTGCAAGAAGGCGACCATCCGGGTCGACACCGGCAAAGACAAGGGCCGCACATTCATCGAGATCGTGCAGCCCGACCAGTCGCGGCAGCTGCACCAGGGCGAGAAGGTCGTGACCGCCTACGAGCCCTCCGCGCCCCAGGGCCTGCAGTACTCGGTCGCCGACGTGAACCGCAGGTTCCCTATGGCACTGCTCGCCGGCATCTTCGCGCTCGCCGTCGTGGTCGTCGGGCGGCTGCGGGGCGTCATGGCGCTGGTCGCGCTGGCCATCAGCTTCATGGTGCTCAACCTCTTCATCCTGCCGGCGATCCTGCAGGGCTCGAACCCTCTGCTCGTGGCGGTGATCGGGTCGAGCGCCATCATGCTGATCGCCCTGTACATGTGCCACGGCCTGTCGGCCCGTACGTCCGTGGCGGTGCTCGGCACGCTGGTCTCGCTGCTGCTGATCGGCGTCCTCGGCTCGCAGTTCATCGGCTGGGCCGCACTCACCGGCAACACGGACGACAGCACCGGCCTCATACATGGCCTGTATCCGTCGATCGACATGAGCGGTCTGCTGCTCGCCGGCGTCATCATCGGCTCCCTCGGCGTGCTCGACGACGTCACGGTGACGCAGACGTCTGCCGTCTGGGAGCTGCACGAGGCCAACCCGTCGATGGGCTGGCGAGGGCTGTACCGCGCGGGCATCCGCATCGGCCGCGACCACATCGCCTCCGTGGTCAACACGCTCGTCCTCGCCTACGCGGGCGCCGCGCTGCCGCTGCTGCTGCTGTTCTCCATCGCACAGAGCGGCGTGGGCACGGTCGCCAACAGCGAGCTGGTCGCAGAGGAGATCGTGCGCACGCTGATCGGATCGATCGGCCTGGTGGCCTCGGTGCCGGTCACCACGGCCCTTGCGGCTCTGGTGGTCTCCGCGGACCGGCCCGGTCGGCAGACGGAAACGGCGGCGGCCGGGGCAGCGGCTGCGGGCCGGGGAGGACGTCGACGGAAGCGTTGAGAGCGACCGGCGGGGTTCGGATGAGACAGGTCAGGAGAGAGCCTACGGATCCGCTCGCGTGGTGCAGACCTGCTCGCTCACTTCCGGACCCACGAGAAGAGCGCCAGACCCGGGCGGATGCCCGTCAGGCGCCCTTGGCGGCCCGCAGCTGGGAGGGTGAGTCCGAGCGGCGCTCCGGAAGTTGGCGCCACTCGAAGTGCGATTCCGATCCGGACGGTACAGGCAGCAGGGGACGATCCCTCGATTGTGGGTTGACCGCCGCGCTCGCATGATTGACTGCCAAAGTGGCTGAAGACTTGGAGATCGTCGCTTTCGAATCCGCCCAGGCCTTCGAGGAGTGGCTCACTAAGCAGCACGCGTCCTCGGCCGGAATATGGCTGAAAATCAGGAAGAAGGTGCCGGGGGTAGCGGCCCTCGACTATGCCCAGGCGCTCGACGTGGCACTGTGCTACGGCTGGATCGACGGGCAGAAGAAGACGTTCGATGACGAGAACTGGCTGCAGCGCTTCACTCCGCGCAAGCCCACGAGCAAGTGGTCCAAGATCAACCGGAACAAGGCCGAGGCTCTGGTCGAGCAGGGGCGAATGCGTCCCGCTGGGCTGGCCGAGGTGGAGCGCGCCAAGGCCGACTGCCGCTGGGAAGCCGCCTACGACGGCGCGAAGACGGCGTCGGTACCGGAGGACCTCGCGCGCGCCCTGGCGGCCAACCCGGCCGCCGCGGAGTTCTTCGCCACCCTGGACAGCAGGAACCGCTACGCGGTCGTCTATCGCGTCCAGGACGTCAAGAAACCCGAGACGAGGGTGCGCAGGATCGAGAAGTACGTGGCCATGCTCGCCGAGGGGAAGAAGATCTACCCCTGACCGCAGCGGTCGAGGGTCCTGCTTTGATCGAACTCCCGTCAGCGATCACACCACGATGCGATCAGCTCACGTCGACACGGGCCTACGTTCAGGGGAACAAGCTTCGGAGATCATCTCCGGCCATCGGCGAAATATGAACGCACCCCTCCGAACCGACACGGCCGCACGGGATGGGCCGTCAGCGCTCCCACGCTCACCGTCGGTGGTGTATCTACGCTCACGGCCTGACTGTCGAGGGGGGTGTCAATCTGTTCGCTGCCGTCGTCGGCGAATCGATAGAACTCACCGCCAGCACGCTCCTCCCCTACCACCAGTACGCGCTTCGAGTTCCCGGAGCCCGAGTGGAAGCAGACATCACGCTGGACAATGCGACACGCGTCGCAGGAAACATCGATCTCACTCGCGCGGAAGTCAAGGGCACCCTTTCACTCATCGAGACAACGTTCACGGAGGAAACAACCGTCGACCTGCACTACGCCGCCCTCGGAGCGCTCCATCTGGAGTCCCTCAGTGCACCACCCGCCACCCTCGACCTGAGCGCTGCCTCCATCGTTGTCATCACCGATGCCGCCGACTCATGGCCTGCACAGATCACGCTCACCGCACTCACCTACCAAGCCCTCCACCCGGTGATGCCGGCCGCCCACCGTCTGCCATGGCTGCAGCGCGGCACTGGCTACCACCCTCAGCTCTGCGGCTCTTCCTCGAACGCGGCTATGACTGGGCGCTCTGAACACCACAGCTCCGGGAGATGCCGAGCCGTTGACACAGGAGCGCCGCGACGGCACAGACGGCGGCGGCAGGCCGGGCGTCAGGTGAGGGACTGGAAGGTGCGCACGCTCCGTTCGGCGAGGGCGGGGATCGCCTCGCCCACCACGTACCTGCGGAACGCCTCCGTCGCCCTGTGGTCGTCGTAGCCCGTCGCATCGGTGTACTTCTCGACCAGCACGAACGTGTCCGGGTCGGTCTCGCTGACGAAGGCATCGAAGGAGATCATCTTCTCCTCCGTGCGGTTCAGCGGTGTGACCGTCTCGAGGATGGCGCGGATGTGGTCCGCCTGGCCGGGCCTCGCCTTCCAGGTGGCGATGACGACATGTGCCATGGCACTGCTCCTTGACAGGTTCTCTAGAAGTTGTTGAAACCGATGGCGCGGAGCTGGTCGCGGCCCTCACTGGTGATGTCCGAGGGGCGCCAGGCGGGCTGCCACACCCATGCGACGCGGTGATCGTTGACGCCGTAGCCTGCGCCGTCGGCCAAGGCCGTGCGGATCTGGTCCTCCATCACTCCGGTCAGGGGGCAGGCGGGCGACGTCAGCGTCATGGTGATCACCGCCGTCCCCTGCTCGACGGCGATGTCCCGCACGAAGCCCAGGTCGACGATGTTGACGCCCAGGTCCGGGTCGAGTACGTCGTACAGCGCGTCCCTCACCCGCTGCGAGCGCGCGTCGGGTGCGGCCGCGGCGGGCTCGCTTCGCGCCGGGCTGTCGTGGGGGCTGATGCCCGGGGGCTCTGCGGCTGTGGCCGCCGTGTGGGCTGACGCCCTCAACCCGGCGGGTTCCAGGTGGATTTCGACGTCCGAGGTCTCGCTGCTGATCCAGTCGGCCTTGCCGTGCGCCTTGCGCCGTACCCGGACGATGTCCTCGGCCCGGCGGGCGCAGCCGCCCGCCACCACGAGCTGGTCGGGCCGGATGCCGGCCACACCGGCCTTCGCCAGTGCGCGGTCGAGGATGCGCGCCACGGGCTCGCAGGTGCGGCCGGGGCCGTACCGCAGCCGCGCCACGGCCGCCGACGCGGGCAGCCCCGTCACCTTCCTCAGCGCGGCCAACGCGTCGGACTGGACCACCCGTGCCTGTTCCTCGCGGACCACGAGTTCCGTCAACGCCGTCATGCGAACACACCTCCGTCACACTTACGGCCGTGCGCCGGTCGTTCTGGCCGGCCGGGCGGCCAGCCGTTTCAGCGCCACCGACTCGTCGCGCAGTTGCTCCCGGGTGACCTGGTGCTCCTGGAAGACCAGGCGCCGGACGTCCAGGACGTCGCGCGGCCGGTCGAGGGATACCACGCCGTTCACCCTGCCCTCGGACCAGGCGAACGCGGAGAAGCAATGGTCCTCCACCGATCCGCGCACCACCGGTTCGAACACCTCGGGCAGGCGCCCGGTGCTCTGCACGCTGTGCTCGTACTGGTCGGACCAGAACCAGAACGGCTCGGTGAACTCCTCGTCCGCGCCGAGCATGTTCCGTGCCACCTGGACGCCCTGCCGGGTGGCGGTGTCATGGTGTTCGACGCGGATGTGCTCTCCGTAGCGGGGGTGGTACTGCATGGCCACGTCGCCGGCAGCGTAGACGCTGGGGCAGCAGGTGCGGCCCATGGCGTCGGTGACGATGCCGTTGTCCACCTCGATCCCGGCCGCGGCCGCCAGTTCCGTGTTGGGCTGCGCGCCGACGCCGACCACGATGACGTCGCACTCCACGCGGTGGCCCGCGGTGGAGGTGACGAGCAGCGTTCCGTTCGTGGTCGGGTCCACCTGCCGCACGCCCTCGCCGAGCCGCACGTCCACGCCGTGCGAGCGGTGGATGCCGATCAGCGCCATGCCGACCAGCGGGCCGAGGCTGCGGCGGAACGGGGTGGTGTCCGGCTCGAACACGGTGACCCTCTTCCCCAGCCCGACCGCGGTCGCGGCCACCTCGCAGCCGATGAAGCCCGCGCCGATGACCACGACGCGCTCGGCGGTGCGCAGGTCCGCACGGAGCGCTCTGGCGTCGTCGACCGTCCGCGGATAGTGGACACGCTCACCGGCCACCCCGGGCAGTCGCCTGGGCCGGACCCCGGTGGCGAGCAGCAGTCCGTCATACCGCAGCGTGGACGTGCCGCCGCGGGCGGACACGGTGAGCTTCCGCGCGGCCGTGTCGATGGCGGTGGCCCGGGTGCCCAGCAGCAGTTCGACGCCCTGCTCCTGGTACCAGCCGGCGGGCTGCACGTACAGGCCGTCCACGTCGGCCGCTCCGGCGAGGAACTCCTTGGACAGCGGCGGGCGTTCGTAGGGCCGGTGGGGCTCCTCCCCCACCAGCAGCACCTCTCCGTCGAACCCCGCCTCGCGCAGACCGCGGACGGCGGCCGCTCCCGCGACGCCGCCGCCCACGATCACCTGCCGTTCCCGGCTCATCCGACGTCCACCATGATCGTCCCCGTCTCGGTGACCCGGCACGGGTAGGCCGTCAGCCGGCAGGTGCCGGGGTTCACGCCCTGCCCGGTGTCGGCGTCGAACTCCCACAGGTGCCGGCTGCAGGTGATGGTCTGCCCGTCGAAGTCCCCTTCGTCCAGGGCCCACGCCTGGTGCGGGCACCGGTTGTGGTAGGCGCGCACCTCGCCGTCGACGTTGACGAGCAGCACCTTCGTGCCCGCCACCTCGACGCCTTGCATGTCGCCTTCCCACAGGTCGTCGAGGCGCATGGCCTCCTGCCACTGCCCGGTGGCGGCGCCGCCCATCAGGCCTGCCTCCGTCCCGTTTCGGGCCGGCCGGCGGCGGAGCTCTCGAACAGCCGGTCGTGGAAGGACTCCCGGGCGGCGCGGGCCTCGGCGGCCACCCGTGCGGCGGTCCAGCCGGTGGGCCCGAAGCGCTCCAGGAGCGAGCCCAGCGCCTGTGCGGCGTCGTCGGCAGCCGGTGTCCAGCGGTCGATCCAGCGCCGCAGCACGGCCTCGTTCTCCGGCCGCCGGCCCACCGCGAAGGCGACCAGGGCGGCGCTCCAGCGGGCCCGCCGGTCGGCGTCGTCCTGCAGGTACTTCGACAGCAGCCACGACTCCTCGTCGCCGGCCTCCCGCGACGCCTGGCCGAACTGCCGCAGCAGCACATCGTCGAGGGTCGGCGCCAGTATCAGGTCGAGCGCGGTGAAGGACTCGGCCCAGTCGTAGGCGATCAGTGCCTTCTCCACGGCCCGGCGTGCGGACTGCCACGCCTCGTCCTGTTCCCAGACCTGCCGTTCCCGCTCGCCGATCCCCGCGCCGGGTGCGGCCAGTTGCAGTTCGCGGGTGCGGTAGCCGGTCAGGGTGAGCCGGCGGAGCAGGTCGGCGGTGGAGAACGCCGCGGCGTTGGTGATGTACGAGCTGGGCGCCATGTAGCCGATGTATGCCTGGATCTGCTGGAAGCCGTGCACCAGGTAGCGCGACGGGGTGTACAGCGCGCCCAGCAGGGCGACCTGCCCGGCGCTCAGGGCGCGGTCAACGCCGGCCTTGGCGTACTCCTCCAGTACGCCGCCGGTCTTGGCCTCGGCCTCTGCCTGGAGGTTGACGTAGGCGCGGTAGGTCAGGGTGTCGGGGTCGCGGAACTGCTCCCAGTCGTCCACGGCGAGCGGTGACTTGTCGCGGTAGGTGAGAAACCACAGGTTCGGCGGGGAGGACGGGTTCTGCTCGAACGCCGCGTTGCGGTTCTGCCGGGTGGTCCAGTTCTGGCCGTGGGTGACGATCTCGTACTCGCTCGGCATCCTGCGGACGTCGCCGAAGGCGCTGAAGGTCCGCCGCGGACGCGGCTTCCTGGGTGTGGTGCTCACGCCGCTGCTCCTTCCGGCGCCGCCTTGCTCCTGGCGGTGATGTCCTCCCAGGTGATGGAGTCGCTGGTGGTGATGACGCGCCCGACGAAGGAGGACATCATCGTTTCCATCGAGCGGATCTCGAAGTCGGGGCCGAGGTAGCGGCGCAGGGTCTCCAGCGTGACCGTGACACGCCGCGCGCCGCGTACCCGCACGTAGGCGCCGCGGTCGACGACCTCGATGTCCCGGTCGGGGTTGTCGTCCTCGATGGCCGCGATGACCTGGTCGACGTCGTCGCCCATCCGCAGGATCGGGCCTACCAGCCGGCTCATGCCGCCCCCTCGGGGATGTCGTACTCGACCCTGACGTGGTCGAGCGGTCGCATTCCGGCCTCGGTCACGGTGGTGCCCGGCGCGAGACGGCGGCCGTTGTGGAAGACGATCTTGGGGTAAGGCAGTGCCCGCACCCGCTTGCCCTCGACGTGGTGCGCCACGGCCTCGGCCACCTCGGCGGCGGTGTTGTCCGAGGTGACGGCCACCAGGATCTGTACGAAGTCGTCGGCGAAGACCGCGTTGAGCGGTACGACGGCCGGTGCGGGCCGGGCGGTGTCCGCGCCCGTCGCGTGGGTCATGATGCGCTCGTCTCCTTGCCGGTGAGGGCCAGGCCGGTGACCGGGCGGCCGACGTAATCCTTGGTCCACGCCTCGTAGTCGGGGTCGTCGCCCATGACGTCCGGGGTCATCCCCATGTAGGCGAGGATGCCGCCGACGTCCATGGGCTGGATCTGGCCGGCCAGGAACCGTTCGATCAGTGTCTGGTGGTTGACGTTGTCGCGGTCCTTCCACCAGATCTGCCGGCACGCGTTGGTGCAGAAGTGGTAGGTCCTGCCGTCGTACGTCAGCGACCAGTCCGGCACCCGCCACCGGCCCGACCGGGACTGGACCGCGTTGCAGCACGGCAGGTTGCACATGCTGCACAGCCAGGGCAGTGTCTCGGGGAGAGTGGCCTCCACGTTGTCGGCGTTGACGTTGTCGATCAGCGTGTCCCACTTTCCGCCGTAGACCGCCTCCCAGTTCGGGTACTTCTCGCGCAGCCACTCGCGCTCGTCCTTGGACACGCCGGCCTTCGGCCGCCACCACAGGGTGGGCCGCCAGAACCACAGTCCCATGTGCAGACCGTGGTGCCAGGTGTCGAGTCCGCGCATGAACTCGTCCCAGAACCAGGGCTTCTTCAGGCCGTAGTCCTCGATGGTGTGGATGAACTGGTCAATGATCCACTCCTCCATGAACTCCCGGTAGGACTGCTTGCGGTGCTCCAGGGGCGTGTAGTAGTCCATGGCCGGGCCGGTCAACGCGGCGAAGGCGCGAGCCGAGCCCCAGAAGTTGCGGTCGATGACCCACTGGGCCCGCACCGGGTCATGCTCGACCAGGATCTCCATCGTGGGGCCGCCCTGCTGCGAGTGGCGGGCCTCGTCCGTCTGGATCGAGGAGATCATGTTGGCGAAGTTGACGTCGCCGGCCTCCAGCGCGTCCGCGGACAGCGCCACGAACTGGAGGTTGGTGAAGCCGGTTTCGAAGGTGAACGGCAGGCCGATGGCCAGGTCCACCACGTTCGGCGCGATCATCATGTTGTCGAAGAGGTTGCGCAGCGACACCGGCACCCAGTTGTTCTGGTGGAAGGTCTTCTGCGTCCAGTCGTACTGCGGGTCCTTCTTGATGAACTCGTGCCCGAAGAACGTGGTGATCTGCGAGTGCCGCAGTTCGTCCAGCGCGCCGAAGGTGGCCATGTTGCGCCACGAGCCGTTGAGGCCGAACCGGGCCATCTTCAGCTCGCCCAGCACGGCCGCGTACTCGACCAACGCCACACCGCCGAAGTGCATCTTGGTCGACGAACGCCAGCCCTCGTCGAGTCGGTCGAAGTTCGAGGAGCGCTGCAACGCGGCCTTCACCGCGTAGGCGGCCGACTCCTTCTCCCGCTGGGTGGCCACGTACTCCGGGTAACTGACCTTGTAGTCCTCCTCCCAGGCGGCCCACGCCTCGCGGGGCACCTTTCCGGTGCCGCTGTGCCACTCCGGGAACACCGCGTCGTCGTCGGCGTAGCTGTAGGTCCAGTCCACGTCGCGGACGAAGTGCTGCCATTCCTCACGCTTGAGCGGATTCATCGGTGCCTCTCGCCTCCCGTCCTTCAGTCCTGCGGCAGCTCAGTCGACCTCGAGGTGACCGAGCTGCCGGTTGATGCCGGCCGCGTCCCAGTAGGCGCGCACCGTGTCGATGAGTCCCTCCTCGTCGATGTGGAGGATGAACAGGTGCGGTTCGCTGAACGATCCGCCCCTGGGCTCGGCGAACCCCCACGCCGTCTGCTGGCAGCCGCCGATGTCGCAGGAGACGACCGCGTCGCCGTGGTCGTTGGCGTCGATGCTGTGGACCGTGTTGAACAGGTCGGGGAAGGAGTGGATCAGTCCCGCCCAGATGGTCTTGCCGACCGTCTTGACCTTGCCGTCGCCGCGCAGCACCCGCTGCTTACCCCACACCTCGTAGGGCACGTAGGAGAACTCGGCGGCATCGGTGCACATGTCGGTCATGGCTTCGACGTCGCGCCTGCGGTACGCCGCGAAGAGCCGGGCGGCGGTCTCGGCGGCGACGGCCTTGCGTGTCGCCGCCGCCACAGTGGTCGCCGTGCCGTCCTGGGCCATGGTCATGTCGTCCTGCGCGGTGCTCATGCCGTCCCTCCCACGATCGCGACCTCGTCCAGCCGCTTGACGGCAAGCCGGCGGTAGAGCTGGTTCTGGCACCAGTAGGCGTCGATCCCGGTGATCGCCGCGGTGTCCACCGTGAACCGCCATGCCTGGTCCACGTCGATGTGCTTCTCCTGGTTGACGACACCGAGGTAGTCGGCTGCCTGGGTGCCCTCCAGTTTCAGCTCCACCACCACGACATCGCCGAGTTCGAGCAGGTTCCTCTCGGTCAGCCGCAGGTCGGGAAAGGCGTTCACCGTCGAGGTGACCAGCGCGCGGATGTCATCGGCGCCGCCGTTCCTGACCCGCAGGGGGTGCAGGTTGGCCTCGGCGGACGAGCTGACCAGCGCCATCGCGGCGTCGGTGTCCCGTCGTCGGACGGCGGCCAGGAACGCCCTGACCGTCTCGGCAGGCGTTTCGTTCATGATCTGTGCTCCTTCGGACCCTTTGGCACGGTTACGGCGCCACGGCGCCTACGCCCGGCACGATCGCGGTCGCCACCTCGCGGCGGCCCTCACGCGGCGAGCGCTTTGAGTACCGCGTCGGCGGTGGCTTCGCTGGAGGCGGGGTTCTGCCCGGTGATGAGGTTGCGGTCCACCACGACGTGGGACACCCAGGCGCTCGGCGCGTCGTCGAAGACCGCGCCCGCGTTCTTCAGCGCGGTGTCGAGGTACCAGGCCATGCCGAGCCGCCCGGCGACCGTCTGGTCCTCTTCCTCGTCGGTGAAGCACGTCATGCGGTAGCCGTCGAAGAGCCACTGCCCGTCCTCGCGTTCGGGCGCGGAGAGCAGCAGCGCCGGGCCGTGGCACAGCGAGGCGATCGGCGCCTGCTTGTGGTGCAGCACGCGCAGCAGCCGGGAGACGTCGGCGTTGTCGGCGAGGTCGACCATCGGGCCGTGGCCGCCGGGCGCGAACACGGCGTCGAAGCCCGCCAGTTCCTCTTCGCTCAGCGTGGAGAGCGCCACCGGATGCGTGAACCCCTCGATGCTGTCCAGCTTGCGGCGACGCTCCGCGGACAGCGCCCGGGCCGCCGCGTCGAGCTCGTCGACGGCCTGCTGGATCTCCTGCCTGCTCAGGCCGCCGTCCAGCGCCTCGTCCACCATCACGTCCACCAGCCGGCGGTCCTGGCTCCAGGCGATCTTGGCCGCGTGGCTGACCAGCGCGTGGGCCTCGGAGGGCGCCGTCCCCCGGCTGGTCAGCCGCTCCACGATCCTGCGGGCGGCCACCAGCCCAAGCTCGGTGGTCTGGTGCAGGGTGATGCGGATATCGTCCGGGTCCTGGTGGAAGGTGCGGGTGACGGAGGCGAAGAAGTCCTGGTCCTCCTCCGGGTAGTGGAAGAAGTGTTCGAGCCCGTACGGGTCGGCGGTCGGCGCCAGGCCGTCCGGCGTGACCACGACGACGTCGTGCCCCGCCGCGCAGAAGCGCTCGTAGGGCTTGAGGGCCTCCTCCGCGAAGTAGCCGGTGGGGTGCCGGGTGCCGTCGGCGAGGGCCAGTTCCTTCGCGCTGGACACGAGGTACGCGATGCGCGCCATGTCAACTCCAGGTGAACAGTTCGTTACCGCGACGCCTTGACGTTAGGGCCGGTCTTCCGGCAGTCGCATCGCAGATTCCTGCGGGACAACTGCGGATTCCGGTACCAGTCCCGCGGCGGCTGCGGGTTCCGGTCGGGAAATAGCGGATTCCGGTGGAACCGGGTGGCGGCCGTTGAGTTCACGCCTAACGTGGTCGGCGCATTTCAACGAACACGCATACGGAAGCGGCCGACGGCAGAGAGGTTTACGATGACACGCGTACTGTTCGCGGTGTCCGGATCGGACTACTGGACGCTGAAGGACGGCACCAAGCACCCGTGCGGTTTCTGGCCGGAGGAACTGGTGGTCCCGCACGAGATCTTCCGCGACGCGGGTTTCGACATTGTCGCGGCCACCCCGGGAGGGATCCGCCCCACGGCTGACGAGGCCGGGTTCTCGGCGGCGGTCAACGGCGGTTCGGAGGAACCCGGCAAGCGGTTTCGCGCCTACCTGGAAGGGATCTCCGCGGAGCTCGACTCACCGGTCGACCTGGACGCGGCCAACGCCGCCGAATACGACGCCGTCTTCGTGCCGGGCGGCCACGGCCCGATGGAGGACCTCGCGCGGTCCGAGACGTTCGGCGCGCTTGTCGCGGCCTTCACGGCGGCCGACAAGCCGGTGGCGGCCGTCTGCCACGGCCCGGCCGCCTTCCTGCCGGCCCGCGCCGCCTCCGGCGAGTGGCTCTTCGCGGGGCGCCGGGTGACGGGTTTCAGCAACGAGGAGGAAGCGGCGATGGGCTTCGCCGACCAGGCCCCGTGGCTGCTGGAGGACCGCCTCACGGACAGCGGCGGCGCGTACGAGCGCAGCGGCGCGGCGTTCGAGGGGCACGTGGTCTCCGACGGCAACCTGCACACCGGCCAGAACCCGGCGTCATCGGCGCCGCTGGCCGAGCGGCTCGTGGCGCTGCTGTCCGCACCGGCCGCACCGCTCGGCGAAGGCTGACGGGCAGTGCGTGGTGGACGGCGGTCGGCCCGCCGTCCACCCGATTGTGCGCGATTTTCCCACCGGCAGAGCGGGGACGCGGGGTCAGCCGCTGTTCCGCGAACCGAGTTCCCGGGAGATCCGCTGGAGATCACAGTAGGCGCGCGGTGTCGCCCCGAACCGGTCACGGAACTCGTTGATGAAATGCGATGTGCTGGCGTACCCGACGGCGCGGGACACCTTGGTGACACTCATCTGCCGATCGATCAGCAGATCGCGCGCCCGATTCAGTCTCATCTCCTTGACAAACTGGTAAGGGGATTTTCCGGTGACCTCACGGAAGAGGTGTGAGAAGGCGGACGGGCTCATGGCGACTTGTTCGGCCATGTCGCTCACGGTCAACGGCTCCGACATGTTCCGCTGCACATAGGAGATGACGTCGCTGACCGGGTTGCTCACCACTTCGGTGGCCGCTATCTCGATAAGCCGCTCGTACTGTTCGGCCTGCAGTACCCGGTACACCATCTCGCGCAGATACAGCGGCGCGAGCACCCTGCGGTCGGCTCCCGTGTATGTGGCCTGCAGGAACCGGATCGTGGCCGACATCAGGGCGCAGTCGAGCGGCGAGACGAAGACGGGCTCCGGTTTGCCGTGCAGCTTCGGCTGGAAGGGGACCGCCCGCCGGTCGAGGATGTCGGAGGAGACGCGCCGCACCAGGGTGGGATCGATCTGCAGCACCAGCGAGAGGAACGGTTTGTCCTGCGTCGCTTCCAGGATCTCGGCGGTGAAGTGCTGGCTGCTGCTGAGGACGAGGTAGTTGAACGGGTCGTAGTAGTGCGGCCGGCCCGCCGACACGACACACTTGCGGCCCTGCGCGATCACGCACAGCGACAGTGACTTGACCTCCTCCCACTGCGGCGCTGTCGGTTGCGTATAGCGGTAGAGGGTCAGCCCCGGCCAGCCGCCGGGGTTGCCGCCGATGCCAGGAGTGCGCGAGCGGATCTCGGACACGAGGTCGCCGGAGGTCAGCGTCTCCTGGAGGGGCTGGGGTACGGCGGTCATCACGCGGCTCCCGTGCTGTGTCGGCCTTGGCGGCTGCCCGTCGGCGCGGTGTGCTCCTATGCGGGCCTCCCAAGGTGCTGCTGTACGCCGGTTCCGCCGAGGAAGGGGTGTCCGTCCTCGCGACGTGGTGCCAGATGGTAGGGGTGGGCCCGGTAAGGGGGGACCCAAGATTCCGGCAAAGAAGTTGCGCACTTGCGCGCCGCCCGCGCGCCGGGCCGACCGCCGCAGGTCCCGCCGCTCGTGAGGAGCGCTGTGCGGGGGCGAACCTCGTCGGCGGACCGCACACTGGAGCAGCGGCGCGCCACCCGGCGGATCGCACGGCGTACGACATCGGCGGCGGACGCTCCGCAGGGCTGCGCACCATCTGGATCGGTAGCGACGGCTCTTGGCCGGCGGACGATCCCGGGCCGGACCACATGGTGTCGCATGCCCGCGCCGCCATCGATTTCCTACTTCTGCACGCCGCCGACCACGCGACACGGCGTACGGCGGCTTCGCCCGAGCCACTGGTCCTGTGCCCGGTTCGTGTAAGAGCTCGTAACAAGACCTTGTTGAACGCCCCTGTTCGGCCGTGTCCGGTGTGACGATTCGACCGTTCGGGATGGTGTGACTACCCGGCCGTGGATGGTGGACGATGACCTGTGGGCGCTGATCGCGCCGCTGCTGCCGCCCTGGCCCGAGAAGGCTCCTGGCCCGCGGCCGGTGCCGGACCGGCTGCGCCGGCAGGACATCCTGCACGTGCTGCACAACGACATCGCCTGGCAACTGCTGCCCCTGGAGCTGGGGTTCGGCTCGGGCCAGACCTGCTGGCGGCGGCTGGAGCGGTGGTCGCCGCGGCTGTGCGAGCCATCATCGGGGCCCCGGTCGCGGAAACGCCGTGACCGGGGCCCCAGGATCAGCTACCGCGGAAGGTGCCGACCGCCGCTAGTTCCGGTACCGGAACACGATCCGGCCGCGCGTCAGGTCGTACGGCGGGAGCTCCACCAGTACCCGGTCTTCCAGCATGATCTTGATGTAGTTCTTGCGGATCTTCCCGCTGATGTGCGCGAGCACCCGGTGGCCGTTCTCGAGCTCCACGGTGAACATGGCGCTGCGCAGGCACTCGACGACCTTGCCCTCGACTTCGATGACGTTCTTGTTCTTCGTCATCGCACCAGCTCCAGGTTGCTGCTCATCGGCCGGGCGCCGATGCCCTCGAACAGCGCCGAGGCTGCTTGGTTGGACTCGTGGACTTCGGTCCAGGCCGCGGCGAACCCGGAGCGGTGCAGCGTCCCCAGCGCGTGGGCCAGCAGCGCCCGCGCGATGCCGCGGCGCTGCTCGCCGGCCCGGACCGCGACCAGCCCGATGCGCGGCCGGTTCACCGTCACCACCCGGATCAGACCCAGGTAGCGGTCCGGCGCCGCGGCCACCGCGTACTTCGACGGGTCGACGATGGTGTCGCCTTCGGGGCGGGGAATTACCTCCGCGGGCATCGACTGCCACCCGACACTCACCTCGACTTCGTCACGGATCGCGCGGTCCACCGCCCGCAGCAGACTCTCGTCCGCCTGACCGGCGGGCACGATCGTCACGTCCGAAGGCGGCAGGACTGCTTCGAGCCCTGTGACCCGCGGGTCGGTCGGCACCACGTACTCCCACTCGCGGCGCCGGATCCTGAAACCTGCCCGCCGCCAGCCGGCCGTCAGCTCGACGTCGGCTTCGTCGACCACCGTGTACAGCGGCGCCGGCAGTTGTGCCAGCATCGCCTCGGCGAGCCGGTCGAAGGTGGCGTCGTGCCAGGCATCGATACTGACGAACAAGCGTCCGTCGGGCCGGTGCTCCGCATGCCCGCGGCCGACCACCACGTCGTCATCCAGTGCATGCCATTGCCTGTCCGCGACGCGCGTGATCATCACCGCGTTCTCGCTCAGGCCGGATGTGCAAGGCTTCGTGTTCATCGGAGTCTCCTTCCAGGAGTGCCTCGATCTCAGGCGCTCCTGGCGACACCGAACGTCAGCCGCCGGACCGTGACGGGTTGAGGGAGCACCCATGGGTAACTGTGTTCACGGGGCTCACCTCCATACGACGACTTCACGGTCCACCACGAACGTAGCAGCGGGGCGCCGCCTCGCTCAAAACCTTTTCCTATGAGCTCGTGACGCGATCATGATCCGGTCCTCTTGAGGCGTCTCCAGCAGATGAGGCTGCAAGCCAACCAGAGGCGGACCCGGCCGTGGCGGTCGGGGTGATCAGCAGCTGCAAGGCCGAGGAGGGCATACCGCATCGCGTCGCATGCCGGGCTCTGGGGGTGTCGGAGTCGTGGTACTACAAGTAGCGTGACCGGCCGCCGACCGAGCGGGAGATGCGCCGGCAGCACCTGGCGGAGGAGATCGAGGAGATCTTCCATCGGTCCGGGGGCACCTACGGCTCGCCGAAGGTGTTCATCGAGCTGGTGCGCCGGGGCTGGCGGGTGTCGGTGAACACCGTCGCGAAGCTGATGGCCGAGCTCGGGCTGGCGGGCCGGAAGGTCAGGCGCCGCCAGTCGCTGACCAGGCCGGGCAGGCGGCCGGCCGCCCCGGACTTCGTCCGCCGGGACTTCACCGCCGAGGAACCGGCTTTGATCTGGGCAGGCGACATGACCGAGATCGACACCGGCGAGGGCAAGCTCTACCTGGCGACGGTGATCGATCTGTTCTCCCGTCGGCTGCTCGGCTACGCGATGGGCGCCCGGCACGACGCCGAACTGGTGGTGGC
>NZ_JBEYUZ010000043.1:0-26802 GCF_040643755.1 Streptomyces sp. NPDC047079
TCCTGATCCGTCAGAATCACCTCGACCGTCGGCCGACCCATACGCGCCATGAGCCCAGCCTACTTCTATAGCGAAACAAGGACTCAGGACACTAGCGGAGCCTGACGGCAGAAGATGACGGCAACAGAGGCGTACGCATGGGGTCCTCGGCGGAAGCAGAGGGACTGTCTTGAGCCCTGGGAGTAGCAACGCGGCAGCGGGCGCGTGGTGGCTCACGTGGGTCCGGCAGGCCGTGCCCGCCCCCGCTCCGCCCGTACCGGAGCCCGCCCCGTGGGGCTTCGGCCCGGACTCGTCCAGGCAGGTCCACCAGGGCCGCACGGCTCGACCTGTCAGGCCGAGGCAGTCGCTCAGGGCTGTGGCTACCGTCGTGGGGAGAGCAGATTGCCACCGGAGGAGGAACGACGATGGCCGGCACCGAAACGCTCGACCGCAGCACCTGGGAGACCGCCCTCAACCGAGTGACCGAGGAACACCAGGGGGAGTTCGTCACCATCGAGGTACTGGACCCCGAGGTCGGGCACCAGTACGAAGCCAACCGGCTGCCCTTCGCCACCATCGTGTACGACCCGAAGGACGACGTAGTGGCCGTCTCCGTCGGCGGACGGTCGCCGCGCTACCCCGTCGTCCTGCGGCACCTGGTGTGGCACCCCAGGGAGATCGACGTCGCCACGCAGGACATTCCCGAGCCGGCGGTCCGGACAGTCGACAAGGACGGCACCGCCACGCTGATCACCTTCTTCCCCCAGGAGTCCGGCACGGAGTCCTGACCCCCGAGGCGCGCCCGCCGCCGGCAGCCGTCACGGAACCTCGTACGACAAACCGATTGGTGATCACTAGATGGGTGACGGGCCGACTTGGGGATCTAGTGATCGTTTAAGGATCCTTGTGGTGTGGTGTGGGGTGGGTCTGAGCTGGAGTTTCTGTGGAGCTTTCGGGCGTGGCTGGTACCCCGGAGTTATGCGGTACGCAGATGGGGGCGGGCTGACCGCCGAGCAGCGCAAGCGCCGCGAGGGGTACGGATGCAGGCCGTCGACCTCTTCGAGGAGCGTGTGAGAGTCCCGTGCGTCGCCCGGGAGTTACGGGGGCCTCGGCCGCCGTGCCGCTCTCGGTGACGGCCCAGCAGACATGAATGTCCGCCCAGCCCAGTGCGGCCTTGCCCCACGCAGTCGCCCGCATGGGCTCCCCCCTGCTCCGCCTCCGCCAGCCGCTCGCGCAGCCACTCGGGATCGGCCAGCGCCCGGTCGAACACAGCCTCACCCAGACCGGACGCCAGAGCCCTCCCGCTGGTGTAGCGCCGCAGCCGGCCCCGGAGGCCCTTCCCTTGACGCTCACCGGCCTTGCCGACATAGACCAGCGGTCCTCTGCCGGGCCGGGCCTGGCGAGGCGCTGGGAAGCGGGGCGGGCGCCCCTACGCCCTGCGCGGTCGGATCCGGTGCAGCCTGTGCGGGTGCAAGATGCAGCCCGCCACCATCCGCAGCCGCGTCTACTACCGCTGCGAGTTCAAAGAGGAAGAAGCCACCCTCTACCCCGACCTGACCCACCCGCGCACCGTCTACCTGCGCGAAGACATCGTGTGCCAGGCCCTGGACCGGTGGATCGCCCGCGCCTTCGCCCCGGACCGGCTCCCCGCCACCATCGAAGCGCTCACCCACGCCAGCGCCGCAGCAAGCACCGCAGAGACCCAGACCCCCGGGCAGGCCCAAGCACGCCAGGCGATCAAGGAATGCGAGCGGCGGCTCGCCCGCTACCAGGCAGCCCTCGACGCCGGAGCCGACCCCGCCGTCGTCACCCAGTGGATTAACGAGGCCCAGCGGGACAAGGACGCGGCGCAGAAGAAGCTCGACGCACCCCTTCGTCACCCGGAAGAGGCAGATCCCGCTCGACGCCCGACAGATCCGGCGGATCACTGAGAGTCTTGGAGATATTGCACAGCGCATCCAGAATGCTGCCGCCGAGAGGAAAGGCCCGCTCTACGAGGCCCTGGGCATCACGATCACCTATGAACACGCAACGAGGACCGCGACCGTAAGGTCGAGGCCCTCGTCACCGTATCCTCAATCGTTGTGTCCGAGGGGGGACTTGAACCCCCACGCCCGATAAAGGGCACTAGCACCTCAAGCTAGCGCGTCTGCCATTCCGCCACCCGGACAAGGTGTCTGCCGCCTGGCCGGGGGTCTTCCCCGCGGCGACAGGGACAACAATACCAAGGTTTCGGAGTGGCCTTCACCTGCGTATTCCGGGCGCCGGGCGGGCGGCCAGGGTCGCCCGCGGGAAGTGGCCGGGCACCGGGCGGCGCACCCTGAAGGTGTGCGCCGCCCGTCGTCGGTCAGGGCACGAGCTGGTACTCGGGGAAGTTCCCGGGCAGCCGCTCCCCCGCCGACCCCTGGGTCACCGCGCGTACGAGCAGGTCGCCGCCCACGAAGGCACCGCGCCAGGAGGCGCCGAAGCCGCCGAAGAGCTCGTCGCGGTCGCCGCGGGAGCGGGGCTTGCCGTGGCCCACCTTGAAGGCGCGGATCTGCGGGGCGAGACGGTCGTAGGTCGCCCGGTCGTCCGTGGAGAGCGTGGCGACCAATGCGCCGTTCGAGGCGTTCATCGCCGCCAGCAGTTCCGCCTCCGTGTCGACCAGGACGATCGTGTCGACCGGGCCGAACGGCTCCGCGTGGTGCAGGGGGGAGGACGGGGGCGGGTTCAGGAGCGTGACCGGGTGCACGTACGCCGAGGTGTCCTGGCCGGGCAGGAAGCGGGCGTCCGCCGGCCTCCCCCGGTGCAGGGGCACCGCACCGCGGTCGATCGCCTCGGCCACCTGGTCCGACAGTTCCTTCGCCTTGGCCGCGTTGATCAGCGGCCCGAAGTCCAGCTCCGGGTAGGGGTCCTCGCGCTTCTCCACCGCCAGCGGGTGGCCGACCCGTACACGGCGGACCGCCGGGAGGTACGCCGCCAGGAACTCGTCGAACAGGGAGCGCTGGACGACGAAGCGCGGGTACGCCGTGCAGCGCTGTTTGCCGTAGTCGAAGAGTTTCGGGACGACCGCGGTGAGCGACTCCCAGTCCGTGTAGTTCCAGATGCCCCAGGTGTTCAGTCCCTCCTGTTCGAGGATGTGCCGTTTGCCCAGGTCGGCGACCGCCGTGGCCACCGCGGCGCCGGTGTCCCGGCCGCCGACGAAGGAGACACAGCCGATTTCGGGCGCCCGCACCAGCGCCTCCGACAGTTCGCCCCCGCTGCCGCTGACGAGGGTGACGGGGATCCCCTCCCGTGCGGCGAGCGCACAGGCCAGGGTGAGGCAGGCGGCACCGCCGTCGGTCGGCGTCTTGGCGATGACGGCGTTGCCCGCCAGGGCCTGCACCAGCAGGGCGTGGACCAGGACGCTCATCGGATAGTTCCAGCTCGCGATGTTCGACACCGGGCCGTCCAGCGGGGACCGGTCGCCGATCATCGGTTCGATTCCGTCGACTTACCAGCGCACGCCGTCGATCGCCCGGTCCACATCGGCCTGCGCGAGCCGCCAGGGCTTGCCGATCTCCCAGACGAGGAGGAGGGCCAGCAGCTCACGATGTTCCGTGAGGGCGTCCAGGGTCGCGGCGACCCGGGCCCGGCGTTCGGTCAGGGGCACCTGGCGCCAGGCACGGTGCTGGTCCAGCGCGGCCCGCACGGCGCGGCGGGCGGTCTCACGGTCGAGGCGCGGCGGGCCGGCGATGGGGCTGCCGTCGACCGGGCTGGTGGCGGGCAGCGCATGGCCGTCCGCCTGCCAGGAGGAGTCCCAGAGGTTCAGGACACGGTCGTCCCGGAACGCCTCGGGCGCGACGGCGAGGCAGCGTTGCCAGGCGTCGGACCAGGAGGTACCGGATTTGAGGGTGAGGGTGAGTGCCATTCGATTGCTCCGCTCTCGGTCACAGTCGGGGGCGGGTCGGGCATGGCTCGTCTCGTGTCGCACGGATACGGCATGTCACACGTCATACGAGTCGGAGACGTCGTACGGAGGACGCTAGCGAGGCGTCGCGACGCCTGAAAGTAACCTCGCCTCAACTATGAGTGACGTCACGCTCGGTGGCCAGCAGGGTGAGCACCAGGCGCGCCGTCTGGGTTGGCGTGTCGCCCACCGTCACCCCTACCCCTTCCAGCGCTTCCTTCTTCGCCCGCGCGGTGCCCGAGGAGCCGGAGACGATGGCGCCCGCGTGTCCCATGGTCCTGCCCTCCGGTGCGGTGAAGCCCGCGACATAGCCGACGACCGGCTTGGTGACGTGGTCGCGGATGTACGCCGCGGCCCGCTCCTCCGCGTCGCCGCCGATCTCGCCGATCATCACGATCAGTTCGGTGTCGGGGTCGGCCTCGAAGGCGGCCAGGCAGTCGATGTGGGTGGTGCCGACGACGGGGTCGCCGCCGATGCCGACGCAGGTCGAGAAGCCGATGTCCCGCAGTTCGTACATGAGCTGGTAGGTGAGCGTGCCCGATTTCGACACCAGGCCGATGGGGCCGGGCTTGGTGATGTCCGCCGGGATGATGCCGGCGTTGGACTGGCCGGGGGTGATCAGCCCGGGACAGTTGGGGCCGATGATCCGGGTGCCTTTCCGCTCGGCGTACGAGGTGAAGGCCACCGCGTCGTGTACCGGGATGCCCTCCGTGATGACCACCGCGAGGCCGATGCCCGCGTCGGCGGCCTCCATGACGGCCGCCTTGGCGAAGGCAGGTGGCACGAAGACGACACTGACGTCCGCGCCGGTCGCCTCCCGGCCTTCGCGCACCGAGCCGAAGACGGGGATCGCGAGAGCAGAACCTCCCAGGCCGTTGTGCCGCTGGGAGATCTCGAATTCGACCGAACGGCCCGCCTTGCGCGGGTTGACGCCGCCGACGACGTCCGTGCCGGCCTCGAGCATACGGCGGGTGTGCTTCATGCCCTCGCCTCCGGTCATGCCCTGGACGAGGACCTTGCTGTCCTTGGTGAGGTAGACGGCCACGGCGGGCTCCTTCAGTCGGCGGTGGCGAGTTCGGCGGCCCGGCGTGCGGCGCCGTCCATGGTGGTGGCCTGCTGGACCAGTGGGTGCGCGTGCTCCCGGAGGATCGCTCGGCCCCGGGCCGCGTTGTTGCCGTCCAGGCGGACCACGAGCGGCTTGGTCGGCTGGATCGCGTCCAGTGCCTGCACGATGCCGTCGGCGACCGCGTCGCAGGCGGTGATGCCGCCGAAGACGTTGACGAAGACGGACTTCACGGCCGGGTCCGACAGGATGACGGACAGGCCGTCGGCCATGATCCGGGCGGAGGCGCCGCCGCCGATGTCGAGGAAGTTGGCGGGGCGGGCGCCGCAGCTCGCGACCACGTCGAGCGTCGACATGACGAGTCCCGCGCCGTTGCCGATGACGCCGACCTCCCCGTCCAGTCTGACGTAGTTGAGGTGCCGTGCGGCGGCCGCGGCCTCCAGCGGGTCGTCGTGGCCGGTGCCCTCTTCGCCCCAACGGTTCTGCCGGAATCGGGCGTTGTCGTCCAGGGTGACCTTGCCGTCGAGGGCGACGACGCCACCCTGCGCCGTGCGTACGAGGGGGTTGACCTCCACCAGCAGGGCGTCCTCGCGGACGAGTACGTCCCAGAGGCGCACCAGCACGTCGACGGTGTCCGGCGGCAGGCCCGCGGCCGTGGCGATCTCGGCCGCCTTCGCGGAGGTGACGCCCTGCGCCGGGTCGATGTGCACGCGTGCCACCGCCTCGGGATGACGGGCGGCGACCTCCTCGATCTCCGTGCCGCCCTCCGCGGAGGCGATCGCGAGGAAGCGGCCTGCCGCGCGGTCGAGCACGTAGGAGACGTACCACTCCTTCTCCACGTCGACGGGCTCGGCGAGCATCACCTTGCCCACCCTGTGCCCCTTGATGTCCATCCCGAGGATCTGGCGCGCCGTCAGTTCGGCGGCGGGCGGGTCGGCGGCCGGCTTGACGCCGCCCGCCTTGCCCCGACCGCCCGTCTTCACCTGTGCCTTGACCACGACGCGGCCGCCGAGCCGCCGGGCGATCTCCCGGGCCTCCTTGGGCGAGTCCGTGACCTCGGCCCGTGGGACGACGATGCCGTGTTCCGCGAAGAGTTCCCTTGCCTGGTGCTCGTACAGGTCCATCTCGGCTCCTGTCTGGAAAGTGCCGCACGCCCCCTGGACACCACCCACCGGATGCGGGATAACAAGCTTCATACAGTATTCGTCGACTGTATGCAATATACTGCGAGCGCGTTCCAACCCCCTACGAAGGGACAGGACTTCGCCATGCCCGACGACACCCAAGACGTGATCTCAGGTGGTCATCTCGTTGCCAAGGCGCTGAAGGCCGAGGGCGTCGACCGCATCTACACCCTGTGCGGCGGCCACATCATCGACATCTACGACGGCTGCGTGGACGAAGGCATAGAGGTCGTCGACGTACGTCACGAACAGGTCGCCGCCCACGCCGCCGACGGTTACGCGCGCATCACCGGCACACCCGGCTGTGCGGTCGTCACGGCGGGCCCCGGCACGACCGACGCGGTGACGGGTGTCGCCAACGCGTTCCGCGCGGAGTCCCCGATGCTGCTGATCGGCGGTCAGGGCGCCCTCACCCAGCACAAGATGGGTTCCCTGCAGGACCTGCCGCACGTCGACATGATGACGCCCATCACCAAGTTCGCGGCGACCGTCCCCGACACGGCGCGCGCGGCGGACATGGTGTCGATGGCGTTCCGCGAGTGCTACCACGGCGCGCCCGGGCCCTCCTTCCTCGAGATCCCGCGCGACGTCCTGGACGCCAAGGTGCCGCGGGACAAGGCCCGCGTGCCCCGGCCCGGCCACTACCGTTCCTCCACCCGCTCGCCGGGCGACCCCGAGGCCGTCGAGAAGCTCGCGGACCTGCTCGTGCGCGCCGAGAGGCCGGCGATCCTGCTGGGCAGCCAGGTGTGGACGACCCGGGGCACCGAGTCCGCCGTCGACCTCGTACGGACCCTGAACATCCCCGCGTACATGAACGGGGCCGGCCGCGGCACCCTGCCGCCGGGCGATCCGCACCACTTCCAGCTCTCGCGCCGCTACGCCTTCTCACACGCCGACGTCATCGTCATCGTCGGTACGCCGTTCGACTTCCGTATGGGCTACGGCAAACGGCTCTCCCCCGACGCGACCGTCGTACAGATCGACCTCGACTACCGCACCGTCGGCAAGAACCGGGACATCGACCTCGGCATCGTCGGCGACGCGGGACTGGTCCTGAAGTCGGTGACCGAGGCGGCCTTGGGACGTATCGACGGCGGGACGTCCCGGCGCAAGGAATGGCTCGACGAGCTGCGCGCCGCCGAGCAGAGCGCGCTCGAGAAGCGGCTGCCGCAGCTGAGGTCGGACGCCTCACCGATCCACCCGTACCGTCTCGTCAGCGAGATCAACGACTTCCTGACCGAGGACTCGATCTACATCGGCGACGGCGGCGACATCGTCACCTTCTCCGGTCAGGTCGTCCAGCCCAAGTCGCCCGGTCACTGGATGGATCCGGGCCCGCTGGGCACGCTCGGCGTCGGTATCCCCTTCGTGCTCGCGGCCAAGCAGGCGCGCCCCGACAAGGAGGTCGTCGCCCTGTTCGGTGACGGGGCGTTCTCCCTCACCGGCTGGGACTTCGAGACCCTCGTCCGCTACGACCTCCCCTTCGTCGGCATCGTGGGCAACAACTCCTCGATGAACCAGATCCGTTACGGCCAGGCCCAGAAGTACGGCCGCGAGCGTGAGCGGGTCGGCAACACCCTCGGCGACGTCCCCTACGACAAGTTCGCCCAGATTCTGGGCGGTCACGGCGAGGAGGTCCGCGACCCCGCCGACATCGGCCCCGCTCTGCGCCGGGCCCGCGAGTCCGGGAAGCCCTCGCTGATCAACGTCTGGGTCGACCCGGACGCGTACGCCCCCGGAACCATGAACCAGACCATGTACAAGTGAGGAGCGCTTGTCATGACCAAGGCTCTCGACGGTATCCGCGTCCTGGACATGACCCATGTCCAGTCCGGGCCCTCCGCGACCCAGCTCCTTGCCTGGCTCGGCGCGGACGTCGTCAAGCTGGAGGCGCCGACCGGTGACATCACGCGCAGGCAGCTGCGCGACCTGCCGGACGTCGACTCCCTCTACTTCACGATGCTCAACTGCAACAAGCGGAGCATCACCCTCAACACCAAGACCGAGCGCGGCAGGGAGATCCTCACCGAGCTGATCCGGCGCTCCGACGTCATGGTCGAGAACTTCGGCCCGGGCGCGGTGGACCGCATGGGCTTTCCCTGGGACCGCGTCAAGGAGATCAATCCACGGATCGTCTACGCCTCCATCAAGGGATTCGGTGAGGGCCCCTACACCGGCTTCAAGGCGTACGAGGTCGTCGCCCAGGCCATGGGCGGGTCGATGTCGACCACCGGTTTCGAGGACGGACCGCCGCTGGCGACGGGGGCCCAGATCGGGGACTCGGGGACGGGTGTGCACGCCGTCGCGGGGATTCTCGCGGCGCTGTACCAGCGGGAGAAAACCGGGCGTGGCCAGCGGGTCAACGTGGCCATGCAGCACGCCGTACTCAACCTGTGCCGGGTGAAGCTGCGCGATCAGCAACGCCTGGCACACGGACCGCTCACCGAGTATCCCAACGAGGACTTCGGCGACGAGGTTCCCCGCTCGGGAAACGCGTCCGGCGGCGGCCAGCCCGGCTGGGCGGTCAGGTGCGCCCCGGGCGGCCCGAACGACTACGTCTACGTCATCGTGCAGCCCGTCGGCTGGAAGCCGCTCAGCCGACTCATCGGCCGGGCGGAGCTGGCCGAGGACCCCGAGTGGGCGACCCCCGAGGCCCGGCTGCCGAAGCTCAACAAGATGTTCCAGCTGATCGAGGAGTGGTCGTCGGCCCTTCCCAAGTGGGAGGTGCTGGAGCGGCTGAACGCCCACGACATCCCCTGCGGGCCGATCCTGTCGACCAAGGAGATCATCGAGGACGAGTCCCTGGCCGCGAACGGGATGGTGGTACGCGTACCGCACCCGGAACGCGGCGAGTTCGTCACCGTGGGCAGCCCGCTCAAGCTCTCGGACTCCCCCGTCGAGGTGACGGGTTCCCCGCTGCTCGGCGAACACAACGAAGAGGTCTACATCGGCGAGCTGGGCCTCGGCCACGAGGAGTTGCGCCTGCTCAAGTCGAACGGAGTGATCTGACGTGATGGCCGAAGACCGGGTGCTCAGGGTGCGTGCCCTCCTCGATTCCGTGCGAGCGGGCGGACGTACCGCGCTCACCGCGCCCGAGGGCAAGGTGATCGCCGACGCGTACGGCATCGCCGTACCCGGCGAGGAACTGGCGCGGGACGTCGAGGAGGCGGTGGCGCACGCGGCACGGTTCGGTGGGCCCGTCGTGATGAAGATCGTCTCCCCGGACATCCTGCACAAGACCGACGCCGGCGGTGTCGTCGTCGGAGTGACGGGCGCGGCGGACGTGCGGGCGACCTTCCACACGATCGTCCGCAACGCACGCGCCTACGACCCGGACGCCCGGATCGACGGGGTCCAGATCCAGGAACTGCTGCCTCAGGGGCAGGAGGTCATCGTCGGCGCCGTGACCGACCCCACCTTCGGCAAGACCGTGGCCTTCGGGCTGGGCGGGGTGCTCGTCGAGGTGCTCAAGGACGTGACGTTCCGGCTGGCGCCCGTGGACGCCGACGAGGCGATGTCCATGCTGGACTCCATCCGCTCGGCCGAGATCCTGCGCGGGGTGCGCGGGCAGGCGGGCGTGGACCGGTGGGCGATCGCCGAGCAGATCCGCCGGGTCTCCCAACTCGTCGCGGACTTCCCCGAGATCGCGGAGGTCGACCTCAACCCGGTGATCGCCACCCCCGACGGCGCGGTCGCGGCGGACATCCGCGTGATCCTTGCCGAGACGCCGCCCAAGGAGCGCCGTCGCTACACGCGCGAGGAGATCCTCACCTCCATGCGCCGGCTGATGCAGCCGTCCTCCGTGGCCGTGATCGGCGCCTCCAACGAGCAGGGCAAGATCGGCAATTCGGTGATGCGCAACCTCGTCGACGGCGGTTTCCCCGGGGAGATCCACCCGGTGAACCCGAGGGCCGATGACATTCTGGGCCGCAAGGCGTACAAGAGTGTCACCGACGTCCCCGGTGAGGTGGATGTGGCCGTCTTCGCCATCCCGGCCCCGTTCGTGGCCGCCGCGTTGGAGGAGGTGGGACGCAAGAGGATCCCCAACGCCGTGCTGATCCCCTCCGGGTTCGCGGAGACCGGGGAGCACGCGCTCCAGGAGGAGATCGTGGCGATCGCCGAGCGGTACGGCATCCGGCTGCTCGGCCCGAACATCTACGGCTACTACTCGACGTGGCAGGACCTGTGTGCCACGTTCTGCACGCCCTACGACGTCAAGGGCGGGGTCGCGCTGACCTCGCAGTCCGGGGGCATCGGGATGGCCATCCTGGGCTTCGCACGCACCACGAGGACGGGTGTGTCGGCGATCGTCGGCCTCGGCAACAAATCGGACCTGGACGAGGACGACCTGCTGACCTGGTTCGGCGAGGACCCGCACACCGAGTGCATCGCGATGCACCTGGAGGACCTCAAGGACGGGCGTGCGTTCGTGCGGGCCGCGCGGGAGACCGTCCCCAAGAAGCCCGTGGTGGTCCTGAAGGCCGGGCGTACCGCGGCGGGCGCCAGGGCCGCCGGTTCGCACACCGGTGCGCTCGCCGGCGATGACGCCGTGTACGACGACATCCTGCGGCAGGCCGGTGTCATCCGGGCGCCCGGTCTGAACGACATGCTGGAGTATGCGCGCGCGTTGCCGGTGCTGCCCACCCCGAAGGGGGACAACATCGTCATCATCACCGGGGCCGGCGGCAGCGGTGTCCTGCTGTCGGACGCGGTCACCGACAACGGACTGACCCTGATGGAGATCCCGCCGGATCTGGACGCCTCCTTCCGGAAGTTCATCCCGCCCTTCGGGGCCGCGGGCAACCCGGTGGACATCACGGGCGGCGAGCCGCCGTCGACGTACGAGGCGACGATCCGGCTGGGCCTTGCGGATCCCCGCATCCACGCACTCGTCCTCGGCTACTGGCACACCATCGTCACTCCTCCCATGGTGTTCGCCGAGCTGACCGCGCGGGTGGTGGCCGAGTTCCGGGAGCGCGGCGTGCAGAAGCCGGTGGTGGCCTCCCTCGCCGGTGACGTCGAGGTCGAGGAGGCCTGCCAGTACCTGTACGAGCGGGGGGTGGTGGCGTACCCGTACACGACGGAGAAGCCGGTGGCCGTGCTCGGTGCCAAGTACCGCTGGGCCCGGGCGGCGGGCTTGCTGGGGGGTGGTTCATGAGGTGAGTGAGTGCGGGGCCGCCGACGGTGCGCGTCGGCGGCCCCGCCGGACCCGCGCGCGCACGAAAGGCATGGGACAGGGGGCGCTGGCCAGAACTTTCGACGCAAGGGGTGCTCGGCACACATGACAACCACCGATCTATCGACGTCCGTCCCCTCCAGGGAGGTGACGGATCGCAACGGCCGCGTGTACCGGACCGGCGAGAGCGACGCCGGCATCACGGGCCGTTCCCGCGGGCAGCTGCGGGAGAGCCGCGGGCTGCCCGTCCGTCCGGGCAGGGCGGCCCCGAAGAAGGCCCTGGGCCTCGCGGGCGGCTTCGTGACCGCGGCGATGTCCCCGAGGGCGATCGTCGACGGCACCCGGCGCGCTGTCGCCGGCCGGCTCTCCCACCGCCGGGGCCGCCGCTCCGCACTGGTCATCGACTGCGTCGTGCTGGGCCCGGCCCGGTCCGGCGCGCTGATCCCGGGGCTCGCCGGTTCCGGTCCGGGCGCGGTCGTCGCCGGTGACGGGGACTTCCGCGGCGCGCCCGTCCCGACGGGCTCCATCGGCCCGGCCTTCGCGGCCCCGGCCCTTTATCTGAAGGCACCGGGCAGGCCCGACGCCCGGCGCACTGTCCCCCACCCGCATCCGCTCGGCGAGGAGATGGCGTGACATGACGGCAGACCCCATAGCCACGAACAGCTCGTCGGCCGGCCCCGGGGCCGCGGGCCGCGCCTACCGCGAGGTGACCGACGCCCACGGCCGTGTCTACCGCATCGGCGAGACCGACCGGGACATCCTCGGCCACTCCCGCAAGCTCATGGTGTACCTCCCCTGGATCGCCATGATGGCCATCAGCGTCTTCGAGTACGCGTACGGCTCCGCCGAGGACACCCTGTCCGAGGCGCACGGCTGGACGCAGAGCAACACCTTCTGGATCCTCAGCATCTGGGTGTTCTTCCAGGCCGGTATCGCCTTCCCGGCCGGCTGGCTGCGGGAGCGGGGGGTCCTGACCGCGCGCCGGGCGATGTACCTCGGGTCCGGGATGTGTCTCGTCGGCTTCCTGGCCCTGTCGCACCTGAGCAATGTGTGGGCGGCGATCCTGGGCTTCGGCGTCGTGGGCGGAATCGGTGCCGGTCTCGTCTATGCGACCTGCATCAACATGGTCGGCAAGTGGTTCCCCGAGCGGCGCGGGGCGAGGACCGGGTTCGTCAACGGCGGATTCGCCTACGGATCGCTGCCGTTCATCTTCATCTTCAACTACGCGTTCGACACCGGGAACTACCACCGGGTGCTCGACCTGATCGGCTGCTACGTCCTGGTCGTGGTGTTCGGCTGCGCCTTCTTCTTCAAGGACCCGCCGAGGAACTGGTGGCCGGCTGACATCGACCCGCTGACCTTCTCCGGCAAGGGGAAGAACGTGGTGGCCCTCGCCAAGAACCCGCCCGCGGTGCGGCAGTACACACCCGGGGAGGCCATCAGGACCGGAATGCTGCCCCTGATGTGGATCTCCATCGTGCTGACGGCCGGCGTGTCGATCTTCGGGATCTCCTTCCAGGTCGACTTCGCCAAGGAGGTGGGCTTCGGTCCCCTGGTGGCGGCGTCGTCCATGGGCATCATGGCGGTCATCAACGGCATCGGTCGGGGTGTCGTGGGCTGGCTGTCCGACATCTGGGGCCGCAAGCTGACCCTGGTGTTCGTCATCGTCGTCCTCGGCCTCGCCCAGTTCGGGGTGATCTGGGCCGGAGACATCAAGAGCGAATGGCTGTTCCTGTTCTTCGCCTTCCTCTCCGGGTTCGGCGGCGGTGCGTTCTACCCGATGTTCGCCGCCCTGACCCCGGACTATTTCGGCGAGAACTACAACGCCACCAACTACGGTCTGGTCTACAGCGGCAAGCTGATCAGTGGTCTGTTCGGCGGCGGTCTCGGCTCGATGGTCGTCGCGGCCTGGGGCTACAACGGCGCGTACGCCCTGGCCGGGGGTGTCTCGATGGTTTCGGCGGCGATCGCCCTGCTGCTGCGGCAGCCGGGGCGGAGCCGGAAGGCCGCATCGGCTCCGCAGCCGCAGGCGACAGGCTGACGGGCGGACCGTCACAGGGCCGGCGGTGGTCCTCCCGCGTCCGGGAGGACCACCGCCGTGTCCGGTGTCGCTCGCCGATGGTCGCCGGGAAGGGCTCAGGACTCCGCCCGGGCGTGATACGACCGCCGTGTGTGCTCGGTGTGTTCGCGCATGAGCCGGGTGGCCCGCTGCTCGTCGCGGTCGGCGATGGCGGCGATCAGCTCGCGGTGCTCGTTCCAGGACTGCTGTCCCCGTTGCCGGGCGACCGGGGTGTAGTACCAGCGCACCCGCCGGTCGACCTGCCCGGCCAGCTCCGCGAGGACCGCGTTGCCCGCGAGCTCCATCACCTTCGCGTGGAAGCGGGCGTTCAGCGCGACCGCCCCGTCCACGTCGTCCTCGGCGACGGCACGCTTTCCCTGGGCGCACAGCTCCTCCAGGGCCGCGATGCCGGCGCTGCCCGCGTGCGCGGCGGCGAGCCGGGCGGCCTCCGCCTCGAGCAGCGTGCGCACCGTCAGGAGCTGGTCGGCCTCCTCCTCCGTCGGCTCGTGCACGAACGCGCCCTGGGCGGGCCGCAGATCGACCCAGCCCTCGGTGTTCAGCCGCTGCAACGCCTCGCGCACCGGCTGCCGGGAGACCCCAAGGTGCCCGGCGAGTTCGCTCTCGACGAGGTGCTGGCCGGGCTGGAGGGCACGCGTGGTGATGAGTTCGAGCAGCGCCTCGTAGACGCGGTCGCGCAGCGGGCCGGGGCGCTCCAGCCTGGGTACCGCTCCCTGCGGCAGTCCTGTCGACAACATCGCGGTCCCCCTTCAGGGCAACGGCGGCGCGGTGGCACGGAAAGCCAGTATGGATTGTCTTTCGTCTACAGTCTACGGCGCACTGGGGTGGGGGATATGGCAAACGCAGGCAGCGGCTGGGGCGGCCGGTTCCGTCGCGGGGGCGGCCGTGGGGCGGCTCACGGGCACCGGACGACCTGGCCCGCGTACGAGAGGTTTCCGCCGAAGCCGAAGAGGAGCACCCGGTCGCCCCTCGAGATCTCCCCGCGCTCCACGAGCTTGGACAGGGCGAGCGGGATGCTCGCCGCCGAGGTGTTGCCGGATTCGGCGACATCACGGGCGACGACCGCGTTGACCGCGCCGAGCTTCTCCGCCAGCGGCTCGATGATGCGCAGGTTCGCCTGGTGCAGCACCACCGCGGCGAGGTCCTCGGGCGCGGTCCCGGCCCGTTCGCAGACCTGGCGGGCGATGGGCGGCAGCTGGGTGGTGGCCCACCGGTACACGCTCTGCCCCTCCTGCGCGAACCGCGGGGGCGTGCCCTCGATGCGTACCGCGTGCCCCATCCCGGGCACCGAACCCCACAGCACCGGCCCGATCCCGGGCTCGGCGCCGGCGGGGCAGGCCTCGACCACGGCGGCCCCGGCGCCGTCCCCGACCAGCACGCAGGTCGCACGGTCGGTCCAGTCCGTCACGTCGGACATCTTGTCGGCGCCGATGACGAGCGCCCGCGTGGCCGCACCCGCGCGCACGGTGTGGTCGGCGGTGGCGAGCGCGTGCGTGAAGCCGGCGCAGACGACGTTGACGTCCATGGCGGCCGGTTGCGGGATGCCGAGCCGGGCCGCGACGCGGGCGGCCGTGTTCGGCGAGCGGTCGACGGCGGTGGAGGTGGCGACCAGGACCAGGTCGATGTCGCCCGGCGCCAGGCCTGCGGCCGCCAGCGCCTTGGCCGCGGCGTGCGCGGCCAGCTCGTCGACGGGCTCGTCGGGCCCGGCGATGTGGCGCGTGCGGATGCCCACCCGGGTCCTGATCCACTCGTCGCTGGTGTCGACCATGCCCGCCAGGTCCTCGTTGGTGAGCACCTTGGCGGGCTGGTAGTGGCCGACGGCGGCGATACGTGAGCCGTTCATGGGTGGGGTCCCCCTCCTTGCCGTGGGTAGCGGGATCCACCAGTCTGATCAGTGACTCACGGGTAGGGCGGCAGGTGAAGCGACAGGAATGGGCCGTCCGTGTTGTCGGCTTCCCGCAGACCCTCGGACGGCCGAGTATCCGCGGGACGGCCGTCCGGGTTCACCCGGTGAACAGCTGCTTCGCCTTCAGGATCAGCTCGTACAGGCCGTAGCACAGGGGTGCCCCCACCCAGAGCCAGGCCAGGGCGGTCAACGTCCGCCGCTCAGGCGGGCTGCTCTCGTCGGCCATCGGCGGCCTCCTTCGGTGCGGGGACATGGTGGCGGGGGTGGACGGGCCGGACCAGCTCGTTGGCGACGAAACCGACCACGAGCAGACCGATCATGATCATGAGGGACAGGCCGTACAGGTCCGGGCCGTGCTTGCCGGCCTCCTTCTGGTGGTCGGCGATCCAGTTCACGATCAGCGGTCCGAGGACCCCGGCGGTCGACCAGGCGGTCAGCAGCCGGCCGTGGATCGCGCCCACCTGGTAGGCCCCGAACAGGTCCTTCAGGTAGGCGGGTACGGTCGCGAAACCGCCGCCGTAGAAGGAGAGGATGACCAGCGCGCAGAGGATGAACAGGGGCTTCGACGAGTCGCCGAACGACGCGATGAGCAGGTACATCAGCGCACCCGCGCCGAGGTAGAGGCGGTAGATGTTCTTGCGGCCGATCCGGTCGGAGGCCGAGGACCAGCCGATGCGGCCCGCCATGTTCGCCGCCGACAGCAGGGCGACGAAACCGGCGGCCGCGGATGCCGACACGGGCGTCGAGGTTCCCGAGAAGAAGTCCGTGATCATGGGGGCGGCCTTCTCGAGGATGCCGATGCCGGCGGTCACGTTCATACAGAGGACGACCCACAGGCACCAGAACTGCGGGGTGCGCACGGCGCTGCGGGCGGAGACCTGTACGCCGTCGACGGCGCTCGGACCGGCCGCCACGGGCTTCTCGGAGCGAGGCACCCGCACCAGCAGGACCCCGAGCGACATGAAGACGGCGTACACGAGCCCGTGCGTCAGGAAGGCGAGCGCGATCCCGGAGTGGTCGGAGCCGAACGACTGGAGCATCTGCGCGGACCAGGGCGAGGCGATCAGCGCGCCGCCGCCGAAGCCCATGATGGCGATGCCGGTGGCCATGCCGGGCCGGTCCGGGAACCACTTGATCAGCGTGGAGACGGGTGAGATGTAGCCGATGCCCAGGCCGATGCCGCCGACGAACCCGTAGCCGAGGACGATCAGCCAGTACTGCTCGCTCGCCGCGCCGAGCGCGGAGATCAGGAAGCCGGAGGAGAAGCAGACCAGGGCCACGGTCATCGCCCAGCGCGGGCCCTTGCGTTCGACGAGCGTGCCGCCGAACGCGGCGGACAGGCCGAGCATGACGATGGCGAGCTGGAAGGGCAGGGCGCTTTCGGTGCCGTCGAGGTGGAGCGCGGATTCCAGGGGCGGCTTGAACACGCTCCAGGCGTACGCCTGACCGATGGAGAGATGGACGGAGAGAGCGGCGGGCGGCACCAGCCAGCGGCTCCATCCGGGGGGCGCGACAGGGGGGCTCATGGGGCGAACGGTAGGCAGGCGGACCGGAGTTGAGAACCGTCACGTCGACCGTATGCGGTGAGCGGTATCCAGGGTGCGGCGAACGGTCGGCCGACCACTGCCAGTTGGTGCACGGACCCTTGCCGGACCAACTCCCATACTGTAGACAATATTTCGTCGACACTTTAACGGGCGTTCCAGCGTTCCGACGTCGCCACCTCCGCGGTACTCCCTCGACCGAACGGAGTGTTCTCGTGAAAGTCGCAGTCCTCGGCGCCGGTGCGATCGGCGCCTACGTCGGCGCCGCGCTCCATCGCGCGGGCGCCGACGTGCACCTCATCGCCCGTGGACCCCATCTGGCGGCCATGAGGCGGCACGGAGTAACGGTGCGCAGCCCGCGCGGCGATTTCACCGCGCACGCCCACGCCACCGACGACCCGGCCGACGTGGGCCCGGTCGACTATATCTTCCTGGGCCTGAAGGCCCACACCTACGCGGCGTGCGGGCCGCTGATCGCACCGCTCCTGCACGACACCACGACGGTCGTCGCCGCCCAGAACGGCATTCCCTGGTGGTACTTCCACCGGCACGGCGGGCCCCACGACGGCCGTCGCATCGAGAGCGTGGACCCGGGTGGCGCGGTCAGTGCGGTGCTCGCGCCCGAGCGTGCCGTCGGCTGTGTGGTCTACGCGGCGACCGAACTGGAAGGGCCGGGGATCGTGCGCCACCTCGAGGGCACCCGGTTCTCCGTCGGCGAGCCGGACCGCGGCATCTCGGCCCGCTGCCTGGCGTTCAGCGAGGCCATGCGGGCCGGCGGCCTGAAGTGCCCGGTGGAGGCGGACCTGCGGCACGACATCTGGCTGAAGCTGCTCGGCAACATCTCCTTCAACCCGATCAGCGCGCTGGCCCGGGCGACCATGCGGCAGATGTGCCTGCACGGCGGCACCCGCAGGGTCATCGAGACCATGATGGCCGAGACGCTGGCGGTCGCCGAGGCCCTCGGCTGCACGGTCGGCGTCTCCATCGAACGGCGCCTCGCGGGCGCGGAACGCGTCGGCGACCACCGTACGTCCACGCTCCAGGACCTGGAGCGCGGCAGACCCCTCGAACTCGACGTCCTACTCGCCGCCGTCGTCGAGCTGGCGGAGATCACCGGCGTGGAGGTGCCCACCCTGCGCACCGTGCACGCCATCTCGGACCTGCTGGCGCTGAGGAGCGCGGCATGAAGGCTGAGGAGCGCCACATGAGGCAACGCGGACCGAAGACCTACACCCGGCTCACCCGCCCCCTGGTGCGGGACGCACGCGACGAGCCGTTCCGGCCGGCCGACTGGGACGAGGCCCTGGACCGCACCGCCCGGGGGCTCGCGCGCCACCGGGACGCGTTCGGCATGTTCTCCTGCGCGCGCGCCACCAACGAGACCAATTACGTGGCGCAGAAGTTCGCGCGGGTCGTCATGGGCACCCACAACGTCGACTCCTGCAACCGGACCTGTCACGCTCCGAGCGTGGCCGGGTTGTCGGCCGCGTTCGGCTCGGGCGGCGGGACGTCGTCGTACGAGGAGATCGAGCACACCGACGTCATCGTGATGTGGGGGTCCAACGCCCGCTTCGCGCACCCGATCTTCTTCCAGCACGTGCTGAAGGGGATCAGGAACGGCGCCCGGATGTACGCCGTCGACCCGCGCCGCACCTCCACCGCCGAGTGGGCGGAGAGCTGGCTCGGCCTGAACGTCGGCACGGACATCCCGATGGCGCACGCGATCGGCCGCGAGATCATCCACGCGGGCCTCGCGAACGAGGCGTTCATCCAGCGGGCCACGACCGGCTTCGAGGAATACCGGGCGCTGGTCGAGCCCTGGACGCTGTCGCTCGCCGAGAAGGTGACGGGCGTACCGGCCCGCGCCATCCGGGAGTTGGCGCACGGCTACGCCCGCGCCGAGCGCGCCCAGCTGTGCTGGACCCTCGGCATCACCGAGCACCACAACGGCACCGACAACGTCCGCGCGCTGATCAACCTGGCCCTGCTGACCGGGCACGTGGGCCGCTACGGCGCCGGCCTGCAACCCCTGCGCGGCCAGAACAACGTGCAGGGCGGCGGTGACATGGGCGCGATCCCCAACCGGCTGCCCGGTTTTCAGGACATCCTCGACCCCGGGGCACGCCACAAGTTCGAGTCCGCCTGGAACACTCCCCTCGCCCCGCACTACGGGCTGAACCTCACCGAGATGTTCGAGGCGATGGAGGAGGGCACTCTGAAGGCCGTCTACTGCATCGGCGAGAACCCGGCGCAGTCGGAGGCGGACAGCGAACAGGCCGTACGGCGGCTGCGGGCCCTGGACTTCCTCGTCGTGCAGGACATCTTCCTCACCAAGACCGCCGAGCTGGCGGACGTGGTCCTGCCCGCGACCGCCGGCTGGGCGGAGACCGACGGCACGACCACCAACAGCGAACGGCGCGTTCAGCGGGTACGGCGGGCGGTCGCCCCGCCCGGTGAGGCCCGCGAGGACATCGACATCCTCTGCGACCTGGCGGCCAGGCTCGGCCACGACTGGAAGTACGCCGACGCCGAGGCCGTCTGGAACGAGCTGAGGTCGGTGTCGCCGGACCACTACGGCATGACGTACGCGCGGCTGGCGGAACACCAGGGCATCCAGTGGCCCTGCCCCAGCACCGAGCGCCTCGAGCCGCCCTTCCTGCACGGCCGGTTGTGGCAGAAGGACCCGACGAGGCGGGGCGCGCCCGCGCCCTTCGGGATCGTGCTGCACGACCCGCCCGTCGACCTCACGGACGAGGAGTTCCCGATCCGGCTGACGACCGGGCGGCGGCTGGACTCGTACAACACCGGTGTCCAGAGCGGCGGTTTCGCCTCTCCGCTGCGGCGCGGCGAGTCCGTCGAGCTGTGCCCGGAGGACGCCGAGCGCTACGGGGTGGTCGTAGGCGAGGAGGTCCGGGTGACCTCCCGGCGCGGGTCCGTGGTGGCGCCGGTGTGGATCGACCCGGCGCTGCGGCCCGGGCTCGCGTTCATGACGATGCACTTCCCCGACGAGGTGGACACCAACCAGCTGACGATCGAGGCGAACTGCCCGATCGCGGGCACGGCGGAGTTCAAGGCGTCGGCGATCCGCATCGAGAAGCTTCCGGCGGCGACCTACGTGAGGTGATGTCGTGGACCTGCACTTCGGCGACAGCAAACCGTCGGACGAGGAACGGGCGGCCGTCGACGCCCTGCTCGGCCCTCCCGAGTCCGCGTGGGAGGGCGCCGACCGCTCCGAGGCGGACCTCAGGTGGGCCCGCGGCGGACGTGCGGCCCGGGACCGCCGCGATCTGCTGCTGCCGGGGCTGCACGCGATCAACGACCGGATCGGCTGGATCAGCGCGGGCGCCCTCGACTACCTGTGCCGGCGCCTGACCGTGCCGCCCGCGGAGGCGTACGGGGTCGCCACCTTCTACGCGATGTTCTCGGTGGCTCCCCGGCCCGCGACCGTGCTGCACGTCTGCACGGACCTCGCCTGCACGGCCGCCGGGGCGGACCGGCTGTGCGCGGGGATCGAGTCCCGGCTCGGGCCCGGCAGTGGTGCCCGCGTCGAGCGCAGCCCCTGCCTCGGCCTGTGCGAGCGCGCCCCGGCGGCCCTCGCGATCAGGGCCGGGGACCCGGTGCGTACGGCGGTGTCGGCGCCGGCGACCGTGGAGGCCGCCGTGCTCGCGGCGAGCGCCCCCGACTCGGCACTGCCAGAACCCCCTGCGGCCCTGGCGGTACCCCAGGCCGGCGACCCCTCGCTGACCCTGCTGCGCCGGGTCGGCGTCGTCGACCCGGCCTCGCTGGACGACTACCGTGCCCAGGGCGGCTATGCGGCCCTGCGTCGGGCCTTCGAGCTCGGCCCGGCCGGGGTGATCCGCGAGATCACCGACTCGGGCCTGGTCGGGCGTGGTGGCGCCGCCTTCCCCACCGGCCGCAAGTGGCAGGCCACGGCCTCCCAGCCCGACCACCCGCACCACCTCGTCTGCAACGCCGACGAGTCCGAGCCGGGCACCTTCAAGGATCGCGTGATCATGGAGGGTGACCCGTACGCGCTGGTGGAGGCGATGACGATCGCGGGGTACGCGATCGGTGCGCACAAGGGCTGGATCTATCTGCGCGGCGAGTATCCGCGCGCCCTGCACCGGCTGGAGCACGCGATCGCCCAGGCACGCGCGCGGGGTCTGCTCGGCGACGACATCCTCGGGCAGGGCCATGCCTTCGACATCGAGATCCGCAGGGGCGCGGGCGCGTACATCTGCGGTGAGGAGACCGCCCTGTTCAACTCGATCGAGGGATACCGGGGCGAGCCGCGGGCCAAACCTCCCTTCCCGGTGGAGAAGGGACTGTTCGGCAAGCCAACCGTCGAGAACAACGTGGAGACGCTGGTCAACGTCCTGCCGATCCTCACCCAGGGCGCTCAGGCGTACGCGGCGATCGGCACGGAGCGGTCCACCGGGCCGAAGCTGTTCTGCGTCTCGGGGAGTGTCGCGCGGCCGGGCGTCTACGAGGTGCCGTTCGGCGTCACGCTCGGCGAGCTGCTGGAGCTGGCCGGGGTGCGGGAGGGGCTGCGTGCCGTGCTGCTGGGCGGCGCGGCCGGCGGTTTCGTTCGCCCCGACGAGCGGGATCTCCCGCTCACCTTCGAGGGCACCCGGCGGGCGGGAACGACGCTCGGTTCCGGGGTCGTCATGGCGTTCGACGACACCGTGCCGCTTCCCCGCCTGCTGCTGCGGATCGCCGAGTTCTTCCGCGACGAGTCCTGCGGCCAGTGCGTGCCCTGCCGAGTCGGCACCGTGCGGCAGCAGGAGGCGCTGCACCGGATCGTGGAGCGCAGGGGCGCCGCGGCCGCCGACGACCTCGCGCTGCTCAGGGAGGTGGGCCGCGCCCTTCGGGACGCCTCGATCTGCGGTCTCGGGCAGACCGCGTGGAACGCCGTGGAATCCGCCATCGACCGTCTGGGGGCGTACGAATGACCGCGATACCGCTGGGACTGCCGCGCCGGCCGGTCGAGTTCACGCTCGACGGGCAGGAGGTGCGGGTGCCCGAGGGCTCGACCGTCCTGGACGCCTGCCGGGCGGCCGGGAAGGACGTCCCGACCCTCTGCCAGGGCGACACCCTCACCCCGAAGAACGCCTGCCGCGTCTGCGTCGTCGAGGTCGAGGGCTCGCGCACCCTGGTTCCGGCCTGCTCCCGCAGGGCGGAGCCCGGCATGGAGGTCAGCACCGACACCGAGCGCGCCCGCCACAGCCGCAAGGTCGTGCTGGAACTGCTCGCGTCCTCGGTCGATCTGTCGACGACGCCGAGAGCCGCCGAGTGGATCAGGGAGTACGGGGCCGACCCGGACCGCTTCGGCCCGGACGCGGCCCGGCTGGGCGAGGAACCGCGCGTCGACAACGAGCTGTACGTGCGCGACTACGACAAGTGCATCCTGTGCTACAAGTGCGTGGACGCCTGTGGCGAGCAGTGGCAGAACACCTTCGCGATCGCCGTCTCCGGTCGCGGCTTCGACGCCCGCATCGCCGTCGAGCACGACGGTCCGCTCACGGAGTCGGCGTGTGTGTACTGCGGCAACTGCATCGAGGTGTGCCCGACCGGGGCGCTGTCCTTCAAGTCGGAGTTCGACCGCCGCGCGGCGGGTACCTGGGACGAGTCGGCGCAGACGCGTACGACGACCGTGTGCGCGTACTGCGGTGTGGGCTGCAACCTCACCCTGCACGTGCAGGACAATGAGATCGTCAAGGTCACCTCCCCGCAGGACAACCCGGTGACCCACGGCAACCTCTGTATCAAGGGCCGTTTCGGCTACCAGCACGTACAGAACCGGGGCTGATCAGGACATGGGACGAGTCACGGAACGACGCAAGGTGATCCGCATCCGGGACGGCGCGGTGTCCGCCCGGCCGGACACGCTCGTCGCGGAGGAGCCACTGGAGATCCGGCTCAACGGCAAGCCGCTCGCGATCACCATGCGCACCCCGGGTGACGACTTCGCGCTCGCGGCCGGGTTCCTGGTCAGCGAGGGGGTGCTCGGCGCGGCCTGCGAACTGCGGAACATCGTCTACTGCGCCGGGGCGACCGTCGACGGATCGAACACGTACAACGTGGTGGACGTGCAGACCGCGCCGGGCGTGGCGATCCCCGACATCACCCTCGAGCGCAACGTGTACACGACCTCGTCGTGCGGTCTGTGCGGCAAGGCGAGCCTGGACGCGGTCCGTACGACGGCGCGCTGGCCCATCGCCGACAACCCCCCGCTCCGGGTGGACCCGGAGCTGCTCGCGAGTCTTCCCGACCGGCTGCGGGCCGCCCAGCGGGTCTTCGACCGGACCGGGGGGCTGCACGCGGCGGCCCTGTTCGCCGAGGACGGGGAGCTGCTCGACGTCCGGGAGGACGTGGGACGGCACAACGCGGTCGACAAGCTGGTGGGCCGGGCCCTGCAGAGCGGCGGCCTGCCGCTGTCCCGCACGATCCTGCTGGTCTCCGGCCGGGCCTCCTTCGAGTTGGCACAGAAGGCCGTGATGGCGGGCATCCCGCTGCTGGCGGCGGTCTCGGCGCCCTCGTCACTGGCGGTCGACCTGGCCGCGGAGACGGGTCTGACGCTGGTGGGCTTTCTGCGGGGCAGCTCCATGAACGTGTACGCGGGCGAGGACCGCATCGCCCTGCGGACCGCGGCCGCTCAGGGCTGACCGGCTCCCCGCGGCACGGCGGCGGGGCCCCGACCGGCGGGGAGCGCCCCCTGCGCCGCAGGGGCCCCGTCTCGGCTTCGCCCCTGGGCGACCCGGGCGAACGCGGCGATCAGGGGTGAGCGGCGGCTCGCCCCCCAGGCGAGAAGGACCTCGTCGGGCTCGGCGTCGCGCACGGGGACGTAGCCGATGTCCGGGCGGGTGTACTGCTCGGCGACGGACTCCGGTACCAGGGTGATGCCGGTGCCCGCCGCCACGCACTCGAACTTCTCCTCGATGGTGCGGATCGGCCGACCGGTCACCTCGCAGTGAAGCGCACCTGCGAGGCCGCCACCACCGATCCCAGCCGCGGGAAGTCGAGCCGGACCGAGGCCTCGTGCTCGGCCGCGGTGAACGCGGCCATGGCGTCCTCGGCGAAGACGAGGGCGTAGCCGAGGTCGGCGGCGGCGCGGGCGGTGGACTCCACGCCCAGGTTGGTGGCGACGCCGCCGAACACCAGGGTGGTGATGCCACGCTCCCTCAGGCTCTCGTGGAGGCGGGTGCCCTGGAAGCCGCCGACCGTACCCTTCACCACCTCCAGGTCGCCGTTCCGGAGCAGGCCGGCCGCAAGGCAGCTGCCGGGCGGCTGTTCCGCGACCGAGGGGCGTTCGACGCGGAGGAGCACGACGAACGCGCCGGCCGAGCGGAAGGTGCCTGCCAGCTCCTCCGCGGTGAACAGGACTTCGGTGCCCTTGCGGGGTTCCAGGGGCAGCGCGACGGTGCGCTCCATCAGATCGACGAGCACGAGCGCGGTGCGCCTGGGATCGAGTGTGAGAGGTGCGGTCATGACGGAACGTTAGCCGTCGTCAGCCCTCCGTGCCCGAAATCCGGATCGGCAGGTCCAGGAAACGGTCCCGCTCGGCCGCCGTCAGCGGGGCGATCAGGGCGTCGTTGGCCTCCCGGGCCGCCTTCTCGCAGCGCTCCAAGCAATCAGCCGGCCCGGACACGCTGCGCGTCCCGCGTCATGGGCCGCGGTGTCGGATGTCGGCAAGACGGAGTTCGTGCGCTCGCTCGGCGCCGACGAGGTGGTCGCGATCGAGTCGCGCGGCAACCTCGGCAAGGTGGTGCTGCGCCCCTGAGCCCCCGACCGCCGCGGCGCCCCGGCCGGGGAGCGTGGACCCTGCACGCTTCTTGTGGGGTCATTGAGAGCCCAAGTACCGTCTGTGAACCGCACGTTGGACATGGGATGACCAGCATGCCCACAACGCATGAGTCCAGACGCATGAAGGGCGGGCCGCACCGTGGCGTCAAGTCTCCGTGCACGACTCAGATCGACCCTGACCGCCGTCCTCACCGCCGCCGCGCTCCTCGCGCTGCCGAGCCCGGCGGGCGCGCAACAAGCGGGGAGCGAGGGCCGGTTCGAGCAGCAGGTGCTCTTCAGGGCCTCCCAGGACCCCGGCTACTCCTGCTTTCGGATACCGGCCGTCGTGAGGACGGCGAAGGGCACCCTGCTCGCCTTCGCCGAGGGCCGCGTGCTCAACTGCGGTGACGCGGCCGACATCGACATCGTGGTCAAGCGCTCCACCGACGGCGGCCGCACCTGGGGTCCGTTGCAGGTCGTCAACGAGGGCGCCGGGGACACGCACGGCAACCCGGCCCCCCTGGTGGACCGGGAGACGGGCCGCATCCTGCTCGCCGAGACGTACAACACGGGTCGCACGGACAGCGCGAGCTGCTCGGTGCCCTGCGACCGCACCCCGCACCTTCAGTTCAGCGACGACGACGGGCTGACCTGGTCGAAGCCTCGGGACCTGAGCCCGCAGATCCTGCCCGCGGACTGGAACTCCTGGTACGCGACCGGGCCCGTGCACGGCATCCAGCTGACCCGCGGCCGGCACGCGGGCCGCCTGGTCTTCGGCGTCAACGCCGAGACCTGGAACGGCAGCCGGGTCACCGCGAACCACGCCGCGCTGATGACCAGCGACGACGGCGGCGACCACTGGCGCGTGGGCGCCACCGACTCCTGGCCGATCGCGGACGACGGCACCTTCCGCCAGAAGCCGTCCGAACTCACCCTCACCGAGCGCCAGGACGGCTCGATCCTGGTCAGCGGGCGCGAGCAGGACGGCACCGACCTCGGCCACCGCACCCAGGCCGTCAGCCGCGACAGCGGCGGCACCTTCGTCGCCCCCTTCCGTGACCTGCCGGACCTGTACACGCCCCAGGTCCAGGGCTCGATGCTGCGCCTCGGCGACCGCATCCTGCTGGCCTGCCCCGGTGACCCGGACCGCCGCCGGACGATGATGATCCGCTCCTCCTACGACGGCGGACGCACCTGGGACAGCGTGGACCGCGGCACGGTCGTCACCACCGACTGGTCCGGCTACTCGGACCTGGTCCGCGTCGACGGGGGCACCGTGGGCCTGATGTACGAGGGCGGCGCGGTCGACGCGCGGGACGAGATCCGCTTCGCCCGCTTCACCGAGGACTGGCTGCGGCCGCGCCGCGGCCCCGACCCGACCACACCCGACCTGGCCCCGCACGCCCGGCCGGCCGCCGTCCTGGGCGGCGCGCGGCAGACGGACGGGATGTTCGGCGGCGCCCTCGCGTTCGACGGCACCGACGACGCCGTACGCCTGCCGTATCAGCCCCGGCTGCCGCTCGGCACGAAGGACTTCACCGCCTCGCTCTGGTTCCGGTACACGGCGACGACCGGAGAGCAGCCCCTGCTCTGGATGGGCGGCATCGGCACCTCACAGCCCCAGGTGTGGCTGCGCGCAGAGCCCGCCTCGAACCGTATCCAGGGCCTGATCACGGTCCGCGACGGCGCCTCGCCCCCGCGGTCCGCGTATGTGCGCGCCTCCGGCGCGTACAACGACGGACAGTGGCACCACCTCGCGCTGCGCCGGGGCGGCGGCGACGGGCTCACCTTGTTCATCGACGGCACGGCGCTCAGCACTGCGGACGTGCCCGGTTCCGTGAGCCGCAACTCCCCCTTCGGCGTGCACATCGGCCAGCGTATGGACAGCAGGGCCTTCTTCACCGGCGCGATCGACGACGTCAGGGTCTACGACCGGGCGCTCGGCGACGACGAGATCGCCTCGCTGCGCACCGGCGCCGGGGTCCCCGCGCGCGACGCGGTGGTGTGGCTGCCCATGGACCGGGTGAGCGGCGGCCACTAGGAGGCGAGCGGCCCACCTCCTACTGGGCGCGCGCACTCCCTTCCCCGGCCGCCGCGCGGGCGCCGGGGCGTGGGGTGGCGGGCGCGCGCCGGGAGGCGATGGTCCCGCCGCGCACACTCGGG
>NZ_JBEYUZ010000044.1:0-26369 GCF_040643755.1 Streptomyces sp. NPDC047079
GCCCGGTTACATTCCGAACCCGGAAGCTAAGCCTTACAGCGCCGATGGTACTGCAGGGGGGACCCTGTGGGAGAGTAGGACACCGCCGAACAAAATTTGAGAAAGCCCCCGTGCCATTCGGCACGGGGGCTTTCTGCGTTCAGGACGACGGTAGGACCCCTCCGCACCGCGGCGCGAACCTGGCGGGTAGGGTCAGGGGGCATCGTTGGCTCGTTTTCCGCAGGAGGCCCCCGGGTGGAGGTCCAAGAGACCCGTGTCCAGACAGACCGGGTCCTCACCATCCCGAACATCCTCAGCATGGCGCGCCTCGTCGGCGTGCCCGTCTTCCTGTGGCTGATCCTCTGGCCCGAGTTCGGGGGGCCGAAGAGCGACGGCTGGGCGCTGCTCGTGCTCGTTCTGAGCGGCGTCAGCGACTACCTGGACGGCAAGCTCGCCCGCCGTTGGAACCAGATCAGCAGCCTCGGCCGGCTCCTCGACCCCGCGGCCGACCGGCTCTACATCGCATCGACACTGGTCGGCCTCACCTGGCGCGGAATCCTGCCCCTGTGGTTGACGGGCGTGCTGGTGGCACGGGAGCTGGTTCTGCTGGTCATGGTGGGCATCCTCAGACGGCACGGGTATCCGCCGCCCCAGGTGAACTTCCTGGGCAAGGCCGCCACCTTCAACTTGATGTACGCCTTCCCCCTGCTGCTTCTCAGTGATGGAAGCGGGTGGATCGCGTCACTCGCTGCTATTTTCGGATGGGCGTTCGCCGGGTGGGGTACAACCCTGTACTGGTGGGCAGGAGTTCTCTACGTGGTCCAGGTCCGGCGCCTTGTCCGAGCGGATGCCATGGCCGATTGAGCTCGCCGATTGGCGGCCGCAGTGGCTCGATGGCCCGCGCAGGGAATCTGCGGGACAATCTAAACGGGTGAAGTCGGCTGGACCGTCGTCTCTTAGAGGAGGACGCTTCCGACATGAAGGCCGTCGTAATGGCCGGAGGCGAGGGCACACGCCTTCGCCCCATGACCTCGAGCATGCCCAAGCCGCTCCTGCCCGTGGCCAACCGCCCGATCATGGAGCACGTGTTGCGGCTGCTCAAAAGGCATGGGCTCAACGAGACCGTCGTCACAGTCCAGTTTCTTGCCTCGCTGGTCAAGAACTACTTCGGTGACGGCGAGGAGCTCGGGATGGAGCTCACATATGCCAACGAGGAGAAGCCACTCGGTACCGCCGGGAGTGTCAAGAACGCCGAGGAAGCACTCAAGGACGACACCTTCCTCGTCATCTCCGGTGATGCGCTGACCGACTTCGATCTCACCGATCTGATCAATTTCCACAAGGAAAAGGGCGCTCTGGTCACCGTCTGTCTGACCCGTGTGCCCAATCCGCTGGAATTCGGCATCACGATCGTCGACGAAGAGGGAAAGGTCGAGCGCTTCCTGGAGAAGCCGACCTGGGGGCAGGTCTTCTCCGACACCGTCAACACGGGCATTTACGTCATGGAGCCCGAGGTCTTCGACTATGTCGAGCCCGATGTGCCCGTCGACTGGTCCGGCGATGTCTTCCCTCAGCTGATGAAGGAGGGCAAGCCGATCTACGGCTATGTCGCCGAGGGCTACTGGGAGGACGTCGGCACCCACGAGAGCTATGTGAAGGCGCAGGCCGACGTTCTTGAAGGCAAGGTCGACGTCGAGATCGACGGCTTCGAGATCTCTCCCGGCGTATGGGTGGCTGAGGGCGCGGAGGTGCACCCTGACGCCGTTCTGCGGGGCCCGCTGTACATCGGTGACTACGCCAAGGTCGAGGCCGGTGCCGAGATCCGGGAGCACACCGTCGTCGGCTCGAACGTCGTCGTCAAGAGCGGAGCGTTTCTGCACAGAGCCGTCGTGCACGACAACGTGTACATCGGCCAGCACAGCAATCTGCGGGGCTGTGTGGTCGGAAAGAACACCGACATCATGCGCGCGGCCCGGATCGAGGACGGCGCCGTCATCGGCGATGAATGCCTCATCGGCGAAGAATCGATCGTGCAGGGCAATGTCCGGGTCTATCCGTTCAAGACCATCGAGGCCGGCGCCTTCGTTAACACCTCGGTCATCTGGGAGTCGCGGAGCCAGGCGCATCTGTTCGGCGCCCGGGGAGTCTCCGGGATCCTGAACGTGGAGATCACCCCTGAACTGGCGGTTCGGCTGGCCGGCGCCTATGCCACGACGCTGAAGAAGGGGTCCACGGTCACCACGGCCCGCGACCACTCCCGTGGTGCCCGTGCGCTGAAGCGTGCGGTCATCTCCGCGCTCCAGGCCAGCGCCATCGACGTACGCGACCTGGAGAACGTACCGCTGCCCGTCGCCCGGCAGCAGACCGCGCGGGGCAGCGCGGGCGGGATCATGATCCGGACGTCTCCCGGTGTGCCGGACTCCGTCGACATCATGTTCTTCGACGGTCAGGGCGCCGACCTGTCACAGGGCGGTCAGCGGAAGCTGGACCGGGTGTTCGCGCGGCAGGAGTACCGGCGGGCCTTCCCCGGCGAGATCGGAGACCTGTACTTCCCGTCCAGCGTGTTCGACTCGTACACCGGTTCGCTGCTGCGGAGCGTCGACACCTCCGGGATCGCCGAGTCGGGTCTCAAGGTTGTCGTGGACGCTTCGAACGGCAGCGCCGGTCTGGTTCTGCCGAGCCTGCTCGGCAAGCTGGGTGTGGACTCGCTGACGATCAACCCGGGCCTCGACGAGTCCCGCCCCACGGAGTCCGCCGAGACGCGGCGGTCGGGGCTGGTGCGACTCGGTGAGATCGTGGCGTCGTCGCGGGCGGCCTTCGGTGTGCGGTTCGACCCCGTGGGCGAGCGGCTGTCGCTCGTGGACGAGAAGGGGCGGATCGTCGAGGACGACCGGGCGCTGCTGGTGATGCTCGACCTGGTGGCCGCCGAGCGCCGCAGCGGGCGGGTGGCGCTTCCAGTGACCACCACGAGGATCGCCGAGCAGGTGGCGGCGTACCACGGGACGCAGGTCGAGTGGACGACCACCTCGCCGGACGACCTCACACGCGTGGGCCGGGAGGAATCGACCATCTTCGGCGGAGACGGGCGCGGTGGGTTCATCGTGCCGGAGTTCAGCAGCGTCTTCGACGGGACGGCCGCCTTCGTACGGCTCATCGGGCTGGTGGCCCGCACGCAGCTCACCCTCAGCCAGATCGACGCGCGGATTCCGCGTGCGCACGTCCTCAAGCGCGATCTCGCGACTCCCTGGGCCGCGAAGGGGCTCGTGATGCGCCGTGTCGTGGAGGCGGCCGGGGACCGGTTCGTGGACACGACCGACGGCGTGCGGGTCGTGGAGGCGGACGGGCGGTGGGTGCTGGTTCTGCCCGATCCCGCCGAGGCCGTCACGCATCTGTGGGCGGAGGGGCCCGACGACGCCTCCGCGCAGGCCCTGCTGGACGAGTGGTCGGCGGTCGTGGACAGCGCCGGCCGATAAATCGCCCACCACGCGCGCGTGCCGGACAAGTGCCCCCAAGGGGGTCTGTCCGGCACGCCGGGTGGGGCCATTCGGAGGTATCACGCGCGGCGTGCGACGATGTGCGGCATGCCGCAGCCGCCCCCCGTTCGGAGCACAACCACGCGACCCCCGCGTCCGGACGCCTCCATGTCGTTGCTCACCAACGTCATGGACCACAGCCTCGACGACGGATACGCCGAAGCCGCCGCTCGGAAGAAGGCCGACGGCGCCGGCGGTATGCCCAGGACGGTGCGGGCCAGGCTCGTTCTGGCGGCCGGGTTGGTGCTCGCCGGCCTCGTGGTGACCGTGGGCGCCGCGCAGGCCCGTATCGCGGCCCCGACGGTCGCCAAGGAGCGCCAGGAACTCATCGACCGCATTCAGCGGGAGACGGCGGCCGCGGACAAGCTCGAAGCCACGGTCGACGAGCTGCGCGACGACGTCAGCGCACGGCAGCGCGCGGCCCTCAAGAGCGGCGTGGGCGGCGACGACCTGGTGGGGATCCTCTCGGGGGCCGTCGCCGTGCACGGACCCGGCGTGAAGCTCGTCGTGAACGACGCCAAGGAAGCCACCACGGGCGGTGACGGAAATCCCCGGGAGACCTCCGGCTTCTCCGACACCGGGCGCGTACGCGACCGGGACATGCAGCGCGTCGTCAACGGGCTGTGGGAGTCGGGGGCCGAGGCGATCGCGATCAACGGACAGCGGCTGACATCCCTGTCGGCGATCAGGGCGGCGGGTGACGCGATACTGGTCGACAACAGGCCGCTGGTGCCGCCATACACGGTGCTCGCGGTGGGGGACGGCCAGCGGCTCAGCACCAGGTTCCAGAACAGCGCCGACGGGCTGTACCTGCATGCGCTGCAGCAGAACTACGGGATCCGGACGGGCATTTCCACCGAGGCCGACGTCCGGCTGCCCGCCGCACCGAGTGTGATCGTACGTACAGCACAACAGAGCACAGAGAAGGGCACATCGTGATCGCCGTACTGGGCCTCGTCGTCGGAGTCGTGGTCGGCCTGCTGGTCCGGCCCGAGGTTCCGGCGGTCGTCGAGCCTTATCTCCCGATCGCCGTCGTGGCGGCGCTGGACGCCGTGTTCGGCGGCTTGCGGGCCATGCTCGACGGAATCTTCGACGACAAGGTCTTCGTCGTGTCGTTCCTGTCGAACGTCGTGGTGGCGGCGCTGATCGTGTTCCTCGGCGACAAATTGGGTGTCGGCGCGCAGCTGTCGACGGGTGTCGTGGTCGTCCTCGGGATCCGGATCTTCTCCAACGCCGCGGCGATCCGCCGGCACGTGTTCCGGGCGTGAGGCCGATGAGCAACGAGGACGCGACCCCCAGGCCGGAGCAGGGCGCCGGGAACGAGGGGGATCCCAGGCCGGAGCAGGACCCCGGACGCGAGCAGGGAACCGGGCCGGAGCAGGAGTCCGGGCAGGAGCGGGAACCAGGGCCCGAGCACGAGGAGGGTCCCGGGCACCGGCTGCGCAGGGAGCTTCCGCAGGAGGTCCCCGCCACGGCTCCCGGGACCGCGCGGGCACCCAAGGGGACCGACGGTTCCGGGGCCGAGCTGACCGGTCGTCAGCGTCTGGTGAAGGAGCTGTGGCCACCGCGGGTCACCCGGGCCCAACTCATCGTCGCGCTGTTGCTTTTCGGCCTGGGTTTCGGTCTGGCCGTGCAGGTCGCCTCCAACAGCGACGGAAGCAGCGCCCTGCGCGGCGCACGCCAGGAAGATCTTGTCCGCATCCTCGATGAACTGGACAACCGCACCCAGCGTCTTCAGGACGAGAAGCAGGGTCTCCAGGATCAGCGGGCCGAGCTGGAGAACAGCTCGGACCGTGCCGAGGAGGCCCGCAAGCAGACCGCCGAGAAGGAGAAGCAACTCGGCATCCTTGCGGGCACGGTGGCGGCACAGGGACCCGGGATCACGGTGACCATCGAGGACAGGAAGGGAACGGTCCAGGCGGACATGCTGCTCGACGCGATCCAGGAGCTGCGCGCGGCCGGCGCGGAGGCCATAGAGGTGAACGGCGTACGGGTCGTCGCAAGTACCTACCTGTCGGATTCCGGGAAGAGTGTGAGCGTCGACGGGAACAAGATCACCCAGCCCTATCGTTTCAAGGTCATCGGCAAGCCGCAGGACCTCGAGCCGGCGCTCAACATCCCGGGAGGCGTAGTGCAGACCCTCGAGAAGGAGCAGGCCACCGTCACCGTGGAACGTTCGACGAAGATCGTCGTGAACGCCTTGCGAGCGGCGAAGCAGCCTGACTACGCTCGGTCGTCATCCCCGTGAACCGGGGGTGCATGGAGCCCATCCGCCGAGGGCATCAGGTTGCGGGGGGTCGGCGCACCGAATGGGTGGTGCGTGGTGGAAACTGTCTGGTGGATACGGACGTTGTGAGGATGTCCGGGTCGGCCGGTGTATGCAATCAGGGTTCGTCCTGCCCCACGGGCGGGTCTGTTTCGGTCAAGGGGAATCGCCCGTGAAGTTGTTTGCGAAGTTGTTCGGCAAGAGCGCGCGAGAGGGCAGCGACAACGCGACTGCCCGTCATCGCGCACAGCCGCGAGACGCGGAGGGCCAGCGCCCGCTGTTCCGGGACCAGGTCGCTGGTCCGGGTGGTGACATTTCCGGAGGTCAGGGCGCGCCGTCTGTTGACCCTGGTATGTCCGGCCCCATAGGTTTCGGGGACATGTCGGCCCTGGTGTGTACGAGGTGCGGCCACCGCAACGCGGAGAACAGCCGCTTCTGCTCCAACTGCGGCGCGCCGCTTCGAGCCGGGGCGGTTCCGGAGCGTGCGTCGGAGACGACGTCCACGATCTCCATTTCCGGTCTGGAGGCGTACGACGCGGAGGCAACCGGCCAGACGGCCGTGCCCGCGCTCTCCCCGGAGGCGCAGGCGGCGGTCGACGCGCTGCCGTTCGGCTCGGCGCTGCTGGTGGTGCGCCGCGGCCCCAACTCGGGCAGCCGCTTCCTGTTGGACAGCGATCTGACCACGGCGGGGCGTCATCCGCAGAGCGACATCTTCCTGGACGATGTGACGGTGTCGCGCCGCCATGTGGAGTTCCGTCGCGGCCCCGACGGTTCGTTCACGGTCGCCGACGTCGGCAGCCTCAATGGCACGTATGTCAACCGTGAGCGCATCGACCAGGTCCTGCTCCACAACGGCGACGAGGTGCAGATCGGCAAGTACCGGCTGGTCTTCTACACCAACCAGCGGGGCATCTGACCCGCCCCCAGACTCCGTCCGGGGGGACCCCCAGGGAAGGTCCCATGCTTCACACACCGAGCGGCGGTGCCGACAGCGGCACCGCCGCCCCGGACAGCGGGCTGATGAGCATCGGCAGCGTGCTGAACGTGCTGCGCGAGGAATTTCCCGAGGTCACCGTCTCCAAGATTCGTTTCCTGGAGTCGGAGGGGCTCATCGAGCCGCAGCGCACCCCCTCGGGGTACCGCAAGTTCAGCGCACGGGACGTCGAGCGCCTCGGTCAGGTGCTCAGGATGCAGCGGGACCACTATCTGCCGCTCAAGGTCATCCGTGAGCATCTGGACGCCTTGGAGCGCGGTGAAGAGGTGCGATTGCCTTCCCTGGGCCGTCCGCGTGACACCGGCGACGGAGGAGAGCTGCTCGGGGACCTCCTGGCCGAGCCCGAGGCCGCCCCGGCCGCGCGGATCGACCGTGAGGAGCTGATGGCAGCCGCCGGGATCAGCGCCGGGCAGCTCGCGGAGTGGGAGTCGTATGGCCTGGTCACACCCCATGTGGAGGGGATGTACGACGCCGAGGCCGTCACCGTGGCCACTCTGCTGGCCGAAATCGGCCGGCACGGCATCGAACCGCGTCATCTGCGGGTGATGAAGGCCGCCGCGGACCGCGAGGCGGGCCTCGTGGACCAGGTGGTGGCCCCCCTGCGCCGTCACCGCAATCCGCAGACCAGGGCGCACGCCGAAGCCCGTACGAAGGAGCTGGCCGGACTCGCGGTGAAGCTGCACGCGGCGCTGGTGCAGTCCGCTCTGGGCGTGCGCCTGCCCTGACCCGGGGCGTTCGCCGACGGCGGATCGGCCCGCCGTCCTGTGCCCGACTACCCAAACATCCCGACCACGGCCTAGGGTTACTGTGTGAACGAGCTCGATGTCGTAGGTGTCCGGGTCGAGATGCCCTCCAACCAACCGATCGTGCTCCTGCGTGAAGTGGGAGGCGACCGCTACCTCCCCATCTGGATCGGCCCCGGGGAGGCGACGGCGATCGCGTTCGCCCAACAGGGCATGGCCCCCGCCAGACCGCTGACCCACGACCTGTTCAAGGACGTGCTGGAAGCCGTCGGCCAGGAGCTCACGGAAGTACGCATCACGGATCTGCGTGAGGGCGTCTTCTACGCGGAGCTGGTCTTCGCCAGCGGCGTGGAGGTGAGCGCTCGCCCATCCGATGCCATAGCGCTTGCCCTGCGCACCGGGACGCCGATCTACGGCAGTGACGGGGTGCTGGACGACGCGGGTATCGCGATCCCGGACGAGCAGGAGGACGAGGTCGAGAAGTTCCGCGAGTTCCTCGACCAGATTTCTCCGGAGGACTTCGGTACGAGCAACCAGTGAGGGTCGCTGCGGGGCCTGTGGGCCGGGGTGGGGGCAGGAGGCGTGGCCGCGCCGTGTTCACGGTGCCCATGGGCGGCCTATGGCGGCCGCTTCCGTGGTCGTGACCGTGTGCGGGTGGGGCGCGACTGTGGGGTCAGGTGCTGGAGAGCCGTTGCGCCCCCGCCGGAGGGCCTCGCGGCATCTCCTGATCCTTGGCCAGAGCATTCGGCTAGCCTTTCCCCGCGGAAGGGCACGGGAAACCACTCCTAGGGTGATTATCACTCGGCGTGCCGAGTGTGGCGATCGTTGACGCACCCCTGGTGACTGCCTACCGTCGAGAAGGCAGGTCAAGGACGGAGGTCGGCGTGAGAAGCAGCGGCGACGGTACGGCAGGGGGTGCCCCCGGACGCAGTCTGGGGGAGAGCGGTCCGTACCCTCCCCCAAGCTCTCGGCTCCGCTCGAGCAGGGGGTGTCCCCAGCACGGTGACGCGGCCGGCTCCTCCCCCCAGCGGCCGACGGCGGTGCCCGCAGACGCCGAGTCGGCCTCCGAGCACCTCGGCTATCGCGGCCCCACGGCATGTGCCGCCGCGGGCATCACCTACCGGCAGCTGGACTACTGGGCCAGAACGGGTCTCGTCGAACCGAGCGTGCGCCCCGCCTATGGGTCGGGGACCCAGCGCCTCTACAGCTTCCGTGACGTCGTCGTCCTGAAGATCGTCAAGCGTTTCCTCGACACCGGCGTGTCCTTGCAGAACATCCGCACCGCCGTCCAGCACCTCAGGGAGCGCGGTTTCCGTGACCTGGAGCGGATGACGCTCATGAGCGACGGCGCGACGGTGTACGAATGCACCTCCCCGGACGAGGTCCACGCCCTGCTCCAGGGCGGACAGGGAATCTTCGGCATTGCCGTAGGCGTCGTGTGGCAGGACGTGGAGAACGCGCTGTCGCAGCTGCACGGCGAGCGGATCGACACCGGCGAGACGATCGTCGGCCACAACCCGGCGGACGAGCTGGCCCGGCGCCGCAATCGGGCCGTCTGACACGCCACGCGGCGACCGGGCGTTCGGGCGCCTCCAGTGCTCGACCGGGGTGCGGCGGGGGGCGTCCGGGACGCGCCGCACACTCCCGGCCGCATTGTCAGTGGCGTGGGGCAGCATCGGAGATGTGAGAACCGCGCCCACGATCCTGCATCTCGACATGGATGCCTTCTACGCCTCGGCGGAGCAGGCATCCAAGCCGAGCCTGCGCGGAAAGGCCGTCATCGTGGGAGGGCTGGGGCCGCGAGGAGTGGTGGCGACGGCGTCGTACGAGGCGCGGGTCTTCGGCGTGCACTCCGCGATGCCGATGGCCCAGGCACGCCGGCTCGCGCCGAACGCGGCCTATCTGGTGCCGCGCTTCGGGTTCTACCGGCAGATCAGCGAGCAGGTCATGGGACTGCTGCGGGCCTTGTCGCCGCTGGTGGAGCCCTTGAGCCTCGATGAGGCCTTCGTGGACCTGGAGGCCGGGGGAGTGGCCTGGGACGAGGAGTCTGCCCGGCTCGTGGGGGTCAGGCTGCGCGCTGACATCCGCTCGGTCACCGGGCTGACGGGCTCGGTGGGACTGGCCGCCTCCAAGATGCTCGCCAAGATCGCCTCCGAGCAGGCCAAGCCGGACGGCCTCGTGGTGATCCGGCCCGGCACCGAGCGAGCGCTGCTCGGGCCGTTGTCGGTGCGCACGCTGCCAGGGGTCGGGCCCGCGACCGGGGACCATCTGCGGCGGGCGGGGATCACCACGGTCGACGATATCGCCGAGGCAGGTGAGGACGAACTCGTCAGACTGCTGGGCAAGGCCCATGGACAGGCCCTGTACGCCATGGCCCTGGCCAGGGACGAGCGGCCCGTCGTCGCGGAGCGGGAGGCCAAGTCGGTGTCGGTCGAAGACACGTATGACGTCGACATCCACGACCGGGTCCGGGTCGGCCTGGAGGTACAGCGGCTCGCGGACCGTTGTGTGCGGCGGCTGCGGGACTCCGGACTCTCGGGAAGGACCATTGTGTTGAAGGTGCGCCGATACGACTTCTCGACCCTGACCCGCTCCGAGACCCTGCGCGGACCGACGGACGACCCCGCGGTGGTGCGCGAGGCGGCCGCGCGGCTGCTGGACTCCGTGGACACCACCGGCGGGGTCCGGTTGCTCGGCGTCGGCGTCAGCGGGCTCGCCGACTACACCCAGGAGGACCTGTTCGCCCAGGCTCACGTGGCCGCGGGGGAGGCGGTGGCCGAGGACCAGCCGGAGGCGGACGCAAGCGCCGAGTCCGCCGAAGAGAACGCGGGGGCACCGACCGAGCCGGTATGGCGTGCCGGGCAGGACGTGCGCCACACCGACTACGGGTACGGGTGGGTGCAGGGCAGCGGGCTGGGCAGGGTGACCATACGGTTCGAGACGCCCGACTCGGAGCCTGGGCGCGTACGCACGTTCCGCACCGACGATCCCGGGCTGGAGCCGGCGGAACCGCTGCCCTTGGTGCCGCGAAGACCCGGGGCCGCCGACGTGCCATCCACGGCTACGGGCAGCGGGGCTTGACGACTCCGAAGTGCCGTCGGGCGACGCGACTGCGGAAGGCGGTGCGCCGACCGCCCGGAAACAGCCGGTGCCGGACCAAGCCTTTTCCCTGGGCGGCGGGCGCCCGATCGAAGGGCGTCCCCTGTCAGGTCCCGTCCGGCTCCGCGAGCCGCCCGAAGTCGCGGTCCGGCGGGGCCGGCGGCGGGGCCATGTCGAGGCCGTAGTGGTGGTAGAGCTGAAGCTCCTGTTCGGGGGAGAGGTGCCGCCCGACGCCGAAGTCGGGCGCCTCCTTGATCAGCGCACGTTCGAAGGGCACGTAGAGCGTGCCCTCGACCAGCCGGCTGGGCTCCAGCGGCACGAACGCGTCCCTGCTGAACAGGCCCGTCCGTATAGCCGCCCACTCCGGCACCCCGGTCGCGTCGTCGAGATAGACCTCGTCGATCGTGCCGATCTTGACGCCGTTGCGGTCGAACGCCTTGCGGCCGATAAGATTCCGCGGATCGATGTCGGTCTGCACGGTCCCTCCAACAGGTCGCAACACATCCGTAAGCACTACGAAAGAGCACATTCAGCACCGCGGCCACTCGAAGGTGCCCTGGCTGTCCCCGCTGGTAGTCTGGCAAGCGGCTGCTGACCCCGCGCGGGAGAGTCCTTCGGAGCGATCCGAGGGCGCCGAAGGAGCAAACCCTCCCCGGAATCTCTCAGGCACACGTACCGCACGGACGAGGTCACTCTGGAAAGCAGGGCGGGCGTCGACGGCTCCCGCTCTCACCGACGGTGAAAACCGGAGCGCCTTCGGGCGGACCGGTGAAGCTCTCAGGTCAGATGACAGAGGGGGAGGCCGTCGGGGTACCCGCGCCGAGGTGCCCCTCGAAGGTCGCGTCAGACCAGGAGGCCTCCGCAATGACCGCCCATCGCATTCCGCTCTCCGAGCTCGAGCAGGGAACGCCCTTCGAGCAGCGCCACATCGGTCCCGACCAGGAGGCGCGGGCCAAGATGCTCGCGCACGTCGGCTACGCCTCGCTCGACGAGCTCACGGCCGCAGCGGTCCCGGATGTCATCAAGAACGCCGACGCCCTGGACCTGCCGGGCGCGCGCACCGAGGCCGAGGTGCTGGCGGAACTGCGCTCGCTCGCCGACCGCAACCAGGTCCTCGACTCCATGATCGGCCTGGGGTACTACGGCACCTTCACGCCGCCGGTGATCCTCCGGAACGTGATGGAGAACCCGGCCTGGTACACCGCGTACACCCCCTACCAGCCGGAGATCTCGCAGGGCAGGCTCGAGGCGCTGCTCAACTTCCAGACCGTGGTCGCCGACCTCACCGGTCTGCCGACCTCCGGTGCCTCCCTGCTCGACGAGGGAACGGCGGCCGCCGAGGCGATGGCGCTGTCCCTGCGCATGGGCAAGAACAAGAAGGGCCTCTTCCTGGTCGACGCGGACGCGCTGCCGCAGACCGTCGCCGTGATCCGGACCCGCGCCGAGCCCACCGGCGTCGAGGTCGTCGTCGCGGACCTCAGCGACGGTATCCCCGCCGAGGTCGCGAAGCGGGAGATCAACGGCGTACTGATCCAGTACCCGGGCGCCTCCGGTGCCGTACGCGACATCAGGCCGGTCATCGAGCAGGCCCACGAGCTGGGAGCGCTCGTCACCGTCGCCGCCGACCTGCTCGCGCTCACCCTGCTGACCTCCCCCGGTGAGCTGGGCGCGGACATCGCCGTCGGTACCACCCAGCGCTTCGGCGTGCCGATGGGCTTCGGCGGCCCCCACGCCGGCTATATGGCGGTGCGCGACAAGTTCGCCCGGAGCCTGCCCGGCCGGCTCGTGGGAGTCTCCGTGGACGCGGACGGGCACAAGGCCTATCGGCTCGCGCTTCAGACGCGGGAGCAGCACATCCGCCGTGAGAAGGCGACCAGCAACATCTGCACCGCTCAGGTCCTGCTCGCGGTGATGGCCGGGATGTACGCCGTCTACCACGGGCCCGAGGGCCTGCGGAGCATCGGGCGGCGCACGCACCGGTACGCCGCGATCCTGGCCGCCGGGCTCACCGCCGGCGGGGTCGAGGTCGTGCACGGCTCCTACTTCGACACACTGACCGTGCGGGTGCCGGGCCGGGCCGGCGCGGTCGTCGCCGCCGCGCGCGAGCAGGGCGTGAACCTGCACCTCGTCGACGCCGACCATGTGTCGATCGCCTGTGACGAGACGACCGGCCGGGCCCAGCTGGGTGCCGTCTGGACCGCGTTCGGGGTCGAGGGCGATGTCGCGGCGCTGGACGCGACGACCGAGGACGCACTGCCGCAGGCGCTGCTGCGCAGCGACGACTACCTCACCCACCCGGTGTTCCACCAGCACCGTTCCGAGACCGCGATGCTGCGCTACCTGCGCAGGCTGGCCGACCGTGACTACGCGCTCGACCGCGGCATGATCCCGCTGGGCTCCTGCACCATGAAGCTCAACGCGACCACCGAGATGGAGCCGGTCACCTGGCCCGAGTTCGGGCAGGTGCACCCCTTCGCACCCACCGACCAGGTGCAGGGGTACCTCACGCTCATCGCCGAGCTGGAGGAGCGACTCGCCGAGGTCACCGGCTACGACAAGGTCTCCCTCCAGCCCAACGCGGGTTCGCAGGGCGAGCTGGCCGGTCTGCTCGCGGTGCGCGGATACCACCGCGCCAACGGCGACGAGCAGCGCACCGTGTGCCTCATCCCCTCCTCGGCGCACGGCACCAACGCCGCCAGCGCCGTTATGGCCGGTATGAAGGTCGTCGTCGTGAAGACCGCGGAGGACGGCGAGATCGACATCGAGGACCTTCGCGCCAAGATCGAGCAGTACCGCGACGAACTGGCGGTGCTGATGATCACCTACCCGTCCACGCACGGCGTGTTCGAGGAGCACGTCGCCGACATCTGCGCCGCCGTGCACGAGGCCGGCGGCCAGGTGTACGTCGACGGCGCCAACCTCAACGCTCTGGTCGGGCTCGCCAAGCCGGGCCACTTCGGCGGCGACGTCTCGCACCTCAACCTGCACAAGACCTTCTGCATCCCGCACGGCGGCGGCGGTCCCGGCGTCGGCCCGGTCGGTGTGCGCGCGCACCTGGCGCCGTACCTGCCCAACCACCCGATGCAGCCCGCGGCCGGTCCCGAGACGGGCGTCGGCCCGATCTCGGCCGCTCCGTGGGGCTCCGCGGGCATCCTGCCGATCTCGTGGGCGTACGTCCGGCTCATGGGCGGCGAGGGGCTGAAGCGGGCCACGCAGGTGGCGGTGCTCTCCGCCAACTACGTCGCCAAGCGCCTCGAGCCGCACTACCCCGTGCTGTACACCGGACCGGGCGGCCTGGTCGCGCACGAGTGCATCATCGACCTGCGCCCGCTGACCAAGGCGACCGGCGTGAGCGTCGACGACGTCGCCAAGCGGCTGATCGACTACGGCTTCCACGCGCCGACGATGTCGTTCCCGGTGGCCGGCACGCTGATGATCGAGCCGACGGAGTCCGAGGACCTCACCGAACTGGACCGGTTCTGCGACGCGATGATCGCCATCCGCGCCGAGATCGACAAGGTCGGCTCGGGCCAGTGGCCCGCCGAGGACAACCCGCTGCGCGGCGCCCCGCACACCGCGGCGGCGCTCGGAGGCACCTGGGAGCACGCGTACACGCGGGAGGAGGCCGTCTTCCCGGCCGGTGTGTCCGCCGCCGACAAGTACTGGCCGCCGGTGCGTCGCATCGACCAGGCCTTCGGCGACCGCAACCTCGTCTGCTCCTGCCCGCCACTGGACGCTTACGACGAGTAACCGGGGTCGGACATGCGTCGGGGCCGGTGCGGAGCGTATGTCTCCGGCCGGCCCCTTGTATGGCAGGGCCCCGAGGCCCCGCTCATGAGCGGGCAGCGACTGTCCCTCGCGTCACGGGGCAGCCCCTGTCCCTTGGCGCGCCGCTCAGGCGGCCGTCATCACCTGGTCCGTGCCCAATGGGCGGTGCGGGGCGATGATCCGGCCGTCGGGCAGAAGCTCACCGGTGTCCTCGAAGAGCAGAACGCCGTTGCACAGCAGGCTCCATCCCTGCTCGGGGTGGTGCGCCACGAGACGGGCGGACTCCCGGTCGGCGGATTCGGCGGTCGGGCACGGTGGCTGGTGTTGGCACATGGTGGATGGGATCTTTCGCTCTGGCGTGATGGGTGAGATGGCTGTCGTGTCTGTCCTGCGGCTCGTCGCGTCCTTCATGGCCGCCCCCCGTTGGCGATTCGTGGCGGGACCCAGTGTTGCCCTACGGCCGTCAGTCCGCAGGCATTTCGCTGCACCGGCCCTCACAGGTTCATGACGCGTCACCCGCGCGGGCGGTTCAGCTCGAACCACTGTCCCTTCGGGTGGTTTGCGATGGCCGGAAGGGGCTAGAGGAGTAGTTCTGAAGTACCCAGTGATCGAAGGAAGTTGTCGGACCTGCACGCTACGTTGAGCGTATGACCTATGTAGAGGGCAAGATCGAGCGCATCAGGCCGCAGCAGTTCCACGAGACCATCGGCTTGGAGGACTGGCGTGTGCTGGGCGAGGGGGCGTGTGCGTACTACCGCACCGGGTCGTTCACGGTCGGCGCCCGGCTCGTGCAGGCGATCAGCGAGTTGCCGGGCGTGAGGGACGGGCACCCGGACGTCGACCTGCGGCACGAGGGTGTGACCGTACGGCTGATCACGATCACGGACGACTACTACGGGTTGACCGAGCGGCACATCGAGCTGGCCCGGCGGATCTCGGCGGTGGCACGCACGTTGGACATTCCAGCCGACCCGTCAGCCGTGCGGACCGTCCAGGTCACTGTTGACGCCCTCGCCGTTCCCGACGTGGTGCCCTTCTGGCGTGCCGTGCTCGGCTACCAGGACCGTGCGAACAGTGGCGAGGACCTGGTCGACCCGCACCGCCGCGGGGCACCGTTCTACTTCCAGTCGATGGACGCACCACGCCCGCAGCGCAACAGGGTCCACGTCGACGTCTGGGTGCCGTACGACCAGGCCGAGGCTCGGATAGCCGCGGCGCTCGCTGCCGGCGGCCGCCTGGTGAATGATGGCGACGCGCCGTCGAACTGGGTGCTGGCCGATCCTGAAGGGAATGAGGCGTGCGTCGGCGTGGCGGGCTGGATTGCGCCAGACGGCGGCCGCCCGTGAAAGCCCCTGCCCGACGATCTTGGGCACCCACCCTGGGTCTCCGAGCGGACCATCAGTGTTCGGAACTACTCGTCTGGTCCCTGCGGGCGGGCGGCACTTGGTCCCCCCGTGGGAGCGCGGTGGGGCACGGACGTGCGAGGGCTGCTGCGGTGTGCGGCGACGCGCGCACGGAACGTGCCCCGCAGCCGTTTCCGGCGGCGGGGCACGGGTGGGAGGACGGGTCTGTGGTTATGCGGGCGAGCCGAGCAGCGGGGCCGGCGTCATCCGCAGGGTGAGGACCGGCAGCAGGTCGGCGACGCGGTGCGGACGGTGGGCCGCTATGCCGGGCGGGGCCGGGGCGAGCGGAACCAGGAGATCGGTCGGAGCCAGGGAGCCGGTCGCGCCGTCGGCCGCGCAGTCGCCGTGCAGCCACAGGGTGAGCATGTACAGCTTCGGGACGGACAGCAGCCGGGCCTGGTAGGGCTGGGTCACCGCCTCCGCCTGGCGCAGAGCGCGTTCGGTGGCGGCGATGTAGGGACCCTCGAAGAAGTGGGAGAACGCCCAGCCGTCAGGGGTCAGCATGGTGTCGGCGGCGGCGACGGCGCGCTCCCCGCAGCGGATGAGGAAACGCCATCCCGCGAGCCGGGTGGCCGACGCGCCCGCGGGGGTGATCGCGTCCAATATGTGCACGGGCAGCGGCAGTTCGGCAGTCGCGGGTCCCTGGGCGGCTCGCAGGGACGGAGTACGAGCCTCCTGGACCGCGGTGGGGGAACCGAGTGCCGTGAGGACGGAACGAAGAGCGGGCGCGGGTGCCGGGGGGACATGCAGCAGCATGGTGGGTCGCCTCTCATTCGACAGGCACGGTGGCGCGGGGGCGGGGCGGTGCGAGAAGGGCGGGCGGACAGCGCTGTCAGCTCTCGGGGTCAGAGGAGCGGGGGAACTGTGCCCGGACGAATGGAGGCGCATTGACGACAGGGCTCAGAACCGCGCTCGCCAACTCTCTCTGCCCCGTTCGGGAAGTTTATACGACACATGTTCATGCGATGTTTCGTCTAGTCATCCGGGGTGTGACATGCAAGGGGATATCCGGTCGCTGACAAGCGGTATTCGTCCCGATCCCAAGGGGTCCTACCCGCCGCTACCTCGGATTACTCTCCCGTAACGGTCGGCCGATTCTCGTCGGCGTTTGTCACGACGTGGTTGCATCGTGAAACTGCACCCGGCCGCATGCCTCGGGAATGTGCCCGGCGACGCTGCCCGCCCAGCCTAGCGGGTGGCGGCCGCACACGGGGACGTTATCGATCGCGTTGCCGGGGCATCATCCTCCGTGACCCAGGACAGCAGCGGCCGGAACGTCGGCCTGCCCATCCTAGGAGGGACGTACTCGATGGGAGAGAAGGTCGTGGCAGGGGCGTTCGACCTGTCCGATCGTCAGCGCTACCGCGACAAGCTCAGGCAGTGTCTGACGGGACTTGCGCGACTGCTGGAGGAGGAGAGGTTCGATCGCCCGAAGAACCTCATGGGTCTGGAGATCGAATTGAATCTCGCCGGACCCGACGGCATGCCGAGAATGATGAATGCGCAAGTGCTGGAAAGGATTGCCAGTCGCGATTTCCAAACAGAACTCGCCATGTTCAACCTGGAAGTCAACATAGCTCCACACCGGCTGGGTGGCAGAGTATTCGACCGGCTTGCCGAGGAGCTGCGCACCTCGCTCGCCTATGCCCACCGGAAAGCGAACGAAGTCGACGCCGGCATCGTGATGATCGGAATTCTGCCGACGCTCGACCGCGACGACCTGGTCTCTTCCAACCTATCCGACGTCGACCGGTACACCCTGCTCAACGACCAGATCGTGGCCGCCCGCGGCGAGGACTTCACCCTCGACATCGACGGGGTGGAGCGGCTTGTGTGCACCTCCCGTTCGATTGCGCCCGAAGCCGCCTGCACCTCCGTCCAGTTGCACCTCCAGGTGACCCCGGGACGCTTCGCCGATGTGTGGAACGCGGCGCAGGCGGTCGCGGCGGCGCAGATCGCCCTGGGCGCGAACTCGCCGTTTCTGTTCGGGCGCGAACTGTGGCGCGAGTCCAGGCCGCCGCTGTTCCAGCAGTCCACCGACACCCGGCCGCCCGAACTCCAGGCCCAGGGGGTGCGGCCGCGCACCTGGTTCGGCGAGCGCTGGATCACCTCGGCCTACGAGCTCTTCGAGGAGAACCTGCGCTACTTCCCGGCGCTGCTGCCGATCTGCGACGACGAGGATCCCTTGCGTGTCCTCGACGAGGGAGGCACACCCAAGCTCGCCGAACTCGTCCTGCACAACGGCACGGTGTACCGCTGGAACCGGCCCGTGTACGGAGTCGCCGACGGTGTCCCGCACCTGCGGGTGGAGAACCGGGTACTGCCCGCCGGACCCACAGTCACCGACGTGGTCGCCAACGCGGCCTTCTACTACGGCGTCGTCCGCGCCCTCGCCGAGGACGCGCGGCCGGTGTGGACGCGGCTGCCGTTCGAGGACGCCGCCGCCAACTTCGACAATGCCTGCCGCTACGGCATCGAGGCACGACTGCGCTGGCCGCGGCGCGGGCGGTACGGCGGAACCACCGAGGTGGATGCCGTGGACCTGGTGCGTGACGAACTGCTGCCGCTCGCCGCGGCGGGGCTCGACGCCTGGGGTGTCGAACCGGCCGACCGGGACTTCTACCTCGGTGTGATCGAGGAGCGGTGCCGGCTGAGGGCCAACGGCGCGACCTGGCAGGCCGCCACCTTCCACCGGGCCCTGGAACAGGGGCTCGACCGGGACGCCGCGCTGGCCGCCACGACCCGGCGGTACGGCGAGCTGATGCACGCGGGCGAGCCGGTGCACACCTGGCCGGTCGGGTTACCGGAACCGGTGCTGCTGGGCTGAGCGGTGCCCCCGGCCCCTGCTTCCCGCTGAGGGCCGGGGGCGCTCCGGACCCGACGGCGTGCGTGACCTGCCGACGGTTCCGAGGCGCGAGGTTCCCGCGCGGTGAAGTCCCATGAAGCCTCTCTGAAGCCCCCTGAAGCCTCTCCCTGGTTGAGCCCGTACCGTGAAGCAGCCGTATGGCAGAACAAGGGAGAGGCAGGTGCGCCCTGCACGGCGTCCTCCCCCCACGGCCTGTCGCGCACGATCTTCGTCACTTCTGCCGGGACCCTGGCGGGGCGAAGATGGGACGAGGCGGGATCGTTCAGTGCGCAGCAGGAGGCGGGAGTGCAGGTGGAGGCAGGGTCAGTGGCCGATTCTTTTCCGGCGGAACGGCCGACGCGACGGATTCTCCGTGACGAGACGCTGCTGGTGCTGGCACTGTCTCTGGGCGCGAGCGGGGTTTCCGCGCTGATCAGCTTTGTCGGCTCGGTCACCAAACCCGGGGGGCTCAAGGAGCAGGCGGCCACCCTCAACGCCTCGGCCGCGCCCGGCCGTCCCTGGCTCGATCTCGTCTGGCAGCTCTTCGGGATCACGACGGCGCTGGTGCCGGTCGCGCTCGTCGCGCACTTCCTGCTGCGTGAGGGCGCGTCGCTGCGCACCCTCGGCTTCGACCGCACACGGCCGTGGCCGGACCTGGGGCGGGGAGCGGCGATCGCCGCGGTGATCGGTTCCACCGGCATCGCCTTCTATCTGGCCGCCCGGGGCCTCGGCGCCAACCTCACGGTGGTTCCGGAGGCGTTGCCCGATGTGTGGTGGAAGTTCCCGGTACTCATCCTGTCGGCGGTCCAGAACGCGGTGCTGGAAGAGGTCATCGTCGTCGGCTATCTGCTGCGCAGGCTCGGCCAGTTGGGATGGACTCCCGGGACGGCCCTGGTGGCCGGCTCCGTGCTGCGCGGCTCCTACCATCTCTACCAGGGCATCGGCGGCTTCCTGGGCAACATGGTGATGGGCGTGGTCTTCGTCTTCCTCTACCGGCGCTGGGGCCGGGTCGGGCCTTTGGTGGTGGCCCACTCGCTGCTCGACATCGGGGCGTTCGTCGGGTACGCGCTGCTGGCGGGGAAGGTGGGCTGGCTGCCCACGGGGTGAGGGGCGAGGGCACGGGAAGGGGCGTACGGCACGGCCGTACGCCCCTCCTTCTTGGCTCGTGGCCGGGTCAGCCGAGCAGTTCGCCCTCGATCACGGTGACCGCACGGCCGGTGAGGAGGGTGCGGTCGCCCCGCAGTGCGGTGCGGACGCGGCCGGAGCGCGGCGATGCCTGTAGGCCGGTGAGGTCCGGGCGGCCGAGGCGCTCGGCCCAGTAGGGCGCCAGGGCGGTGTGGGCGCTGCCGGTGACCGGGTCCTCGTCGATGCCGACGTTCGGGGAGAAGCAGCGCGAGACGAAGTCGTATCCCCGGGAGGGGTCCTCGGCGCGGGCGGTCGCGATGACGCCGCGCCGGGAGTGGCGGCCGAGCGCCCGGTGGTCGGGGGTGAGTCCGAGCACGGTCTTCTCGTCGGCGAGTTCGAGGATCAGGTCGCCGACGCCCGGGCCGGTGTCGAAGGCGGTGAGGGGCTCGGCGCCGAGGGCAACGGCGAGACCTTCGGGGACCTCGGACCGGGTGAGAGGGGCGGTGGGGAAGTCCAGGGTGATGGAGCCGTCCTCGTGCGGCGCGGCGCTCAGTACTCCGCTGCGGGTGGCGAAGCGTACGGGCCCCTCGTCAGCGCCCGTGGTGCGCAGCACATGCGCGGTGGCAAGGGTCGCGTGGCCGCACAGGGCGACCTCGGTGGTGGGTGTGAACCAGCGCAGCGCCCAGTCCGCCTCGCCGCCCTCGGGCAGACGGTGGGCGAACGCGGTCTCGGCGTGGTTGACCTCGCGGGCCACGCTCTGAAGCCAGTCGTCCTCCGGGAAGGCGTCGACGAGGAGCACGCCGGCCGGGTTGCCGGAGAACGGGCGGTCGGTGAAGGTGTCGACGATTCGAATCCGCATGGGCCGACGCTAGACCCCGCCGGAGGGGCCGCACCAAGGCCAATCCGCGGCGGCTGGACCTGAGGGCCAGCGGTCCGGACCGTGCCCTGTGAGCGGTGGTCCTTGGCTCTGGGAAGGGCGGAGCCGGGTACGGAGAGCGCTGGTGTCCTGTGACAGTGAACCTTGACCGATTGCCACTGAAGTTTGACCGCCTGGAGGCGCTCTACCGGCGGACCGCTGAGATCAGTCCGCCGGGCCGCTCCTCGCGCTGCGGCGGGGTGCTGATCGGGCGGCCGTAGGCGGCAGCGCGCTCGCGCAGGGTGTGGCTGTCGGCCTCCCAGCCGTGACCGGCCAGCCAGGCCACCGGGTCGTCGGGCATCTCCGAGACCCACATGGACGCCGCCGATCCCGGCACGGCGTCCGCACCGAAGCGCTCGATCACGCCGCGCGAGCCCAACGTCAGCCCCATCCGACTGCCTGCCGCCGACTGCGCGCTGATCCGGGCCAGCAGCAGCTCCACCGCGTCCTCCGGCAGATAGATCAGCAGTCCTTCGGCGACCCACACGGTCGGCACGGTCGGGTCGTGCCCTGCGGCGGCCAGCGCGGCTGGCCAGTCCTCACGCAGATCCACCGCGACGGTGATCCGCTCGCAGCGTGCGACGGCCCGCTCCTGGCGCAGCACCGAAGCCTTGAAGTCCAGTGGCGCGGCGGTGTCGACCTCGAACAGCCGGGTGCCCTCGGGCCAGTCCATCCGGAAGGCCCGGCTGTCCATGCCGGCGCCGAGCAGCACGACCTGCCGGACCCCGGACGCGGAGGCCTGCTGCAACAGGTCGTCGAGGAACTTCGTCCTGATGACGATGGAGAACGACACGGCCAGCCGGCGGCGGCGCGCGGCCTCGCCATCGGGCAGCGGCGGCGAGGAGGGCCATAGGCCGCCGGCGGAGGCGAAGGCCTGTGCCAGTGGGTCGCGGAACAGCGCGTTCTCCCGCTCGGTCTCCAGCGCCCGCACCCTGGCCACCCCCACCGCCGTGGCCCACACTCCCGACGGCTGCACCCGCTCCTGCTCATCAGTCACCGCGCCAGCCTAGGCGGAGCCAGCTGTGCCTTCCGCTGCCGGTATGCCTTCCGGCGGCAGCGCTGTGAGCATGTCCGGCGTTGTTGCTGGCAGGGCCCTGCTGGTAGTGGTCCTCCGCAGGTCTCCCAGGGGCTGGTTGATGGCGTGGGGGCTGGTTCGGGTGGCTGGGGTGGTGGTGCGGGCTGTGGTGTCGGCGATGTCACCAGCGGTGGAGACGGCGGGTTCGCGGGGGGCTGCCTGAGCTGTTGGCGACGTGCTCGCGGGCGGCATCGGTCTGAGCATGTCCGGATCGCGGTGAGCCTCCCAGAGGCCGCGTTTCGCCCGGACCCCGGAGTTCTGGCGGCGCATCGGCCCCGGAGACCGGCTGTCGTAGGTGCGGTTCTTGATCCGGATGCCGTAGTCGTTGACCACCCGCCATTCCGCGGGCAGGAGTTCGACATGGTCGTCGCCGCTCAGTGCGACCGGGACGTAGCCGCAGGCCTCCACCGACGCGGCGTACTTCTCGTTCGGCGTGAACAGTCGGCCCGGGTGGACCGGATCGCGCAGACCGTCGTGCTTGCGGTTCTGCCACTTCGCTGTACCGACCGTAGTTTGTGCTGTTCGTGATGTCCGTTCGAGCCTGTGGCGTGGACGTGATGGGCTTGTTTACCGACCGGGTTCAGGACGTTCGTCATGTTCTGGAGTCGGTACGGAGGACGAGTGGTACGGCACCTTGTGGTCGGGGACTTGAGGGTCCAGCGGATCGAGCGGAAGGGCGGACGGAGATCGTGGATGATCGTCTGGCCGGAGGGCACGCTCCATGCTGAAGCGGACCGGTTCCTTCGCATCCATGACGGCTCGGGCACGCAGAAGACGTACGCGTACTACCTGGTGGACCATCTGCGGTGGCTGGAGCGCGAGTGCCTGGCCTTCGACACGGTCCAACTACGCGACCTGGAACGGTACATGGGCATCGTCGGCGCCGAGGTCCACATGCCGCTCGGGGAGCCGTGGCGGGTTGGCAAGCGCCCCTACGGCCGGTCCGCTCTGTCGATCGCGGCGTCCTGTCTGAAGGGCTTCTACCTGCACCAAGCCTCCCTCGGCGTGAACGTCGACCTCGGTGAGAAGCTCGACGGCACACGGCTGCCGTCGCGGGTGGACCGTCGCCGCTCGTTCCTCGGGCACGTAAAGTCGGCGATGCCAGCGAACCCGCTCGCCCCGAAGGGTCCGCACCGCAGGCACCCGAAGATGCTGCCCGATGGGGCGAGGGAGAAGCTGCTGGAGTCGGTGCACTCGGCCCGGGACCGGATGGTGGTGACCTGGCTGGCCGACGGCGGGCTTCGGATCGGCGAGTTGTGCGGGCTGCACCTGGTCGACCTGCACCTGCGGGAGAACGCGGCCTGCAACGAGTGCTGCAGCCCTCACCTGCATGTCTGCCACCGGCTGGAAAACCCCAACCGGGCCGAGGCCAAGACCAAGCATCCCTGGCAGGTCGAGCACGGCACGGTCACCGGCGGACTGATCAAGCGGGTCAGTCCGGAGATGGTGCACACCTACTTCGAGTACCTCACCAGCGAGTACCCGCGCGGAGCGGGACACGGCATGCTCCTGGTCCAGCTGCATGGCGCCCGCGCCGGACAGCCGTGGGCGCCGGTCGGGGCCCGGCGCATGCTCGGCCGCGCCGGGAAACGCGCCGGGCTCGGGCTGGTGAAACCCCATGCCTTCCGGCACACGTTCACCTCCGATCCCACTGATTCCGGAAGTGAGTGTTTGGCCCCACCCGCGGCCTTTCGGCGGGAGGACAGATGTGCTCCTGCCGCCCTCGCCGACGGCGGGGCAGGCATCCTTCAACTGGCCAAAGTGCCTTGGTGAAAGTACAGGCGCCAGCCCGTCTCCGTCAGGCGCCACAAGGAGCTCCGCCATGCCCGGCGCCCCTGATGGTCGGCGAAGTACGTCAGGTGAACGATTCCCGGAGCCAGGACGGTCCCGGACATCTTGCTGACCTTGACCGGTGACTCCGAGGACACTGTTCCCCCACTCGTCACCGTGAGGATCGACTCCACGTTCCACCAGCGACCAGACGCTCCGATCTCGGTGAACTCCGGATCCAGAAGCTCCAAAACGAGGGCCGGAGAAGCACGCACCTCAGGATCCAGAAGCCGCAACTCCCCATCAATGGCCGCTTGCACTGCCCGCTCACTCTCGTCCGTCATGCACGGACCCTACGAACACCCGGCCCCCGGACACAGCGAATATCTGGCCCAGAGTGATCAACAACAGTCCGGGGTCGAGGTCCGCAGGGTCGAGTTACAGCGAGGACCCCATCCCATCGTCACGAACATGTAGTCTATGAATCGCCGCAGTTCAGAGTCGGTACACGAGCTCCTGCGGTCGGTAAACTTCGCTGGCAAAACCGCCCGCACGAGGGGCTGCGTGATCCCGACCACCCGGGACGCCTGTTCACGCCCAACCAGAAGTACGCCGCCCTGGTGGAGGCCTGCGGCTACGTCCCGGTCGCGCTCAGCGGTCAGGACTACATCGAGCTCCTGCCTGCGGCCTGGCGGGCCGTCAACTCCTACGGTATCCGGATCAACAACCGCACCTACGACGCCCCCGAACTCGGGCCGATGCGGCGGCGGGACTCGGGCATCACTGCCGACGAGGCCGCCCCGCACGAGCCGGCGGAGGACGAGGAAACCATGGCCGATGTGATCCCGCTGGGGCTCTTCGACCCGTTCGAGGACCCCTGGAAGAGATCATGACGACGATGGCCGACGGAGGCCCGCACGACGACTTCGGCCAGTACCTGACCGTCCTGCCCGGCTGGCAGCAGTTCGTCGCGTCGGCCACCAGCACCACGATGACCGTGCTGACGAAGAACGAGTACGACGCCCTGAGCAAAGAGGAGAAGTACGACTACGACGAGGACCGGCTCGACCACCACGCCCGTCTCCAGGTGGTCTCCACCTCCACCGTCCGCCGCACCGTCACCTGCGGACGTCGCCTGACCGTCCTCAACCGCGGTGCCATCAGCGCACGCCGGGGCCTGATCGTCACCGGTCCGGCCAACACCGGCAAGACGATCGCTCTGACCCAGCTCGGCCTGTCCCATGAACTCCAGGACCGTCGCCGGCACCCCGGGCAGGACGAGCGCATACCGGTCATCTACATCACCGTCCCGCCCGCCGCGACACCCCGCATGATCGCCGCCGAGTTCGCCCGGTTCCTCGGCCTCCCCGTCCTGCGAAGCTCCAACATCACCGACCTCACCGAAGCCGTGGTCGGCGTCTGCACCAAGGCCCGCACCAGCCTCGTCCTCGTCGACGAGATCCACAACATCTCGCTGCAGACCCGCACCGGAGCCGACGCGTCCGACACGCTCAAGTACTTCTCCGAGCGGATCCCGGCGACCTTCGCCTACGCGGGTATCGACATCGAGGACAGCAGCCTCCTGACCGGCACCCGCGGCGACCAGATCGCCGCCCGGTTCACGGCAGTGGACACCCACCCCTTCCCCTACAACGCGGAATGGAAGGCCCTGGTCGCCCAGTTGGAGGCGAACCTCCTGCTGCACCAGCACAAGCCCGGCACCCTCACCCGCCTGGACCGGTTCCTGCATACCCGCACCGGCGGCATGATCGGCACCCTGTCCCACCAGCTCCGCGGGGCCGCCGTCGACGCCATCCTCACCGGCACCGAAAAGATCACCAAGGCAGGACTGCTGGCCGTCGACCTCGACATCGCCTCACGCCGCAAACAGCCCGGCACCGACGGATGACGTCGGCCCCGGACACCGAGGTCGCCCGCCTTCCGTTCAAGGTTCGTCCACGACAGGGAGAAGGAGTCGCCTCGTTCATCACCCGCCTCGCCAAGGCGAACTACCTTCCTCCCGCCTACCTGCGCAAATAACTCGCAGAACCGCCCATGCGCCGGGGCAGTCCGACCTGGCCCCGCGTTGCCGCCGCCGCTGGCCGCGACCCGGCCGAGCTCCGGCAGATCCTGAACACGGTCAACTGCGAGGAATGCGGAGCGCGCATACAGTCCAAGGCGAGCTTCGGCGTCAAGCCGCTGACCTGTTCGAGAGCTTGCCGACAGAAGAGATACCGCAAGCGCCACCCCGCCAGCCAGTGGCGCCGGGAACGCTGCCGGATCTGCCGAAAGGTCATGGTCATGCGTATCGGACAGCGTCGCCCTCTCTGTTCGTCGGCCTGCCGACGAGCCGCCTACCTCGAACGGCAACAGCGACGCACGCCACAGCCCGAGGCACCTTCCGGACCACAGGCCGACTCATCACCGGCCTGTCTGATCTGCGAAGTTCCTATGCCGCCGAATGCTGTCAGGAGCGGGCGCCGCACCTGTTCTCAACGCTGCCGACAAGTGGCATATCGCTGGCGGACGACACCACCGCGTCCAGATCTCCCACCGACCCAACCCCGGAACCCGACACTGATGTCTGCCCGGACATGCGAAGTCTGCGGGCAACCGCTGCCTCCCGGGCGCGGACAGTCACGACGCCGCACATGCTCGGCTGGGTGTCGCCAGCGGGCCTGCCGGTCATCCGTAGAAGCACGAGCGGCAACACCCCCGAGCCCCGTCCCGTTGCCGGGACCTGCGGCTGCCGGGACCTGCGGCTCCATCCAAAACGGTCGGGGGGGGGGGGGGGGGCCCCCCCCCCCCCCCCCCCCACACCCCACAAAAAAAAACCCCGCCCCCACCGAAAGA